>CAZSTW010000007.1:49945-98117 GCA_964609845.1 uncultured Planctomycetaceae bacterium | reverse complement strand
CATTTAACGATGCGGTCAAGCTGGATACGAATACGACGCTCGACAGCAATGCCAGTGGCAACGTCACCTTTAACAGCATCTTGGACAGTGCGACCGGCGAGAATAACTCTCTCCTGGTAAACACCTCCGGCACAACGACGTTCAACGGCCTGGTCGGAAACACGGAACGCCTGTCGACACTGACGACCAATGCAGGTGGAACGACCGTGATTAACACGTCTCGTGTCAAAACGGTCACGGATCAGACTTACAATGACAATGTCATTCTTGGAAGTACATCGACGTTGACAGGAGTCAATGTTACATTCAACGGCAATCTCGATGCCCTTGCCACTGGCGTGCAGGGGTTGACGGTGGACGCATCCGGGACGACGACGTTTGGTGATGCTGCGAGCGATTCTGTCGGGGCCACCAGACTGCAGTTCCTGACGACCGATGCCAGTGGTACTACTCGGATCAACGCTGCACATGTTTCGACAACTGGAGATCAGACATATCACGACAGCGTCGTTATCGGGAATTCAACGACGCTCGTCAGTCAAAACACGACGTTTGATCAGTTACTCAATTCGGCCAATGCGGGGGTGCAGGACCTGACGCTCAATTCCACTGGCAATGTTCTGTTTAGTGGTGCGGTTGGTGGAAACACCCAATTGGGAGATATCGTCGTCGTCACCGCGAACAATGTCACAGAATCCGCGGGAATCTCGGCCACCAGTTTCACTCAGATGGCTGGCAGCGGGCAAACAACATTCAACGGTGCTGTCACAACAACAGCGATCACTGGAATCCAGGTCACTACCAGCGCGATCACCGTTAATGCAGCGTTGACGACTTCAGGTTCCGGCGTGGTGACTTTTACGAACGCCGGGTTGCTGACCATCAATGGAGATATCACGTCCGATGGTGCCGTGACTCAGAACGGTGCTGGACTGGTCACGATTACGGAACCACGTTCCATCACCACGACAGGAGATACAGTAAGCTTCGCGACGGGAGTGACGCTCAGTGGCAGTGCTGGAAATCTGTTAATTGATACGACGGTGTCTGGAAATGTGACGGGAGCAAACGTCTCATTCTTGAGTTCGCTGCATGGAGCGACTGCCGGTGCAAATGCTGAGAGCCTGACGATCAATGCCGGGACCGTCGGCGACATCGTCTTCGTCGGACCTGTTGATTCGCTCGGAACCGTGACAATCACAAACAGCGGCAACACCACATTCCAGGGAACTTTGCAGGCTGGAACAGTCTTGATTTCGGATACCACTGGGACTGTTGCATTCCAGGCAAATACAACCTTGTCGACATTGACTACAACCAATCAGCCGTACAATGTCACTTTCGGAAAATCAGGTGGACCAGTCGTTACCGACTCCATCACCAACTTCGTCAACTTCCTGAACACGGGAACTGTCACCGTCGGTCTGAATGCGGGAGACAGCATCACCTTCCAGAGTGGAATGACTCATACCGTCAGCCAGACCAATATTACGGGTACACTCACCGCAATCAGTGGCGCTGTGAACCTCGGGGCAACGGCCCTGAACGGAACGGTTCGGACGCAGGGACAGCAGGTGACGGTACAGGCTCTGACGCTGACAGGAAGCAGCCAGATCACATCCGCGTTTGGTAGTGCAACGGGAGCCAACGTGACGTTTGGTTCGTCGGTCGATGCCACCAGTGCGGGAGTGCAGAATCTGACGGTCAATGCTGGAACGTCGGGTGACATTCTCTTCTCGGGGGCAGTCGGATTCGGAACGCGAGTCGGTGATATCGTCATCACGAACGCACACAATGTGACCGAACAGAATGGCATTGTTTCCGCCAGCCTGACGCAGACGGCGGGAACCGGCACGACGACTCTGAACGGAACGACAAGCACCAACACCGCGACGGGGATCTCGCTGGCCTCAAACGTGATCGTCATCAACAACACTGTCACAACGACCGGGGCAGGCGGTGTAAGGTTGACGAACGCTGGCCTGTTGACCATCAATGCCAACATCAGTTCGGATGGAAGTGTGACGCAGGACGGAGCAGGACTCGTCACAATTACTTCTCCGGTCAATGGAACTCGAACCGTTACAACGACCGGTGATGCTGTTTCCTTCCTGCGTGGCGTCACCGAGGTCGGCAGCGGCGGTCAATTGTCCATTGACACCACGGCAGGTGGTCATACGGCTGGTGCGAATGTCACATTTGCCAGTACGCTGAATGCCACGAATGCCGGGACCGTTGCAGAACGACTGCTGATCAATGCCGGATCCGTCGGCGATATCCTGTTCACGGGTGCCGTTGGCGGTACGACTCGGCTTGGTTCAGTCGTGATCGCGTCGGCACGCAATGTCACTGAAACGGGCGGGATCACAGCTGCAGACCTGACTCAAACGACGGGCACCGGGTTGACGAAGCTTGACGGAATCGTCAACACGAATTCGGCTGCGGGAATTTCGCTGACGAACGGAACGATCACCGTTAACAATGTTGCGACCGCGACAAACCAGATCTCTCTCACTGCTATTAATGCAAACGGTAACATCAATCTCAATTCGACCCTGCAGACGACGCAGCCAACAGGTCTGGTATCACTGACTGCTGTTCACGGGGGGGTTACGAACGGGGCGGCGATTAATACTGTCAACGTCATCACCAACTCCCTGGTCGTTCAGACGACACAGGGGATTGGCAGTGGCAATGCGTTGCAGACACAGGTTTCTCACTTCGCGGCGCACAACACAGGATCCGGCAATATCCGGGTCGACAACCTCACGCATCAGCTCTTGACGATCGACTCTGTCGGAGGCGTCAATGGAATCACGAACGACGGCGCATCGGCTGGCAATGTTACGATCACGAACAACGGTTCGATTCTCGTTTCGGCGATTCAATCGGCAACGAATGCTCCAATCACGAATTCCACAGGCGGTGATATCACGCTGCTCACGAAGAGTGGTTCGTTCGATATCACTGTCAATTCGCCCATCACGGCCCTGAATGGCAATGGCAACATCACGTTGAACGCTGGTCACAATGTCGTCATTAACGATACCCGTGTGATTAACGACATCTCGTTGACAGGTACTGGTACTGTTTCTCTGACCGCCGCAAATACAGTCGTTCTGGGGAGCATGGATCCCAACACCACTTCTGATACCACGCAGCATACCGTTGCTAACGACGTTGTGATCAAAACGGGAACGGGCAGCATTACGAATACCCTGCCACTGATCTACAACATTCAGTCGCCGCAAATCTCGGCAACAGGGGAGGTTGTCCTGAGTGGTGACTTCGGGCGCCCGGGCGAACACAATTTCGTGATCACGGTGTATTGGGGTGACGGCACATCAACGACTCAAGTCTTTGCGGACCCTGGACATTTCAGTTTTTCGCATACCTATCGCGGCAACCCGAACATCGAAGATCAGTCTGCTCCAATCCTGATCAATGTTCAGGTGGCCCATGATTCTCATGTTGTTCTGAAGGCCCTGAATGTCAATACGCCAACTGAGTCTGTACCAGATATCGGGGTGAGTTCCCCGCCACCGGTTCCGACGCCGAATATCAATTCGGATCTCAGCAGTGCAATTTACAATTCGCACGATCCCAACTATGCGGCACTTCATCCAAAGGTTTTGACCGCCACGGGGAACGTCGATAATCCAGGGACCGTTATCTTCCAGGATATTTCCGTCCGAGCCACTGCCGTTCCTGTACCGGGTGAAGGTCTTGCGTCATTCCCGTACGACGTCACTCCTCCCGTTGTGTATTTGCATTTCCCTGAGCCACCTAACATCATTGATGTTGTGGGGATCGCAGCTCCGCCTCCATCTCAAAGTGACACGGCACGGTTGGACATTACCAGCGGCGAAGACGGTATCGCGTCGAAACGTATTGTCTACCTGGAAATTCTGCGAGCGGATGGTTCTGTCGATAAGCAATATCCGCTCGACGAAAAGGTTCTCGATGACCTGATGAAGTTGATTTCCGATCTTCCTGATGGGAAATACCGGTTCCAGCTTCAAGAGCCGGGTGAATCGCGACAGCGATTGTTGCTCGACGTCTTCGATGTCCGCCAGGGTAAAATCGTTGACGAAAGCGATGACGGCGACCGTCCTCCGTCATCGAATATGCGGCAGCAGAAGCTGGTGCCTCCCCCGATGGAGGATGCTCCAGCGGATGCTGAAGATGCCATCCGTGCTGCGACGCAAATGCCTGTTTCGACGGTCCCCGCTGAATCGGACTTCGATTCGTTGAGCTTCGCTTCGGCTTCGGAAACGCGTGAACAGGTCATTGCTCAGGCGAGTTTCGAATCTCCTGCCGAATCTGGATGGAAAGGCTGGTCATCGATGGCTGCCCGAAGTGCCTGGAAGCGGGCTGAAGTTCTGACGGATAGCTTTGTCGAACAGACGAGAGACGGTCGGCCAGCGGGCTGGTCGCAGGCCGATTTCGTCAGCGATGTAAATTCAGAGAATTCCGATAACACGCATGATCACTCTCAGCCGACAGATTCCGGCACGTCGGCCGCGGGCTCGGTAATGCTCATTGGTGCCTCGGTCGCAGGGATTCCGGTCCCCGCTTCCGTCAAGGAAAAAGCCGCTCAAGTCGTTTCGAACGGACTATCCCGTGCAGCTCGTCTATTCCGCAAATTTGGCGTGAAAGCAAAATAAAGGGCAATTACATTCTGTTCAGATGATCCGAGATTCAAAAAAATGGCCGGGAATCTCGTTTCGGTGTGGTGTAACGGCGGTCAATCTGACAAAGATAGAGGTCATTGAAAAAGTCAGGATTCATTCGACGATAAACAGTGGGCTCGCAGCGTCCTCTTGATGAGTCGACGTTGAAAGAAGTGAGGATCATTGGTTTGAGTCAAAATGTCATTGCCAATGGTTAGGATGCACGACCGGCTGAGTGAAGCCGGAACGTGTGGAGGTAGCTGATGATCAGGTGTCCGAGTTGCAATAAAAAGGTTCTCGGTGAGGATCTGGTGACAGGTGTATGCTCGAATTGTCAGCATCGCCTGTCCGTAAGCGACTCTGCGTCTGGATCTGGCGAAATGCACGCCACTCTTGCAACCGAGGTTTCCAGACCGCCGCTGATCGATTCCATCAGCGGGGGGCTTTCTGGTTTCGAGCAGAGTGCCTTCGAATCGCAGGATCAATTTGCTTCCGCCGACTCCTCTCAGGCAGATTCGGGCATCGATCAGACGATGCAGTCAGATGAATTCGTGGGTGATGTGTCAGATCCGGGGGGGGCCAGTTCCGCAACCGCGTCGATCTCACACGAAGCACAGCGGCCCGATACGACTTTCGACAGCAGTTACGCGGACGACGCCTCCGAAAGCCAGCAGACATACGTTTCGGACGAGTTTGAAGCCCCGAGCGGTGCGGATGACGGCCGTAATTCCGATGACGGTTCTGCAACCGTCGATTCGACGGAAATGGCTCAGGCCAATAATTCGGATAAGACTTACGTCGCCGACGATGAAGATGAGCCCGAAGCGGATCCCGAAGCGGCGTTTCGAACGATTGTGGGCGATTTGTCGCAATCGTTTGGCATGTCCGACGAATCCGAAGGGGACTCGGACAAGACCTTTGTTGCAGAAGACTTCGTCGAGTCGGACGATCCCGAAGCTGCCGCTCGCACGATGGTGAGCGAAGAGTTTGCGATGGATTCGGACGAAGGAGGCGATGCCGACAAGACCTTCGTCTCCGAAGAAGTGCCCGAATCGTTGCTGAAGACGGTGGAGTCGGTTTGGGGGGATCCGGATTCTGTCGACAATCTGAAGCCCGAGATGACCATGAAGGCCAAAGAGGCCCGTCATGTGAAATCTCCCAAGCAGACGCTGGTCATCAAGACCAAGGCGTTTTCTGAACTCCAGGCAGGTCCGATTTCCGTCGACGGCGACGAACCCGAATATGAACTGATCAAGGTTCTCGGTGAAGGGGGGATGGGGGTCGTCTACGATGCGAGGCAGACCTCGATCGACCGTAACGTCGCCGTGAAAATGTTGAAGGCTGCGACGGCTGGAAACGAAAAGCAGCGAGCGAAATTTCTGGCAGAAGCGGTGGTGACTGGTGATCTGGATCACCCGAACATCGTCCCGATTTACGACGTCGGTGCCAATGCCCAGGGTGCCCTGTTCTATTCCATGAAAAAAGTCCAGGGGACCCCCTGGCTGAAGGTGATCCAGAAGAAGTCGGTGGTCGAGAATCTCGACATCTTGATGCGAGTGGCCGATGCCGTCGGTTTTGCGCACGCACGCGGGATCGTGCATCGTGACCTGAAGCCCGAAAACATCATGTTGGGGGAATTCGGCGAAGTGCTGGTCATGGACTGGGGGCTCGCACAGGCATCCAAGACATTCCGAAAATCCCGCAGCATTACTGAAACGAATACGATGGGGGGGACGCCAGCATACATGGCTCCCGAAATGGCAACCGGCCCGATCGAAAAGATCACGGCCGCCAGCGATGTCTATCTGCTGGGAGCCATGCTTTATGAGATCATCACAGGTGGCCCGCCACACGTCGCCAAGAACGCGATGAAGTGCCTGATGGCCGCCGCTCGCAATGAAATTGCACCGACGGACAAGACCGGTGAACTGGTCGACATCGCCATGAAAGCGATGGCCACCAACCCTGCCGACCGTTATCAGGATGTTAAGTCCTTTCAGGCCGCGATCCGCGAATTCCAGTCACACTCCGAAAGTATCGTGCTCTCGTCTCGAGCCGAAGACGATTTGAAGGAAGCACGCCAGTCCGACGATTATCAGCACTATTCTCGAGCACTTTTCGGATTCCAGGAAGCTCACGAACTGTGGACGGGCAATAAGCGAGCATTCTCAGGCATTTCTGAAGCGCAGCTGGCCTATGCGGACAGTGCCCGACGAAAAGGTGACTTCGACCTTGGGCTTTCACTGCTCGATACCAATAACCCTGAGCACACGGTTCTCCGAAAGGAATTGCTGGCTGCTCAGGATGACCGAGTCGCGCGCCAGAAAAGACTGGTCTTTCTGAAACGCATGGCAGGCGGTCTGGCTGTCGCGGTCTTTATGATCGTCAGCACTGCCGCGGTCTTAATCTACCACGCACAGCAGGAAGCGGTTGTCGCTCGCGACAAAGCCGTGGAAGCGCAAGGGGCAGAAGCTGTTGCCAAAGCGCAGGCGGAAGCTGATCGCGACAAAGCCAAAATCGCTGAAAAGATTGCGAAAGAAGCTGAAGCAGTGGCCGTTGCTGCCCAGGCTGAAGAGGCGAACGCCAAGGCGCGTGCGCTTGTCGATCGTGATAAAGCCGTGGCAGCAGAAAAGGTCGCTCTGGAAGCGAAAAAGCTGGAAGAAGCCGCCAAAGCCGATGCCTTGTACGAGGCCTATATTTCCAAGATCGGGCTGGCTGCTTCGCAGATTGAAAAGAACGCGTTTGACGCCGCTCGCGATGTCTTGAAGACTTGCCAGCCAGAGCTGCGAAATTGGGAGTGGGGACGATTGATGTACCTTTGCTCGCAAAGCGAGAAGGACTTCGACGCCAAGGCGCCACTTGATGCACTTGCTGTCACTCGCGATTCAAAGCTGATTGCCACAGGTGGCTGGGACGCCAAAGTGCGTCTCTTCGATCGTGAAACGGGTAAGGTTCTCCATGTACTCGAGCATGGGGGCGAATACGTTCATGCCGTGGCATTCTCCCCAGACAGCAAGATTTTGGCGACAGGGGGGAATGATCCGCAGGCGTTTGTCACGCTTTGGGATGTTGAATCCGGAAAGCGAATCAAATCATTCAAAGGCCACGATGATTCGGTCGTCAGTGTGACCTTCTCGAACGATGGTCAGCGGCTGCTGACGGGTTCCTACGACAAAACGGCGCGATTGTGGAATGTTCAATCGGGCGAAGAAACTCTGTCGCTGAAGGGGCACACCTGGTGGGTCTGGGCTGCCGCCTTTTCGCGTGATGATCAGCGGATCGTTACTGCGGGACAGGATGGCACTGCGATCGTCTGGGATGCCAGAACCGGTAAAAGCCTGTTCGCCCCGTTCCGCGGACACCATGGTCCAGTTTACACGGCTACGTTTACACCTGATGGTACACAAGTTGTGACCGGGGGCTATGATCGCAGAATTCTGATCTGGGATCCGCGAGAAATTCAGCCGGAAAACTTTCAAAATCTGACCTCAGAAAGCGGAAGTGTGATTCCGCCGGCGAAGTTCCAGGCACTGGACGGTCATACCGACGCCGTTCGTTCGGTCGCTTTTTCCCCAGGGGCCGACAAGTCGCTGCTGGTCAGCGCCGGACAGGATCACACTGTCCGCATCTGGGATTTCCCCCATCGCTCGGCGATCAAGGCGTTCCGTGGTCATGGCGGAAGCGTTCACGCAGCCACGATCCTCGTGGACGGCAAAGCGGTTCTCTCGGCAGCTCATGATGGAGTTGTCCGGGAATGGAGCATCGACAACTACGAGGAACTGCGGACGTTGCAGGGACGGATCCTGGCGGGTCATCAGGACGCGATTCTGGGAGCTGCCTATTCCAAGGATCAGAAGCAGATCATCACAGCCAGCCGTGATAGAACGGCGAGGACTTGGGATACTGGAACTGGCAAGCCCGAAATGAAGTTCGAAGAAGGGCATGCCTACCTGGCGTCCACGGCAATTTTCTTCCCTGATGGACGTCGTCTGTTGACCTCCGCTGTCGATAATACGACGCGCCTGTGGGATGTTGCGACCGGCGGCCAACTGCTCAGGATGGATCATACCGGGCGCAGTGCAGCTGCTGCAGTGACTTCGGATGGCCGATTAGTGGCAACTGGCGGCGACGACAAGTCGGTGCAGTTGTGGGATGCTCGAACAGGCGCACTTCTGAAAAAGCTCCCAGGTCACATTGCGGAAGTGACGACACTGGCTTTCTCTCCCGATCATCTTCACCTCGCCTCAGGCGATGCCAAGGGGCATGTTCGCATCTGGATCGTCGAATCTGGTGAAACGTTGGCCAAACTGGAAGGGCACACTCGCAAGATTTCTGCCATCGCCTATACGCACGATGGCAGCCGGATCCTCACCGCCAGTCTCGACAAAACCGTTGGGCAATGGGACGCAAAAACCGCAAAAGAACTTCCCAAGCTTTCCCTGCGTCATCCCGATGCCGTGCTGACGATGAAAATGATTCCGAGTCGATTTGATCGAGTAGTCACCAGTTGTTCTGTGCTGAAGAAGACCGGCGGAAAAGAAGTCGCTGAAAGCCATTTGACCGTCTGGAATCTGGAGACGGCGCAACCGGAAGTGGCAATTCCTCCCTTCGCAGGCGACATTTTCTCGATAGATATTTCCCGCGATGGAACGACTTTGATCGGTGCCAACTCCGCCGACCGAACGGTTCGAAAGTGGGACCTCACCTCGGGAGCCGAAATCCAATCCCCGTCACGTGACGGAAAACTCGGCCCAGTTGTGGATTTGAAGCAAGTAGGCGGTTTGCTCTGGTCGACAGCGTTCCTGCCAGGGACCGACGATATTCTGACCGTCGGTGGCAGTGATGCCCGGTTGTGGAATACCAAGACTCTGCCTGTCACTGAACGACTCAGTTTCAGTTCGCACCGGGCTGTCGCATCGGCTCATTTTTCTCCCGATGGCAATCTGGTTGTGACCGGAAGCTGGGATAATTCTGCCAAAATCTGGGATGCAAAAACCGGACACGTGATTCACAAGCTGACGGGCCACGAAAGTCTGGTCAACACGGCGTGCTTCTCGCCCGATGGAACATCCATTCTGACTGCCAGCGACGATGGAACCGCCCGTTTATGGTCGGTCGAATCGGGCAAGGTCACTGCAGTTCTGCAGGGACATACCGATCGAGTGCGATTTGCAACCTATTCCCCTGATGGACTATTGATCGTTACGACATCCAGCGACAAGACGGCTCGGCTTTGGGATGGCAAGACACACGCATTCCTCCGTGAATTCCGCGGTCACGAGTGGGCAGTCTTGTGTGCTGATTTCACCCGCGACGGCAAATGGCTTGTCACAGGTAGTGACGACAAAGAAGCGAGAATCTGGGATGTGAAGACGGCGGAAGTCTTGCACAAGTTGAAAGGTCACACTGCGAGCGTCACGAGTGTCTCGTTCTCACCGGATGCTGCTCGAGTCCTGACAGGCAGCCACGATCAATCGGCCAAGCTGTGGGACATTGAGGGGAAAGAAATCCTGACCCTCAGTCGTCATACCGAAGATGTGACCAGCGTTGCCTTCTCACCCGACGGCAATCAGATCCTGACAGGCAGCCGCGACGGCACGGCGGTGATCTGGCTCTCCAAGCCCTGGGGAAAACCCGCTGGCGTCAGTCGCGTAGCCCCGTCGGAGAATTAATGCTTCAGGACAATCGGTCTCTCTGGCGAGTCAGGGTCTTTTCAGATCTGCAGGCCATCGCGTCGGCGGACGTTGCCCTTCGTGATCACACCAGCCGCGTGAACGAGTGACGGGGACTGCAGCGACATTGCGTAGTCTCGGAACGAGCGTTCCATACGAACGTTCGCGGCTTTCCTTCGGTAACGGAAGTCACTGTTGAACGTCTCATCTTCTTGATGGTTGGCAGTTGGCGAGACCAATTCAAGACGTTACGATCCACTTTGCACCCGTGTCAGAACAGCCAGAGTTGCAAAGAGCGGAGGACGTAGGATGTACCAGAGTTCATATCCCAAGGCATATCGAATTGGTTTTCTGGGACTTCTGCTGATTGCCGGATTGTTCCACACAGAGACTGTTCGAGCCGCAGACGAAGCTGCTGTTGCATCGCTGGGAAACTCGTACAAGACTGAAATCCTGCCGCTGGTGACTCGCTATTGCCATGAATGTCATTCAGCCAAACGAATGGAAGCTGATGTCGACCTGACAACATTTACTTCCATCGCCGAAATCCGGAAGCATCCGAAGGTCTGGCAGAAAGCGGGCGAAATGCTCGACAGTGCCCAGATGCCTCCCAAGGATGCAAAGCAGCCGACGGATGAGGAACGGAAGAAACTGCAGCAATGGGTCCGTGGCTATCTGACGTTTGAAGCGAATGCTCAGTCGGGCGACCCCGGCCGAGTTGTCCTGAGGCGGTTGAGTAATTCTGAATACACATACACTCTGCGCGACCTGACCGGAATCTCGACGCTGGAACCCGCCAGGGAGTTTCCCGTCGATGGTGCTGCCGGGGAAGGTTTTACGAACACAGGTAACGCCTTGGTGATGTCTCCGGCACTCATCACCAAATATCTCGACGCCGCCAAACAGGTTGCTGGGCACGCTGTACTGCTGCCCGATGGAATACGGTTCGCCGCAACAGACACTCCCAGTGACTGGACGAATGAGATCCTGGCAAATATCCGCAGTCTCTACCGGAAGCACGCCGATTCGGGCGGGGCCTCGCGAGTGAATCTGCAGGGGATTGTATTTGATACCAACGATGGCGGACGCCTGGCGGTCGAGAAATACCTTGCCGCAGCCCTCGCAGAACGTGAGGCTCTGGCCGCTGGACGGACAACAATTGACGCCGTCGCCAGGTCTCGGGGTTTGAATGCCAAGTATCTGGGGATCTTGTGGCAGTCATTGAATGACAAGAAATCCTCGCTGCTGCTGGATCAGGTTCGTACCCGCTTTTGGGCAGCCAAGCCCGAACAATCGGATGCCGTGGCTGCAGAAATTGGCCTGTGGCAAAAAGGGCTGTGGAAATTCTCCAGCGTCGGACATATCGGCAAGGTCGGTGGGCCGAAAGCCTGGCAGGAACCTGTAACACCGCTGACGTCGCGTCAGGAGATGCGAATCAAGCTGCCAGCGACTACCGATCAGAAGGAAATCACACTCTATCTGGCGACCGGAGATGCCGGGGACGGGAATGAGCGGGACTTTGCTGTCTGGGAACGACCTCGCCTGGTCGCTCCCGGGCGACCTGACCTGTTGCTGCGCGATGTCCGTGACATTTATCGTGAACTCGTCACGCGGCGCGAGCGAATCTTCGCGACCGCGTCCAGGTGCCTGACGGCTGCGGCGGAAGCAGCCAGTTCCAACGATTCGATCGAACTTGCTGTACTCGCCAAAAAGCATGACGTGGAACCGGATCTGCTCTCCGCGTGGCTCGATTATCTTGGTATCGGCGTTGGCAGTTCAATCAAGATCGAAACACACTTTACTCAGAAAAACACCAGTGCCAGTGGGTACGAATTCATCAAGGGCTGGGGACCTCCGCAGACACCGAATGTCTCCGCAAATTCTTCTGATCAGCAGGTTCGCATTCCCGGAAACATGAAACCGCACAGCATTGCGATGCATCCGGCCCCGACACTCAACGTCGTTGCGGGATGGCGTAGTCCGATGACGGGGCGAGTTAAAGTTGAAGCGTTCGTCCAGCATGCACACCCCGAATGCGGAAATGGTGTGACCTGGACGCTGGAAGTTCGTCGAGGGAACACGCGACAGCGATTGGCCAGCGGGGTGTCACAGGGGGCAAAAGAGAACCGTGTCGGTCCGTTCGAAAACATTCCCGTTAAGCCCGGTGAAATGGTTTCACTCGTAATCGGCCCGCGCGATGGCAATCATTCTTGCGATCTGACGGCAGTCGATTTGACGCTGACGGGTGAAAAGGTCTGGAATCTGGCCAAGGATGTCTCACCCGATATCCTGGCAGGAAATCCGCATGCCGATAGCTTTGGCAACGCTGGGGTCTGGCACTTCTATACCGAACCAGTTTCGGGAGATACGGGTGCCGTGATTCCTGCAGAATCACTGCTCGTCAAGTGGCAGGGAGCCGCCAACGCGGACGAAAAGAAGCGGCTGGGGGATGAGATTCAGAAGCTGCTTGCGGCGGGACCTCCTGCCTCGAAGGATAGCCCCGATGCTGTGCTCTATCGACAATTGACGTCACTCAACGGTCCGCTGGTCGGACGGTTTCTGCAGGATTGGCTCTCGAAGCCAAAGTCGGAATCGTCTGCAGCCTCGCCCTCCAGGGAACCGACGGGACTCGATCCCGCACTCTTCGGCAAACACCCGGATGGTTCGGCAATCGATCCTGCCAGTCTGTGCGTGAAAGCACCATCGATCATTGAAGTTCGTCTTCCGGCCGATCTGGTGGCTGGCTGCGAATTGGTGACGACCGGACGTCTGCACGAAACGGCCGGACCGGAAGCGAGCGTGCAGATGACCTATCTGACTGCCAAGCCCGAACAACCTCTCGGGCTGATCCCAACCGCTGTTGCTGAAACGAATGCGGCTGGCCCATGGACATCAAACAATCGCGGGGTCTCGTTTGCGACTCCGATTATCGTGAACGATGGTTCTCCGGCGCGAACGCGGATTGAAACTGCGATGCAGGAATTCCGCAACTTGTTCCCGGCAGCCCTCAGTTACACCAAGATCGTCCCCGTTGACGAAGTCGTTACGCTGACTCTTTTCTATCGCGAAGACCATCAACTCGCCCGATTGATGCTCAGTGATGCAGAGCAACGTCAACTGAACAAGCTGTGGGACGAATTACATTATGTCGGCGGTGATGCGTTGACCCTGGTCGATGCCTATGCCCAGTTGATGGAGTATGCGACCCAGGATGCCGACCCCAAGGTTTTTGAACCACTCCGCAAGCCGATCAATGATCGAGCGGCAGCCTATCGCCAGCTGCTGATCGACACTCAGCCGGCTCATCTGACCGCCGTGCTCGAGTTTGCCGGGAAGGCGTACCGGCGCCCATTGACGCCTGCCGAGGCAACCGAACTACGAGGCTTGTATGCAAGGCTTCGCAAAGAAGAGATGGGACACGCAGACGCGATTCGGCTGACGATTGCACGCGTTCTCGTCTCGCCAGCGTTCCTGTATCGGATCGAAAAGCCGGGGCCTGGGGCCACACAGGTTCCGGTCAATGACTTTGAACTCGCCAACCGGCTCAGCTACTTCCTGTGGTCATCACAGCCGGATGAGGAACTGCTCCGCATTGCCTCGGAAGGAAAACTGCACCAGACCGAAAATCTGGTTGCGCAGATGCAGCGGATGCTGAAGGACTCACGGACCAGACGACTTGCGACGGAATTCGGCTGCCAGTGGCTGCATGTTCGGGACTTCGATCATCTGGACGAAAAAAGCGAGCGACATTTCCCCACGTTTGTGGGATTGCGTGAAGCAATGTACGAGGAATCGATCCAGTTCTTCACGGATCTGTTTCAGCGGGACGGAACGGTCGTCGAAATCCTTGATTCGGACTACACATTCCTGAATGAAGATCTGGCAAAACATTACGGAATACCAGGGGTCACTGGGAAGCAGTGGCGACGCGTCGATGGAGTCCGCAAATTTGGTCGAGGCGGAATCCTGGGGCAATCGACAACGCTGGCGATGCAGTCAGGTGCGTCGCGCACCAGCCCGATTCTGCGAGGCAACTGGATCAGCGAGGTTCTGCTGGGTGAACGTCTGCCTCGACCTCCCAAGGATGTCCCTCGGCTTCCAGAAGACGAAACGGCGACGGAAGGTCTGACCGTCAGACAGCTGGTCGAAAAGCACAGCAGTGATCCGAAATGTGCGGTCTGTCACCAGCGGATAGATGCCTTTGGGTTTTCACTTGAGGGATACGACGCCATCGGTCGACGACGAGACAAGGATCTCGCAGGACGTCCCATCGACACAAAAGTGAAGGCCATGGACGGTGCCGAATTCGACGGTATTGACGGCTTGCGCACTTACTTGCTGACGGCTCGCCGTGACGCCTTCGTGAAGCAGTTTTGCCGGAAGCTGCTGGGGTATTCGTTGGGCCGCGGGGTGCAATTGTCTGACGAACCTCTGCTGGCGGAGATGCAGGCGGAGCTGAAATCGAAGAATTATCGAGTTGTCGCGGCTTTCGAGACGATCATCAAGAGTCGCCAGTTCCGTGAAATTCGCGGTAAAGAACGTGAAGTGGATGAACAGGAGTAACGTGCCGTCCCTTGGGGGAGACCCAGAAGATTACAGGCCTCTGGGTGGCACGGTCTTGGAGTCTTCGACAAGGCCGTGTGCATTTTGCGTTTGATAGTCCATCGAAGACACGGCTTTGCCGAAGATGCCGAGACCGTGTCACCCTCGCGATTGACGGTATTTGAAAAAGACAGATGACTCATCAGGTCAAACGAATAGAAACCATAAGCGACAGACTTGGAAACACGAATCAGAAATCGATACCCAAAAGCCTCGAATTGAATTACCCTGATGTCGGCATTGCGTTATATGCATAGAAACAGGAGCACCTCGATGAATCACCAGTTTTCACGACGGACATTTCTACGCGGTCTGGGCGTCACCATGGCCTTGCCGTGGATGGAATCGCTTCCTGTCTGGGGGGATGAACCGACTGGAGCAAATAAGTCGAGCGAGGCACCTGTTCGCCTGGCGGTTTTGTTTGCTGGTAACGGTTTTCACGGGCGGGAATGGTGGGCCAAGGGAGAAGGGGCGGGGATGGAACTCGGCAAGGTTCTCGAACCTCTGGCCGACTTCCGGGAAAAGATGCTGTTCATCCGCGGCCTGTATAACGCAGAAGCTTTGAAGGGAAATATCCACAGCTCACAGACCGGCAACATCCTGTCAGGAGCACCACTGGCCTCGGGTGGCGAAATCCGATCGGGCACGAGTGTCGATCAATTGCTCGCACAGAAGTACGGACATACGACGCGAGTCCCCAGTCTGGTGCTTGCCTGTGAGAAGTCGAACCCGTCCGTCCACAAAAACTATTCGATGCTGTACAGCTCGCACATTTCCTGGACTTCCCCGACGACACCGACGCCGCTGGAACTCTATCCCGCTCTCGCCTTTGATCGACTGTTTCGCGATGAAGCCGAAAAGGGAGACAAGAGTGTTCTGGATGCCGTTCTGTCCGATGCGCGTGACATCCGGCGGCAGATCAGTAACTCCGACCAACGTAAGTTGGACGAGTATCTCGATTCGGTCCGTGATGTCGAACAGCGGATCGATAATGCCGGAAAGAAAGGGGAATTGCAGGGCTGGCGACCAACACTCGACAAGCCCAATATGCCTCGTCCGGCCGATGGAATCCCGCAGAACATCGCTGATCATATGCGGTTGATGTGCGATATCATGGTGCTCGGTTTCCAGACCGATACGACACGTATTACCACGTTGAAACTGAACAACGATCATTCGTCGTTGCGATTCCCGCATCTGGGGGTCGATTACATGATTCACCATCTGTTGTCACATTCCGACACGGCAGACTGGTTGAAGGTGAATCAGTTCTTCGTCGAGCAACTCGCGTATATCGCTCGCAAGCTCGATGGGATCCAGGAAGGGACTCGCACAGCTCTCGACAATTCGATGCTGATGCTCTGCTCCAGCATGATGTCAGGCAGCCACGATGCCTCGCAGTTGCCGGTCGTGATGTTGGGCCGAGGTGGTGGTCGTATCCAGACAGGCAAGATCCTCGACTACAAAGACAAGCCAAACCGGCAGATGTGTCGGCTGTACCTGTCGATGATGGACAAGATGAATGTTCATCTGGACAAATTCGGCGATGCGACTGAACCGTTGAACGAAGTGTAGCCATGACATCTGCCGGGGAGTTAGGTTCTCGCAGGACTCCGCTTTCAGGCAGGCGATTGAGTTGGTGTCGACGTTTATTGTTCAATGCGCTGATGCTGGCTGGCGTCTGGCTGTCGATTGAATTGGCAGCTTACGTCATTATGCCGTTCAATCTCGGCTCCATGAGTCAGTTGGCCGAGCAGCGCAAAACGGCTGCAAATCAGGATCCGTATAATCCCGGGGGACAATTCACGGCTCCCGGCGTCCTGCATCCCTACGTCGGCGCGGTGATGCAGCCAAGGAATGACGACGAACGGCGTTTCAACGGCAAATTCCGCGTGACTGAATACGGCTTTGTTGATGAGGGAACGCCGATTCACAAGCGTTCACCTGAGCAGGTGATCATTGGCATTCTGGGGGGCTCGGTCGCACGTCAGCTCTCTTTGAATGCGACCGATGCCATTGCCGAAGAACTTTCCCAAAGTCCCGAATTTGCAGGCAAAAAGTTTCAGTTCGTGCGGTTGGCCAGCAACGGCTACAAGCAGCCGCAGCAGTTGATGATCATCAACTACATGATTGCCCTGGGGGCGGAATTTGACATCCTGATCAATCTGGACGGATTTAACGAAGCGACATTGCCCGAAGTCGACAATGTTCCGTTTGGAGTGAACATCACCTTTCCACGTGACTGGGGCAAGCTCATCGCGGGGACAGCCAGTCCCGAATTCGAGAAGATGGGGGGCGTGGTCGCTCACATGCGGCAATTGCAACGCGACGATGCACGATGGTTCAGCCGATCACCGTGGCAGTACTCACCCACTGCAAACCTGGTCTGGGGAATTCGCCATCAGCGGTCGAATCAGGCGATCAGCCTGCAATTGACCGAAATGACAAAGTTCACCGAAACCGAACGGACCTATTGCGGTTCAGGACCGCCGGAGACGTTTGCCTCAACCGAACAGATCTACGATCACTGCATCGGAATCTGGAGTCGCTGTTCGGTCGCGCTGCATCAATTGTGTGACGCACGAGGAATTCGGTATTTCCACTTCCTGCAGCCCAACCAATACCTGCAGGGATCAAAGCCGATCAGTCCAGAAGAGGCGGCTGTGTCGGTGAACGAGTCGATTCAGTCTTGCCGAGCGGTTCGCGCCTGTTTCCCCAAGATGCAGGCAGAAGGGGCAAGACTGGTCCGTCAAGGAATTCGCTTCACCGATTTGACCCAGGTCTTTGCTGATCATCCGGAGCCGATTTACGTTGACACGTGCTGCCATGTGACAGAGGCCGGTGACATCCTGTTGGCGAAAGCGATAGCGGCTCGAATTCGATCGAAGCCGTAGATTGCTGACGCGTGATTGTCAGATGCGACTCGGTCGTGTCCCATCGCACATCAATGAATAATCGGCGATGGTCGAAACGGCCGCGTTGAGACTCACCGTCACGGCAACCTCACCAGATAAGGTGAGGTTGCCAAATCAGAAGATTAATACTCGTTCGCTTCCCCACCCGAGTCGTCGAACTGCTGGAACTTCTTTTCGCTGACCTGACGAATTCGACGTTCGTTCACTTCCTGCAGCAGTTTGGCGATTGCTTCGTCGATCGACATCGCTCCCAGGTCACCATCGATCCGGTCACGCAGGCTGACGGTCCCGTTCTCCTGATCTTTCCCGCCGACGACCGCCATGTACGGAATCAGTTCCACCTGGGCATCGCGAACCTTGGCGTTGATTTTGGTCCCTCGCAAATCTGTGGCCACGCGGAACCCTGCGGCGCGGAAGCGAGCTTCCACCTGTTTCGCGTAACCTTCAAACTTGTCACTGATCGACATCACGCGGACTTGTTCTGGAGCCAGCCACAACGGGAACGCTCCCGCGAAGTGCTCAATCAACATTCCGGTAAACCGCTCCATCGAACCGAACGGAGCTCGGTGAATCATCACCGGACGGTGAGTCTGATTGTCGGCGCCGACGTATTCCAACTGGAACCGTTCGGGCAGGTTGAAGTCGAGTTGCACGGTTCCCAGTTGCCATTCACGGCCGATACAGTCACGGACCATGAAGTCGGTCTTCGGACCGTAAAACGCGGCCTCTCCTTCACATTCGACGAAGGTCATCTGCATGTCCTGCAGCACCTGTCGCAACGAATTCTGGGCGTTCTCCCACCCTTCATCCGAACCGACGTATTTGTCTTTGTTCTTCGAATCGCGGCAGGAGAGCTGCACTCGATAGTCGTTCAGGCCGACGGCACCCAGAACGAACTTCACGAGTTCGATGGTCTGCTTGAATTCTTCGGTCACCTGATCCGGAGTGACGAACAGGTGCGCATCGTCCTGAGTCAGGCCGCGGACGCGCAGCATGCCATTCAGTTCACCCGACTGCTCATGGCGGTAAACGGTTCCAAATTCTGCCAGCCTGACCGGCAGATCTCGATAGCTGCGTTGCTGCGCCTTATAAATCTGCACGTGATGCGGGCAGTTCATCGGCTTGAGCAGATAGCGTTCCTGCTGCTTTTCCCAAGTCCGCAGGAATTCGATCTTCTGTTCATTCGAACCGGTCAGGGGGAATTCCGACAGGTCCGCTCCAGTCAATTGGGCGCTGGCCCGCAGGTGGGTTTCCTGTTCGGCACTCAGGTCATTTTCCCGCAGCTTGCGAATCCAGAAGTCGACCAGTTGTCCACCATCATGTCCGAACAACGGCGCGAACTGCGAATCGCGGTAATACGGGAAGTGACCGCTGGTCTCGTACATTTCGACCCGGCCGATGTGTGGAGAATAGACCGGCTGGTACCCGCGAGCGACCAGTTCCTTCTTGATGAAGTCTTCCAGAATGGACCGGATGGTCGCTCCCTTGGGCAGCCACAGGCAAAGTCCCTGTCCAACATCCTGGCTGATGGTGAACAGGCCCAATTGCTTTCCAAGGACGCGGTGATCGCGACGCTTGGCTTCATTCACCTGATCCAGATAGGCATCCAGATCTTTCTGTGAAAACCAGGCAGTCCCGTACAGACGTTGCAGCTGTTTGCCGCTGGCGTCACCCTTCCAATAGGCTCCTGCAATCGACAAAAGCTTAAACGCCTTGACTCGCTTGGCATCAGGGATATGGGGGCCTCGACACAGGTCGACAAATTCGCCCTGGCGATAAAAACTGACGGTTGGATGAGACGCCAGTCCGGTCTGGATATGTTCGACCTTCAGTTTTTGCGACATCCCGTCGACCAGTTGCAGAGCTTCGTCACGGTCGCAGATGAAGCGTTCGAAAGGTTCTGCGGCATCGACGATCTTCTGCATTTCCGCTTCGATCCGCGGGAAATCATCTTCGCTGATCTTGTGATCGCATGAGATATCGTAGTAGTAGCCATGTCCGGTGGTTGGACCGAAGGCCAGTTCGACGCCCGGCCAAAGCCGCATGACTGCGCGCGCCATGATATGGGCACAGGAATGGCGCAGGATTCCGAGCGACTGTGGGTCCTTTTCGGTGAGCAGCTGAACGGGAATTGGCCGCTCGGCGGTGACTTCGGCGAGCGGTCGCATCAGATCGACAGTCGTTCCGGCGACGACGGCCCCCACGGCGGCGGCGGCGAGCCGCGGGCTGATGGCTTGAGCGACATCCATCGCAGTTGCGTGTTCTGGATGCTCGACAACGGAACCGTCCGGCAGGCGAATCGAAAGCATGGCTTCAGGCAATCCTCAAACAAACCAAAGTATTGGCACGCCACTGACTTCGGGGCGAAGCCATCGGTTTATACGGACTGTCGCCCACAGCGTCAACCAGCGACTTCCCGCGAACTCGTGTGGGCCGATCCGAATTCAGGAGTCGATACGTCTCGATAAGGTTCGCGAACCCCGCCAGGCAATCAGAATTTGGATGTTTTTGGCAACAAGACCAACGCCCAGCCAGCATCATTTTGTACCTGCCCCAAGAATCAAGAACCAGGAACCAAGAACCAAGAACCCGTAGCCCTTAACGCTGATTCACTCTCTACCTGCAATGGTGAAGTGATTATACTTCCCGCGGTCCAACTACTGATGTACGCCATAGTTCCGAAATGGAGTCGACATGTCTCCCTGTCTTCTTGTCATTCTTTTGCCGTTTGCAGGTTTGCTCGGGGCCGATGATGCCGCGCGTCTGGTTGTCAAAGTCAATGGAACGGCGATCACCGCAGGGGATGTGGGGTTCATCGTCGTCACACGCAACATCAAATCTGAAGAGCAGGCAGAAAAGGAACCGAAGCTGATTGAAGAGTTGATTGATCGACAGCTGGTCCGCGAGTTCCTGGCCCGGCGCAAGATCGCTCCCCCGGCGGATGAACTTGCCTACCAGATTCAGGTGGCTGAGGATGTGATCAAGAAGCATGGGGATGACCCAGCCAAGTTGCTGCCCAAACTTGGCTACACTTCCGAACGCTTGAAATCGGAACTGGGGCTACCGCTCGCCTGGCAGGTTTACGCCAGACAGACAATTACTCTTCCGCAGACTCGCGAGTACTTTGAAAAGCATCGCGTGGAACTGGATGGAACCCAGGTCCGCGTCCGTCAGGTCTTCTTGAAGTTGCCGCCGAAGCCGGACGAGGCTGACATCGCTGCAAAGGTCAAGAGTCTGAAAGATCTGAAGGGGCAAATTGCTTCCGGTAAAATCACATTTCAGGACGCTGCGAAAAAGCATTCGGAATCACCGACGCGAGATCAAGGGGGCGAAGTCGGCTTGATCGGATTTCGAGGGAAGCTTCCCCTCCCCGTCTCTCGGGCGGCATTTGCACTGAAAGTCAACGAGATCAGTGAGCCCGTGACTTCACCGTTTGGCGTGCATCTGATTCAGGTCACCGAGATCATCCCCGGTGACCTGAGTCTTGAAGACGTGCGACCCCAGATCTTTGATCGACTATCTGAGCAATTGTGGACTGATACGATCGCGCGAGAACGGAAATCTGCAAAGATCGAACGGCGATAGTCGTCACGATTGTTCACGTACGGCATCCCGGCTGAATTCTCGTTTCCGTTCCAGTTCACGACCGACGTTATGGCCGATTCGCGTGGTCGCACGGTCCACGCTGGCTGCCCACTCTGTATCAACCACATCTGCAATAACGTCACCCAATCCACGCAGGCGTACGACGATCTGACACGATTTGTCGATGCCCCCTTTGGGGCCGTTGTTGTCCGTCAATGACACTGTGGCTTTCGTCACGCGTGCTCCAAATCGCGACAAGGCGAAGTTCAACCGACGGTCAATGTGATCCCGCAAACCTGGGTTGATTTCCATTCCATTTGTACGCAGTTCCCAAAGCATGATGTCTCTCCAATCGTTCGTGACATTCAATTGACATTTCGTCGTTACGTTTCACACGTTGCACCGGAATTGACGGATCAGCTTGAATCCCCAGCTTGACTCGACCACCCTCTGTAGCGACGACAGTGAGGACGATCTCAAGATTCTCACCAATCACGATCCTTTCCCCGATTTTTCGCGTCAGCACCAGCATGGCAACATTCCTTTGTGTTGGTTTGCGGTCGATCCGGTGCCTGCGTCACCTTGTTTCCATCGACCGTCCCTCGCCATGTGTATTTGTATGCGAGGCCCGAATGATCTACAAATAGATTGTTTGACTGTAACCCATCGAAAAAAACGATGAAGTCACCTCGCGCACCGCACAGTTGAATCGGATGGCATACGCCCGTATCGCGTCGAAGAGATCGTCATGCCTCCAATGACGCGAACGTTTCAATGCCATCTGAGTTCAAGCGAGATTGAAACATCCGGCAGTCCTTATGGTTCCTGAATCTGTCACGGAATCTCTTTTTCGTAAGATTTCCAGAGGATACTTTTTCGGCCAGATCAATCTTTCGATACGGTCATAAGTCTGATGCAACGTCATTGAATTCAGCCGACGGATTCGTCACGATCATGTTGCTGATTATCAATTCTTAAATAACATCTTCAGACTTCCATTTCAGGATCGTGGGCCATGCCGATTCCCGTTGAATGCTCAATCTGCGGAAAGAAATACCGAGTTCCCGATGAGAAGGCCGGACGTTCGATTCCCTGCAAAGATTGCGGGGGTGACATTGATGTTCCCGGCGGACGGCGTCGAGCCACCGAAGACGACGACGATGATGTTCCCGTTCGTCGGAAGTCTTCAAAAAAGAAAAGACGATCCGAAGAAAGTAATTCGTCTGGATTACTGATTGCTGGAGGAATTGGCGCAGCCGTACTGGTTGTCGGTATCGGTCTGTTCTTTGCCATGCGAGGCAAGCCAAATGGCGGAAATCCCATCGCGAACAATCCGGTACAGCCTGTCACGCCACCGGGAACTCCCAATCCAGTTCCCGGGACATCGCATGCGACACCAAATCCGGCGATGCCGAACCCGCAAGTTCCCGCGAATCCCAATCCGCAACCGAATGTTCCCGCGAATCCTAATCCACAGATTGCGGCAAATCCTGGTATCAATCCCCCTGCCGCAAATCCCGCGAACACCAAGGCCGCAGGGAGCGGCTTTAAGGGGGGGCTGGATCAGGGTGGTGTCGGTGGCGGGTTTGCAATGAAGCCGCTGGTCAATTGGAAGACACAACCCGATCCGCTGGAAGCCCAGGTCACCTACGACACCTCGAAGAAGTTCAATGTTTCCATTAAGGGGGGCTTCGTCAGTGACGATTCGGTCGTCTATCCAGTGACGCCGAGTCCATTTGGATTGTTGGGTGACGACGGTGCCAAGGGGGGACGCGAAATATGGAACTTTGCCACGGGCCAGAAAGTCGGTGCCCTGAAAGATCGCCTTCCCACGAACAAGGTCGCCATCAGTCCCGATGGAAAATACGTCGCGTGGTTCCGGTTTGATAACGGCGGGGGTATTGAAGTCTACGATGTCAAAGCAAAGAAATCGCTCGGTACGGTGAGCGTCGATGCTGCGAAGCTGAATATTTCAGTACTCGCACTTCCGTCGTCCGAACGTATGGTGGCGTTTTCTGATGTGCACCAGGCGCTGGTCTCGTGGAAACTGCCATCGGGGGACCTGGAGCGGGAAGTGTCGCTTGGGAAAAACGGGCGTCCCGGCGACATCTATTCTTTCAGCCCCGGGGGACGTTACGCTGCTTATCTGGCAGAATTCCTTGCCCGGACGGTATCAATCTATGACTTCAAAAGCGGTGAAATCGCGGGAACGATTGAATTCGTCAATCGACCTTCGAACGACCTGCTGGCAGTGGCGTTTTCTCACAACGGTGAGGAACTGGCACTGCTGTTTGATGGTACTCATCCCAACTATGGCGAACGGATCTTCATTCTGAAGACTTCCACGGGGGCAGTCGTTGATACCATCGTGCTCGATGAAGGGGTCAAGAAAGAACACAATCTGCATGGTAAGGGAACGGGCCTGCAATGGTTTCCGAATGGCCAGCAGTTCCTGTTGCATGGGATCGCCATTGTTGACCGCAGTGCCAAGAAGGTCGTGTACAGTCTGGGCAAACCCAAACTCGACTCGGGGTCGCTCAAGAATCGGCGCGTTCTGGACAATGGTCTCATTGCGGTCTGGGAAGGGACTCGTCAGGACTCGTCGGTCAAGCCGTTGCTGATCAAGTCCGAAGACATTTCGAAATCCGTTGAAGCGATGGAAGCGGGCGGATTGATTGTCGACGCCAAACTGCCGAAGCTCACCAGATTTGATGCAAGTCAGGCGACTGATCGCTCAAGCGATGCCGCGACCGGTTGGCAGGTGTCCGTTGATCCGGCACCAGCAGCGCCTGCCCCGCTGATCCAGTCGCCACTGGGGCTCAAGGGGACAGGGCAGCCGCGCCAGCTGGTCGTTTCACATCAGAACCCCGGCCTCGGATTCGTCCGATTTGCAGAAGGGGAAGACGCGGCAGACCTGAAGAACCGCGTTCCAGAATTTCGCTTTCGGGCTACGAAAGCTCATACCGTTGTCTCAAGGCCTCGAGCAAAGCCGATCCACTGTCAGAAAAACTGGATCGAAGTTTATGATCTGGCGAAAGGGGATTCAAAAAGTCGAATCGAGATTGAATTCTCTTGTGACCTGCTGGCCGCAAGTTCCGATGGCAAAAGGGTCCTGGTTGCTCCCCATGATGGACAGGGACGCGTGGATGTTTACTCCGTTGACGACGGGAAGCACCTTGCCGGATGTCGTCCTTTCCAGGAAGAAAGCAAGGATGAAAACCGTTCGATCGAATCAGCCTTTTTCGTTGGACCAGACCATGTCGGCACAATCAATTATGAAGACCGGTTGATCGTCTGGAAGCTGCCGGAATGCACGCCTGTGTATGAAATCAAGGAAGTTGTCGCTGCGGCCATGTCACCTGGCGGAAAGAGTCTGGCTGTCGCCGTCGACAAGCGTGCCGAACTGCGCGATCCCGCGACTGGGGTACCTCAGGGAGCGATTGAACTGGGTGGGCCGGTGATGGCTGTTTCTTTCCACCCGAATGGCGAGCGACTGGCTGTCATTAACGAGGAAAAGAAAGGGGTTTACCTGCACGAAGTTGATATCAAAGCTGGACGGGCACAGGAACCGATTCCACTGCCGATGAGTGTTACCTCGTGTCACTGGTGCGGAGACGACTATCTGCTCATCAATAATTCTGCCCTGTTTGATGTCAAGCAAAAGTCGGTTGCCTGGACGTACGAGACGCCCGATCAGAACACGGCACATGTCAAGACGCCCCCTGACGGTCGCCACTGGTATCTCGCAAAATCCGGTCGGGGATCTGCTGTTCAAGTCGTTGCCGCAGAACTGCCGGATGCGGCTGCCAAAGCGAAACTTGGGGGCGCGAAACTCGAACCGAAGATGCTCGTTCAACCGGGTGGTTCAGTAACAGTTATGGCACAAATCCCGGAGCGACCTGACCGTGCCGGATTCCAGGCGGAAGCCTTAGGTTTGCTGAACAAAGCGGTCACGAATAGTGGTGTGAAAGACGTGAAGGGACAGCCGGTCAAGCTGGCTGTCAGCATGGAGTTCAAGCAGGGGGGGATGGTTCCGGTACAGTTCTTTGGAGGTGGAAAGCAGCAGCAGACGCAGTTGCAAGAGAAGACGATCGAAATTACGGTCGCTTATGACTTCAACGGTGCCGCGCTCTGGAAGACTTCCAATCGTATTTCGAATATCGGAATATTTATTCGAGTACCATCCGTCGAAACTGCTCAGAAGGCACTGGACGATGACATGTGGGACCGCGCCCGAGGTTTCATCACGTCACTTCAGCTTCCCGCCTATGTCTTTTCGCAGGAGTCTGTCTACGGGTTGGGAACATCAACTCTGAGTGGTGATGGACCTCAGGTGAAGACGAAGTAACATTCCAGATGACGCCTGCTATTGAACATTGGGCCATTCCCGATACTCTTTTTTCAGGTTCTTGACTTAAGCACAACGAAGGTTGCCGGGAAACGGTCGCCTTCATCCCTCAGAAAGGGACGAAATGTCGGACAATGGATTGGATCGCCGCGACTTTCACAAGTTGACCGTCGCAGCATTGGGGGGAATGATTGCCGGTACGACTGTCGGATGTACTGGAACACCTCCCACTCAACCGAGTTCACCGTCGGTTGCAAACTCCATGGCGTCAGCAACACTGACGGAAGCTGAAAAGCTGATCATCGATGAACCCCATACCTGCCGCGGCCTGAATTCGTGCAAGAATCTGGGACGCAGTAAAGACAACGCCTGTGCAGGGCAGGGAACCTGTGCCAGCATCGCCGATGCAGCCTGCAGCGGCAACAATGAGTGCAAGGGGCAGGGGGGATGCGGTGAAGACCCCGGTATGAATTCGTGTAAGGGGAAAGGAGGCTGTCACATTCCCCTGATGGAATCTGCCTGGACGAAAGCTCGTACTGCTTTCGAAGGGGCCATGAAAAAGTCGGGCAAAACCTTTGGTGCTGCTCCAGCCAAGGCGAAGGGATGACATTCGACTCAACAATCGCGCGGATCGGAGTCGTCACTGTCTCTGACCGCGCCAGTCGGGGTGAGTACGAAGATCGCGGCGGGCCCGCGATCCGGGATTATCTTGCCGAGGTTCTGACATCACCGTTCGAACCTGTTGTACGCGTCATCGCAGATGAACAACCGCTGATCGAGCGGACGTTGATCGAGCTTTGTGACGTCGAACAATGCTGCCTCGTCATCACGACAGGAGGAACGGGACCGGCGTTACGGGATGTCACGCCCGAGGCGACGGAAGCAGTCTGCCAGAAGATGATGCCCGGGTTTGGCGAACTGATGCGAAAGGTCTCGCTCGAAAAGGTTGCGACCGCAATCCTGTCTCGTCAGACCGCAGGGATTCGTGGCAAGTCGCTGCTGGTCAATCTGCCTGGCCAACCAAAGGCCATTAAGGAGTGTCTGGACGCGGTTTTTCCCGCAATCCCTTATTGCATCGACCTTTTGGACGGTCCCTTCCTGACGACAGATGAGTCGAAGATTAAGGCTTTCCGCCCAAAGAAATGAAGGCTGCAGATGATGTCACCACAGATCTACCTGGCAGGGACGATCTGTTCTTCAATCCACGACCAAAGTTGAGCTGCGACCTCCGACTTTGTGCCCGCGTAGACGGCAACGGTCTTTCCACCTGCATCGATGAGTTCAATCCGATTTGACTCGGATCCAATCGCCGTTGGGCGGTTCAAGACGATGACATCGCAGTTTTTCTCTTTGAGTTTGCGCAGCGCGTTGACATGCGCGTATTCGTCAGATTCCAGGGCAAAACCAACGATCCAGCGTGTTCCCTTATTGCGTCCCAGGTCTGCCAGTACATCCGCAGTTTCAACAAGTTCCAGTTCCAGCGAGACGCCAGTCTTGGCGAGCTTTCCGGGAAACCGTGTTCTGGGGCGGTAATCGCACACGGCGGCCGTGGCAATCACTCCATCACAACTCGGAAAAAGTTCATTACATTTTGTCAGTAATTCATCGGTGGTTTCGACCGGGTGAAGTTCACAACCGGGGGGCGGAGTGAGCGACACTGGGCCGCAAGCCAGTACAGCGTGATGTCCTGCAGCCATTACGGCTTCGGCAAGTGCAAAGCCCATTCGGCCACTGCTGGCATTGGAGAGGTATCGAACATCATCCAGATATTCGCGAGTGGGACCGGCTGTGATGAGAATGCGCATGCGGACTGACCCGTTTGAACAATCAGGCTTCGGAAAGAAGGCTGGCGATGATCTGCAGGATTTCGGTGGGTTCCGACATACGCCCCGCTCCGACCTGACCGCAACTTAACCATCCGCTGCCGGGCTCAGCAAAACGAAAACCGTCCGCTCGAAGTGTGGCCACATTCCGCTGAACTGCGGGCTTCGCCCACATTTCGCAATTCATCGCTGGAGCGAGCAGAACAGGACAGGTTACGGTGAGGGCGAGTGTTGAGACGAGATCGCTGGCAAGTCCGTTTGCAACTTCGGCGAGATAGTTCGCCGTTGCCGGAGCGACGACAAACAATTCGGCACGCTGGGCCAGCCCGATATGTTCACCCCGAAAATGCTCGACGGGTCGAAACAGGTCTCGATAGACCGGTCGACCCGTCAATGCTTCAAATGTCGCTGGTCCGACAAACTGTTCGGCGGCTTCCGTCATGACAACAGAGACCGCTGCACCTGCCTGAACCAGCTTGCTGCACAGGTCGGCTGTTTTGTAGGCGGCAATACCACCTGTGACACCCAGCAACACTTCGCGACCGCGCATGATTACCGTCTCGGCGGTTACAGGTCATCCAGCGATGGACCACTATCAAAGTGACGTTCGCGTGCAATACTCGGATCTGGACGAGTCATCACAGCACCGCTGGCATCCAGGAAAATCTTGTCCTGAATGATTTCCTGAATCACGATTTCCATCGGATTCTTCGTCTGGATCTCAACCAGTTGCTTGGCACCACGATTCAGTGCCACCATTCGCTTCTGGATCAGCGTGGAAAGCTTAAAACGCCCTCCTACCTTCTTGACGATTTCTTCTTCTTTCAATTCTTCCAGCATAGCTTCCTCATTCCAATCGTCTGACGATTTCAATCTGACAATCGCGACTCGTCGCAACTGCCGTCATATTGGCGTGCGGCACGGCATGCCGCGAAACTCGTGCTCAAGTCTGCCTGCAATCCGACGCGAACCCTGAAGTCTGTCGGATCGGCGACGTGAATGCAAGTGCTAATTCAGTTTAGGTGAAACTTAGTGCAGGACGCACTCGACGACACTATTTTGACTGTTCGGTCAGGATCGCGTTGATTTGTCCGATGGCATGTTCCAGTTCGTCGTTGACAACCCGGTACTTGTATCGATCAGCCAGCTTTAATTCGTCGTGGACCTTCTTCAGTCGCCGCTGGATCGTCTCTTCCGAATCGGTTGCACGGGATCGCAATCGCTTTTCACACTCTTCGATGGAAGGTGGCTCCAGAAAAATTGTGACGGCATCGGGGTATTCTTCCATCACTCGAAGCGCCCCTTGAACATCAATTTCCAGAAACGCCCAGCCATTTTCTCGGCGAGCCCGTTCCAGTTCCGATTTCAAGGTGCCATACCAATAGCCTGCGCCAAATACTTCGGCTGTTTCGAGAAACTCACCCGCGCTACGACGAGCGGCGAAGTCTTCAGGTGTCAGAAAATAATAGGAATCAGCATGGATCTCACCGACACGAGGAGGGCGAGTCGTCGCTGACACACATTTCACCAGTTTTACCGAAGCTTGACGGATCAGACGTTCCACGATCGTTGTCTTGCCACTGCCACTCGGCCCGGACAACACTACGACGCGAAAGGGACGTCCCTGCATTTCTGTTCACCCGTAAATCAGCCTTTCCAGGCCAGTTCCGTAAGACACCCGCCCGGGGCAATCATCAATCCCGTTCACTCGACGTTTTGTACGATTTCCCGCATCCGCTCCACACAGACCTTGGCTTCTACCGCTGCATGTGCCACTCCAACGTGGTTGGACTTCGAACCGATCGTGTTCACTTCACGAAAGAGTTCCTGACACATGAAGTCGAGTTTCCGCCCCTGCGATGTCGTATCATCTACCAGTTTCAGGAACTGCGTCAAGTGGCTGCGCAAGCGAGTAATCTCTTCAGTGATATCGCAGCGATCAGCATGCAGAGCGACTTCGCGAAGGACATCTGCGGGGGTCAATCGCGTGTCCAGATCCTTGACGAGTTCATTAACCCGCTGCAGAAGCTTGTCTCGATATTCGTGAATGACTTGCGGAGCCATTGTGGCGATAAGGTCAACGTGCGAAGCAATCGAATGGCATTGTGAGCGCAGCTCGGCCGCCATTGACTCCCCTTCTCTCCGTCGGAAGTCGCCCATGTGAACAGCAGCGGCTCGGACTGTTCGAGCTACGACCGGCCACATTTCCTGAGCGGTTGCTGCATCGAACGCGCCATCGTCCATCACCCCGGGAAGAGTTAAAAGCTTCCCGATTTCCGGTGGGGCTACCGCCAACTGACTGCAGATTGCGTTGATCTGTGTCCAGTAATCAGCGATCGCTTCGGGGTTGATTCGCGGAGCACTGGAATTTGATGTTCGATCAAACCGAATCGCCAGCGACACGCTTCCGCGCGAGATTGTTTCGCGCAGGACATGCTCAATTTCAGATTCAAATTGAAGGAAGCCATCGGGGCAGCGTAGCGATAACTTGAAATGCCGATTGTTAACGCTGCGCAACTCGACCCGGCACAACACTTCATCCAGACGCTCACGCGCCTCGCCAAATCCAGTCATGCTCAACAGCACGGCGTGCCTCGCTCAGGAATCGCATGGAATTCGAAAGACCACAGTTCCCGTCTTGGGACGGTCGAGTAGCCAATCTGGGTCGGCTACTTTTTCTCAGATTCCTTGGCAGCTTCTCCTTCAGGCTTCTTGGGCTCTTCAGGTTTCTTGGCGGAATCTTCAGCCTTTTCCGCCGGCTTTTCTGCTGGTTTCTCAGCAGGATCTTTCGTCTCTTCCTTCGACTCTTCTTTCTTTTCGCCGTCTTTCTTTTCGCCTTCAGGCTTCAACTCGGGCTTTTCGGATTTCTGATCGTCGGTTTTCGGTGGATCAGAAGGCATGGGGAGCGCTTCGTCCTTCGAATCATTGCCGGGTTTCTTTTCACCACCTGTAGCATCATCCTTTTTATCGTCCCCTTCTTCGCCCGCTTTTGTAACGACAGGAGAGTCATTCGTGAACGTCGATTTGTCTGGGCGAGCACTGCTGGTTGCAAGAACGCAAATGCCGCTAAGTACAATCCATACAGTCGCGAGAACGATGGTGATTCGAGTGAACAAGTCACCGGCTTTTGTTCCGAATGCGCTTTGTCCGCCCATTCCGCCAAAGGCGCCGGCCAAGCCTCCCCCGCGTCCTCGTTGCAGCAGGATTACTGCAATCAGGATCACGCCCACAAACATTTGCAACAGCATCAAGAGATAGGTGACGTAAATCATACTGAACGATTCCCTGTATTCCTCGTCGCGATGAGCGTAGGCTCCATCCTCACGACCAACTCATTCGGGCAATAAATTTAAGACACTAGCGAGCCAGCTCGGCTGCAGCGTTGATGATTCCAAGAAACTGGTCGCTCTTCAGGCTCGCTCCACCCACCAGTGCGCCATCGACATTGGGCTTCGAGAGGATCTCTTTCGCGTTTTCAGGTTTTACGCTGCCACCGTATTGAATCCGGAGGCTAGCGGCCAGTTGAGCATCGAATCGAGAAGCCAGCCAGTTACGGATGAATGCGTGAGCCGATTCCGCCTGGTCTGGTGATGCTGTGACACCGGTTCCGATGGCCCAGACCGGTTCGTACGCAATCACCAGCTTGGCAACTTGTGCTGACGTAAATCCGGCCAATCCCCCTTGAAGCTGGGTCGTCAACACAGATTCGGTTTTCCCTGACTGACGATCTTCCAGCATTTCGCCAATGCAGAAAATCACTCCGATACCACGATCAATTGCTGCTGCAATCTTGCGGTTGATCGAAGCATCTGTCTCGCCGAAGAATTGTCGGCGCTCGCTATGTCCGAGGATCACCCACTGGCAGCCAACGTCCAGCAGCATTTCCAGCGATGTTTCGCCAGTAAATGCCCCTGATTTCTCGTGATAGGCATTCTGACCACCCAACTCAACCGGGCTTCCTGCCAGTACCTGCTTGACAGGATACAGGTACGGAAAAGGAGGGCAGACGGCGACGTCGACACTGGGGCTTGAGGCCGCTACCGCCGATGCCACTTCGCGTGCCAGCGATTGAGCTGACTCCAGCGTAGTGTTCAGCTTCCAGTTGCCCGCCACAAACTTTCGCCGCATGACTCTTCCTAAAAATAACTGACAGTACTTTGCCGAGTCCCCCGACGAGTGACTCACGATTTAATCGATTGCTGAACGCTACTTTACTCGACCGGATCACTTTTCGGATAGGAACCGAGAACTTCCATTCGGACTGCAATCTTGGACAAGTCTTCCAAGGCTCGTTTCACCTTGCTGTCCTTCATGTGACCTTCACAGTCCAAGAAGAAGATGTAACCGGTCTCAGGCCCACGTAGCGGGAAGGATTCGATCCAGGTCAGGTTGAGCTTGGCCTGCTTGAAGATCGACAATGCGTCCGACAATGAGCCGGGCTTGTGCGGGATCTGCAGCAGAACGGACGTACGATCACGTCCCGTTGGCAACGCGGGGCGATCACCGATCATTGCGAATCGGGTCACATTGCTTTTGTTATCTTCAATATTCTCTGCCAGGACCTGCAGCCCGTATTCAACGGCAGCCTGTTTACCCGCGACCGCAGCAGCTCCTGGTTTATCTCGAGCCAGTTGAGCAGCTGTCGACGTGCTGGTGACTTCGATCAATCGAGCCTGGGGCATGTTACGACTCAGCCAGTCACGGCACTGCGACAGTGCTTGTGGCTTGCTATAGACTTCGTTGATCTCTCCGCGGGCAACGCGGCCCAACAAGTTGTGATGGATTGCGAGCTGGATTTCTCCACAAATCCTGAGTGGCAAACGAGTAAACATGTCCAATGTGTCGATGATTCGACCATCGGTACTGTTTTCGATCGGGACAACGCCGAAATCAGCATGCCCACGATTTACTTCTTCAAAGACCGCAGGAATCGTGTTGACGGGAATCAGGTCCGCTGATTCGCCAAACCGTTCGATTGCCGCCATATGCGAAAAGCTGAAGGCCGGGCCCAGATACGCAACTCGTTGAACGCGTGACTGGTTACGCACCGCACTCAGGATGTGCCGGAATACGCCGCGAATCGTTCGGCCAGGCAAGGGACCCTGATTTTCCGCTTCCAGTTTGGCGTACAGATCGTCGTCGTTACGAGGATCATAGATGATCGATTTACGGTCAGGAGCCGCTTCGATCAATTTCAGTGTTGCGGCAGCACGGCGATTGATCAGTTTGACGATTTCTTGATCAAGTCTGGCAACTTCAGCCTCTGAACTCGCCACGACTTTTGCTGCCGAAGACGCGGCCGGTTTGGCCGAACTCGGTGCTGAGGTTGGCTTTGCGGGTTTCTTTGGCACCGGTTTGCTGGCCATCCACCACACTCCCGATCAGTCTGAACAAGTTGAAGCACACCAGCTTTTGGCAAACGTGGCGGGCAATTGACGAAGGACACAGTTGATCTTCAAAGGCGAAGCGACTTTTTTACAGGTCGAGTTTCGCTTTTGCAAGCAGCCCGCATGAGTCTGGCTTTCGTGAGTTCGAAATTCTGATCCAAACATCTCGAAATATTCTCATTTCGCCCAATTGTCTCCTGTCCGTTTCGGGAACGCTTGCGAATGACGGGTTCTGCCGACAGACTTTCCAATCGAACCTGACCCGTTAGAACAGAAACTCGTTGAGGTTGATGCAGTTCATGCATATTCGTGATGGAATTCTGGGGCCGGAAGTGTGCCTGATCGCAGGTGCCATCAGTCTGGGGGCAGTCTCTTACTCCCTACGCAGATTGAGGTTCGATCTCGAAGATCGAGCCGTTCCGCTGACAGGAATGCTCGCAGCACTGATTTTTGCTGGACAGATGGTCAATTTCCCTCTGCTGGGCCTGCCAGTCTCGGGACATCTGCTTGGCGGAGTCCTTGCTGCGGTCATACTGGGCCCTTGGGCTGGATGCCTGGCCATTAGCATGGTGCTTATCGTTCAGGCGGTGCTTTTCAGCGACGGCGGATTGATGTCATTGGGGGCGAATATCCTCAATATGGGGGTTGTAGGGGCCTGGGGAGGCTACGCAGTCTATTCCACAATCCGGCGAACCCTCGGTTCAAATCCTGCTGCGACTGTCGTCGCTGCTGTGGTAGCGGCCTGGCTGTCAGTCCTTGCTGCAGCGACGCTGTTTTGTGTTGAATTTCAACTGTCGTCGCATTCGACCGGATTTGACCCACGGGGAATCTTAATGTTAATGGTGCTGTATCATGCACTGATTGGGGTTGGTGAAGCATTGATCACAGGTGGAGTTTTGGCCTACGTGCTGGGACGTCGCCCTGATTTGGTTCCCGAGTTAGGAAAAGTCGGGCACGTTGGCCGCGTCGGTGGTTTTATGGGGGGCGGCGTTGTTGTTGCACTCGCAGTGGCAGCGATTCTGGCTCCGTTCAAGTCAGAACTTCCCGACGGATTGGATGCCGTTTCCGAACAAGTTGGTCTATCCGTATTGGAAGTCGATCGTCCTCCTCTGGTTCTCGATGATTATGCGATTCCATTCTTGGCACGCTGGCCGCAATTGTCCGTGTCGGTCGCGGGTATCCTGGGGACGCTGATCGTTTTCGCTGGTGCCGCAGTTCTTGCTGGGGTAACTCGACGAACAGCCTCATCGATTGTCGCTGCGGATGGTTCACATGGAGGTTGACGCGCGGGGCAGCAAGCCATCGCTGTTTCAGCCGTTTCCGGGTGGTCTTAAGCTGCTCATGGCGCTGGCGATGATTCTCGCCGCGGGATTGATCCCGCTGGAAAACTGGCCGGCGCACGGTCTCTTGATCGGGGTGATCTACATCGGGCTAAGTATCGCGGGGGTTACGACAGGGTATTTGCTCCGGCGACTCGCGCTCTTTCTGCCACTGTTACTCGTGTTTGGGCTGTCGGCCCCTGCGGTTCGGTCCGATGGCGCCGCGTGGTCCTGGACGATTTCGCTCTGGCTGAGATGCACAGTTTCGTTTCTGGCGGGACTCTGGCTGATCCATGTCCTTCCGTTTCGAGAGCTGCTGACAACGCTTCGTCGCTGGCGGTGTCCTGCTGTTCTGATAGCAATGCTGGGATTCATGTATCGTTACACATTCATTTTGTGGGACGAACTTCATCGGCTGCAAAATGCACGGGCCGCACGTGACTTTGGTAGCGCCACCTGGTGGAGAACATGGACGACAAACTCCCAGATGATCGGTCTCTTGTTACTGCGCGCGATGGAGCGTGCCGAAAGGACTCACCGGGCGATGCTGGCGCGTGGGTGGGACGGTTCCGTGCGGTTTCTGGAATTTGATGAATAGCTGCAGAGTTTCTGCAAGGGCTCACTTGAAAGTGATGTGGTCTTAAATGGCGAACACCGAACCCGTTGCGATCGAACTTCGCCGCCTCACGTTTCAGTATCCCAATGGGCGAATTGCGTTGGGGGAAATTACCTGTTCCATTCCTATTGGAGAACGCATCGCAGTCGTTGGGCCCAGTGGTGCAGGGAAGTCGACCCTGTTGATGCACCTGAACGGGTTACTCCCCGCACCGTCAATCACGTCTGATGATCGCGTCCAGGTTTTTGTGCAAGGTCATGGAGTGACTCGGCAGCGACTACGCGACGTTCGTCGACAGGTCGGATTTCTGTTTCAGGACCCGGACGACCAGTTGTTTTGCCCCACAGTCCGCGATGATGTTGCTTTCGGGCCGTTGAACCTCGGCCTGAGTCGTGAAGAAGTCCTGTCCCGAGTTGAGGCGAGCCTGGCTGCAGTCGGAATGGCGGATTGCTCGACTCGAAACCCTTCTGAATTGAGTACGGGCGAACGAAAACGAGTCTGTCTGGCAGGAATTCTGGCGTGCCAGCCGACGATTCTGGTTCTGGATGAACCAACGAGCAATCTCGATCCACGAGCTCGGCGTCAGTTGCTGCAGATCCTGCAGGCCTTCCAGGGAACGTTGGTGGTCGCGACTCATGATCTCGATTTTGTGATCGAACTCTGTTCGCGAGTGATAGTCCTGGAGTCTGGAAAAGTTCAAGCAGATGGTTTAACCGAGCGAATTTTGTCTGACCCGCTGATCATGGATCGCTACGGACTGGAAGTCCCATGGCGCTTGAGGAAATCGTGACACGCTTTTATTTGACAGCGTTCGGTGCAGGACTTCCCAGCCCGTCAAAAGGCCGACGGAGGAACTCTTTCTTCTGCTTGATTCAGGCGAATTCAGTCCCCTGCGACATTCGGCTTTGGAGGATTTGCTGTCGGCGTGACCATCGGAGTTGAGGGGGGAGGAGTGACTTTTGGCGCCGGGAACGAATTGAGCGGAGTCAGCGCGTCAACAGGGCGATCGTCATCGAGCGGAACAGGTTCTGCAACTTCTTCGATCTGGTTGGGGAACAGCAGTCGTCGTGATTCCTTCAGCACAAAATTCGCGTCCATGAATGGTTCCGCACCGATATCATGCCAGCGAAGTCTGCCTTCGCCGTCGATCAAGAAGGTTCCGTGCAGTGGTACTTTTTCAAAATCATCAAACGCTTGATACTGTTTGAACGCCACCAGTCCATCGTCGGAAACCAGTGGGAACGGGAAGACCCCGTCCTTCTTGTAGCGTTCGTGAGATTTCTTCAGGTCCTCAAGGTTATCTGTGCTGACGGCGATCAGCGAGATTCCTGCCTTTTCAAATTCGGCCACTTTCGGTGCGAACGTCTGTAACTGCTGAATGCAATGCAGACATCCATAGCCCAGATAGAAAATCACAACAACAGGGCGACCTCGGTAAGAAGCCAGGGTGTGCACTTTTCCCTCGGCATCGGGCAACGACCATTCTTTCGCGGAAGAGGGGCTCCAGTGGATTGGGCCGAGTGACGCCAGGTCTGGTAGTTCGGCAGCATTGGCCGCGACCGGTTTCGGCTTTCGCCAGTCCGCGCCGAATCCCAGTTCCATCGCGATTGGAGTCAATCGCGAGAACGGAGCGACATCCAGGTCGATCGAACCCGAAATTTCGCGCAGCTTTTCAAATGTCTGTTTGGCTTCCTCTTTCTTACCCTGCTTCCACTGCATTTGAATCAGAGCTGCCAAGGGCACTGCCTCGTTCTTTGCATTATTGACGAGATTCTGCAGGGTCTTGAGAGCTTCGTCCTTTTTGCCCGCAAGAAATTCGATTTCAGCGAGGTAGTCGTCGGGTAAACCCGTCGCCTTTTTGAGCCTGTCCAAGGCCTCGGCAGGCTTGTTTTCGGCAAGCAGGACGTAGCCTTGAAGCTCATCGATTGCCCGTTCCAGGACGCGGATCTTTTCATTGGTGGGTTGCTTGGCTTGATTCTCGGCCGCTTCGACTCCCTTGGCGTCTTTTCCTTCGAAACGAGCTTTGGCGACAGCGAAATCGACGGCAGAAGCTGTTTCCTGTTTGGCACACTTCAACCGGTTTTCGAGTGACGCCAGTTGTGATTTTCCGGCTTCGACGTCTCCCTTGCGGAAGAAGGCTCGTCCCAGCAATCGCTTCCGTTTGACGAGCTCTGCGTGCTCTTCAACAGGCCCCAGATATTGCGTCCTGGCATCGGCAATCAGCGCATCCCACATTTCAAACCGAGAGTAGCTCTCGTACAGTCGTAACCGACCAAAGTGGGCACTCTTGCCACCGGGAAGGTTGTTCATTCGGGGATGACGTGGGAGTTCAATGGTATTGCGCGACAGGGCAACGGCATCATGGGCTCGCCCCAGATATTGCATGTTGCGGACAAGCCATTCATTGTTGTGGGCGAAGTTGTGAATGGCATCCGGGAAGATGACATCGCGCATCATGTAGGCATGGTCGGTTCGAGCCGATGCTTCCTGATGCCACGCAGCGTCGAAGTACTGCTTCAGATCAGAATAGGTGTGTCCTGACATATGCCACATATGTGCAATGCCGGGGGCTGACAGTCCACATTTCTCTGCCGAATTCACGGCCTGCTTCGCCTTGTCGTTATCCCACAGGTGAACGCGATAATGATGGACCGGGTGAAGCGGGTTGGCAGCAAGAACGCTGTTCATCAAGGCATCAATAGCAAAGTAGCTGGGGATCGACAATTCGGAGCGCCCCTGCCAGAGCGTCAGGCTCAGTAATGCTCGACCTTCCACATCTTCCGGGAACTTATGGATCAGATTCTCCAGCGCTGAGACATAGTTCTGGATTCGTGCTTTTCGCTTCTTCTCGTCTCCAATGTCGGCCTTGTACCAGGCTTCCAGAGCATCGATGTAGATTTTTTCTCTCTCGCTGACAGGACCTTTTCGTTTTACAGCCTCGGCAATAAAGGACTTTGCTCGTTTATCGTTATTGACGTTGGCGAGCGTCATCCCCCAGTAGGCCATCGCGCAATCATGATCGAGAAGTGCGGCCTGGCGGAACGAACGTTCCGCTTCAAAGTACCAGAAGCCGTGAAGTTGCCCGACACCCTGATTGAAAAAGGCCTGAGCCTGAGGATCTTTCGTAGTGATGGTGAGTGAAACCTTACCGGTCGTTCCCATCAGATATGCGGCGCGCCGCGGTCCTTCATCGAATGCCTCGCCGTGGAGCGAATGTCCGGGTTTGACAGCATTTTCCGGACTGACGGCACTGGGGACGGGATCGTCAGCCGACCACGCGGAAGTTGTTACGGAACAGAGGGCAATTAAGGCAATCCAGCGACCCATCACAATCTCCCGTCATCACAGCCAAGTGCCTTTGGTCATTCGTCATCATCGCCACATTAATTCGCTTTGCCGAGCAGTTTTTCCAGTAATGCGGACAATTCTCCACCTCGCGCGGACATTGACACGACATTGCCGTCCTTGTCGACCAGGATCGCAGTTGGTACAGAACTGATCCCATAATACCTGGCCATCGGATGTGCCCAGCCCATGTCTCTGGAATCATCAAACATCTGAGGCCAGGCGATCTTTTGCTGATCCACGAACGCCTGCAGCTTTGATCGCGATTCATCAAGACTGATCCCAATCACGTCAAATCCTTTGTCGTGATACTTTTCGTAGTTCTTCTTGACGTTCGGAAGTTCCTGCAGACAGGGGCCGCACCACGTCGCCCAATAATCAATCAGAACGACCTTGCCTCGGTACGAGTCCCAGTTGATCTCTTCACCTGTCAACATTTTTCCGCTGAGTACAAACTTGTTTCCGGGAAGCTGGATTCGGCGAGCTGTCGCCTGAAAAACCTCGGCATTGGAGCGGAAATTCGCGTCCTTGGATTCGGCCGCAATTTTTGCTAACCGCTCGTAGATTGCTCCCCCTTCCTCCGGTTTGCCCGAAGATCCCAGCGTGTTTGCAAGTTGGACAACGGCGCCAACGGATTCCTGTGAGTACTTTGCCTTGGGGAGATCGGCGAAAAGATCCTCAGTCAGCTTTTCACGTTCCGTGTCAGTCATCGCCGGCGCACTCATGACCTGAGCCGGACGCCATAACATTTCACCGAGTTGGGCAACCGAGGGTCGTTTGTCCTGTTTCAGCTTCGTAACTTCTCCGATGAGCTGTTTCGAAAAATCCTCGATCTGTCCTTCGGCCAGCATGAACATGGCTGACATTTTCATTTTCGCAGCGTTTGCGGCAATTTCAGGACTGGTTTCCTGTTGGAGAATCTTTTCACCCGCTGAAATGAATGCCTTCTGAGCATTCACGGCAAACGCCATGGCCTCGTCGTTGTTTTTGAACTTTGGCTTTCGCTTTTTGAGGTTTTCGACAAACGCAATAATTTCGTTTGGCGTTCCATCCGGAACGTTGAATTCGGAATCTGCGGCAACGGCGTCAGCCCGAGACGATGTCGCATTCGATGAGCAAGAGATGGATGATAGAAAAAAAAGACTGCAGATTGCAGCGGCAAACGGCCACGGCACAAATCGACAGATCGCACGTGGCGGTACCATTTCAAACTCCACGGACACAAAGGAAGACTGTCGCTCCGCCGAAACAACCTGCGGATCCTCCATCAACATACCTTGTTGTAATGCCGATTTGCCAGCGGTACTTCAACTTCTTCGCCAACCGAACCGGTGTGGTGGGATTTTTCTGATTTTTCCGGTCGTCACTAAGAATTCACTTGCAGCACTAAGCACCAGGCTGGCTGTGTCCGTCTGGAGGCTGTCGTGCCAACCGAAGTACCACTGCAAGTTCCGAGTGAGTTTGAGTGACGACCCGCGACCGACAGCCTTCAAGTCCGGGCCACTTAACGCTGAATGTCGACACTGGATAGGTCGCAGACTAAACTTTTCGGGGTTGGTCACTCGGACACTCACAAGTTTGACTCCTGCTGTATCTGCATGGACAAATCGAGATCCTTCGACGTCCAGTGAAAGATTTCGATAATGAATTCGAATCCCACAAAGCCTGCACGGCGAAGCTTGGCCTGGGTGTTGCTTGGCTCGCTCCATGCGGCAGCATTTTCCAGTGGGATCTTTCCTCCGCTGGAATTGACCGTTGTCATCCTGGCAGTCCTGGTTGCGATGAGCATCGTCTCGCTGCATGTGGTGAAGTTGTCACTGATGTCCCGTTTTTTTATCGTGCTCTATTCGTTGCCATTTACCGCGACGTTGGGGTACTTGTTTGATGCAGAGTTCATTTGGACCAGGTCCGCCAATGTCCAGCCGCTGTGCCTGATTCCTGAATTGATCAACGTCATGCTGGTCATGGCGATCGTGGGCCTGTGTGGCCTGTTGACAGGAATTGAAGCGACGAACTGGTTCTATTGCAGATTCCCCGCACGGGTTTCAGAGACGAAAGGGATAACCGATCTTTCACGCACCTTTTCACTGCCCGTGACAGCAATTCTGCTAGGTGTCTCAATCTATTTGTCGGCATTGCATTCTCCGGCAAAAACGATTTTTGAGGAGCCATACGCCATCAGATCAGGGGCAAAGCTCAATGGTAGCTGGATGATTTCGTATATGATCCTGATCCTGTTGTATCTAGACTTCGAGCGAGAACTACCGGGGCGCCGTCGTTTGTGGAAGGTTCTGGGGTACTCTGCAACTGTGTCATACATTATCGTTGTGCTCCAGTTTCTACGCGGAGATCGCGAATGTGCAGGCCTTGTCGTTGGCATGGCAATGCTTTTTATCACCAATCCCGTGGTGGAAGAGGGGGTGACTGGAAGCGGGCTTCTCCGAAGTCGTCAGCGGCGAGCGGCGATGCTTGCGGTGCCCCTGGCTATCTGTATCGTTGTGTTCGCAGGACTTGGAACGTTGCGGAATATCGCGAACGTCTCTGAGTTTGATGACCCCGACACGCGAAGCGTTGCCGTCAAGTACCTGACGCGGAATACGTGGACTGCCGTTAGTCTCAACAACCTGGGTTTGGCCACAGAATGCTATTACGGCAACGTTGAGTACCTATACGGAAGAAGCTATCTCGATTACTTCCTTTCGCTCCCTCCGAGTCCAATTGCAAAACGTCTGAATTATGTCAGGCCGCTCGACGGCCCCGCGAATCCCGCCCAATGGTACCGATGTCTGATCTCGTTTGGAGGGATGCATCCGGTCGTCGTACCCTATCGCAACTTTGGGATCTGGGGGGTGATTCCGGTACTGTTTTTCTGCGGTTCCTTCATCGCCTTTTGCGAAATACAAAATGAGCGGCGATTGTTTTCAGCGAGGCTGCTTTATGGCTGTGTTGCAACATCGTCGATGTCATGGTTCTGGTACAGCGACATGAACATGATCCGCACTCTGATGATTTGTGCTGGATTGCTTTTGTTCTATCGTCCCTGGTGGAATTCCCCTCGAACAACGGACCCAAGTCGCGGTTCGTGATGTCCCAATTTGACGGGATTCCACGTGGACGGTATCGTCCGTGTCGGAAGTACGCTATCCGTGGCAGAGGGTTCAATGGCTGCGCACAATTTCTACATACTCGGTGCGCCCAAGTGCGGGACATCGTCGCTGTACGAATACCTTCGCACCCACCCCGCGATCTTTATGCCACGGCTCAAAGAACCGGAATATTTCGCGTCCGATTTTCGTGGATTGAGTTCCATCCAATCGCCGGTGGAATACCATCAATTATTTACCGATTGCGGACCGCAATTTCGCGTCTCGGGCGAAGCCTCCGTTTTCTATCTGTATTCATCCGTCGCAGTGAAGAAAATCCTGGACTTCGATCCTTCTGCGAAGTTTCTGGCAATGGTTCGTGATCCTCTGCAAATGTATCCGTCACTGCATTCACAATTCCTGTACACGTTTTTTGAAGACGAGCCCGACTGTACGGTTGCATGGCGACTTCAGGAACAGCGGCGTCATGGGGAACGAATCCCCAAACTCTGTAAAGAACCCAAGCTCTTGCAATACGCTGCCGTTTGTTCTCTGGGGGAGCAGATTGCACGACTTGCTGCACAGGTGCCTGCCGAGCAGCGAATGGTTGTTGTTTTTGATGACCTTGAGCAATCTCCCCAGAAAGTGTACGAAGCGGTGCTCGCGTTTCTAGGTCTCGCATCAGATGGCAGGACGAGCTTTCCGCGTGTCAATGAACGCAAGTCTCACCGAAACGGATTGATTGGACGGTTCCTGCAGTCGCCACCGCGATTTCTCGATGGCCCCCGAAATCGCCTGAAACGAGATTACTATCTGCACGGTTCGTTCATGGGTCGCATGGCGTACAGGTTTCTGGAGTGGAGTCGTCAATTCAATTCGCAAAAGAATCGTCGTTCCCAACTTTCAACCGAATTCGCGTCCGAGCTTGCCGGCGTATTTCGGGAGGATGTGCAGTTGCTGGGGAGCATCCTTCAGCGCGATCTGAACCACTGGCTTTCCGTCCCTGCCAGACCGTGATCATAGTCTGGACCAGGACAACAGTCTGAAGCAGCGTCCGAGATCGCCCGTCATAGATCGTTGGCTGACACCCGTTGTATTACCGATGTACAGCATCGTGTGCTGACACTGCTGATTTCATCACGGGGTATGAGAGACTGATGCGCGTAGATTGCGATTGATATCCGTACTGACGCATCAACCAGCCGCACATACGTAAAACAGTCTGCTTTTCTTTGGGCGACAGCATCTGGGTCCAATCGCTATCGAGGCGGACACGAACGTCACCCTGCATTCGCATCCGATTTCCTGCGAACGTACAACCGACTTTAAGTGTTCTGCCGGATTGAATCTGCTGGATGATTTCTGTGAAATCGCAGTGCAGGAACTCGCCGATTTTTCGTAAAGCCGGTTCGCTGTTGAACGCCAGATCTTCGTACCGACAAAAATGCGTCTTGATTGCCGGCAACTGCCGACACACCCAGCTTGCCAGCAAATTGTAGGCGAGCCATGTGATGGAAGATCTCCAGACGGGGCGCGGAGATTCGGAAGATCCGATCCCCGCTTTTGGATCGGCTTTCATTTCCTTTTTGAGAGAGCAGGCAACTCCCCGGGCATCTCTGACGACATGAATCAGTCGCAAATCAATTTCTGGCATCATCGAAAGCGACAACGCGCGCATCGGGATGGCGCTGGAGTCAACGATCGTTTCGCGTCCCGTGATTTCTCGAATTGCACGATAAAGTTCTGTCGTCTGCCGTGCGTACTCAGAAAATCTTCTTGATCGGACAAGTTTCTCGCGCATCAGTCGGGAAAGGCCATGTATTCGCGGGCCTTCAAATTTCCTGCGAATTTCATCGTGTTCTTTCAGGTCTTTCAGCCCCGTTCGCTGAAACCAGTTATCAATGACAGCGAGCCAGAACGGACATTCATCAACACGTTTCAGACAGGCGCAATAGATTTGGTGAAAGAAATCATTCACCGAAAGCAGCGCCAATTCGCCAGCACCGTACAACCCAGGGTGACTGCCAAGGATCGTTTCGATTAACGTCGTACCACTGCGGCCTGAGCCAACGACGTAGACTACCGAGACGGGATCAGACTGGGTGCGACGCGTCACAAATCACCTCGATTACCACAATTGTCCTGGAACCATCGCGGCACTTTGTTTTGTCGTGAGTCGGATTGTATCTTCCTTTGGAGGGGTGGTTTATGTGAAGCCGTATGCTTCGGTGGCGGTGCTTGCGACACGTGTCGCGGAAGTGCATGAAAAACAGAGCATTTCTCTTGCGATTGTATCAAGATCACGATTCAACCTTGCTCGGACCGGTCGATTGAGGCTGAAAACTTTGTCAGACCGTAAGACGCGAAAAGGGGAGGCGAGAAATACCGGTTTCACCTTCGGCGCACACAGCCACACCCGGTCCAACGGCAACCTTGAGATGGCGTCGAATTCCAACATGATTTTCATGTGAGCGTCATTGCCGAAATTTCAGGTCGAGTTTCAGAGTGAACTGACCGAAGCGGAAACCAGCTGTTCGAGCAGGTCCGAATACTGTCCGACAGTGCGTCCGTTGCCGCTGATTTCTGCGGCCCCAGACTGAAGGGCATCTCTCCACGTCGTTTGCCCCTTAGCGAGTGCCGCAAATGTATCGACGTCGAGTTTGCAGGTCGCTTTGCGTTCGTCATGGTTGCCAATTTCCAGCCCGACGATCCGATTGCCACGGACAATCAGTTGCCACTGGCCACCGCCATGTCCGCAGACTTCCAGCCCAAGCAACCGCTCGTCCGAGGCTTGAGTGTCGTCGGCCAATACTTGATCCGTGAAGCACTGGAGATGTGACTCGACATCGAATTCCGGTTCCAGTGGACGCTTCGAAGGCCCTGGAAATTCGCTTTCAATGACAATTCTCGACAACTTGTACAGCAGGTCGCGATCAATATGTGGACACGGAAGATGAGGGGCAGCCGCATTGGTATTGGTCGTGTCAAAAATCGGGTCCATTTTCCAATAGGAATTGTAGACTCGAATATGTTCGTAAAAGAGTGCTTCGGCCTCGGAAGCATTACCGGGACGGTCGCCCGCCCCGACCAGCGTCGCACCATAAAATCCTGCCGCCTGTTCGAGAACATCGCGAATCATTCGGGTTGTGACCGGATGTTGTGGGGTCAGGTGATAGGTTTTTGAATGCAGTTCCGGATGAGTCATCACGTGAACCATCACGGCCGATACCCAATCGACAGGGACCAGATGTTTGGTCTCGGTCCCGTTCAAAGTGAGACGCACGCGTTGACCGCCCACCAGTCCCGTTTCATCCATCGGGATCGCCCGCACGATGGTATGCGAAAGTTGCAAAGCCGCGTAGTAACCGTGGTACGTGGTCGTTAACCCGGTTTTCGAATCGCCGATGATAATTCCGGGGCGGAAAAATGTCGGAGGATCAAGAAAATCGGCCTGCCGAACGAGGATTTCCGCTTCGAGCTTGCTGCGTTCGTAGTCGTTCGAAAACTCCTGTCCGACATCCAGTTCTGTTTCAAGAACTCGTCCCTGGCGAAGCCCAGCAACGTACGCTGTCGAAACATGATGAAGCTTGCGAATCCCCGTATTACGGCAGAACTCCAGAACGTTCTTGACCCCACCAACGTTCGAGCGCCAGGGCTCACCATCTTCGCTCGTCGAATGGAACGTCAGGCTGGCAGCGTTGTGAATCAACGTTGAGCAATACTCCGCGACCCAGCGAACCGCCAGTGGTTCCAGTCCAAGATCTGGCTGAGCAATGTCGCCTTCCAGAACGACGGGGCGTGGCATCGGGCGTCCGATCTCGGCGTCCCACGCGCACATCGCTGCTTCGACACGTTGGCGAGCAGTTTGCCGACGGTTCGAGCGGACCAGAACTGCCACTGGAATATTTGCCAGCAACAGGTCTCGCAGCAAGTAGTTCCCGAGCAAACCGGTAGCACCGGTCAGCAGGTGATAACTCATAAAGCAACGTTCCGGTCAAATGTCATGGCGGGGATTCGCGTCCATGGATCTCCCGTACCGCTGTCTGACCCGCCGTCCCGGCAGGTCGAAAATCAAATTCTTCTGGCCCAATGGCTGGTGAATCGACACTTTACCCAGGCAGGTTGCGAAACTTTTACTGTGAACGCATGACCCCGCTGTTCGGTATCAAGCGTCAAAGTAAGTAAAAGTTTGCATTCCCAGCCCACGGCAGGCAATGCTGGATCATCATATCCAATTCGGGTGACGGTGTGCAGGTCTTGGAACTCAGGAATTTCGTGGTCTGTGATGTGATTTTTTATGCAAAGTCATATCCAAAAACGTGTTGTGGTTTGTTGTTGCAGAAGTGCGTGATTAGGTGTTACAACGGATTTTGCGACGAAACGGCCTGGGTAGAATCTTCCCTCCAGACAATTTGTGTGCAGATCGATCTCCAATTGCAGCTTTGTGCTCGGTTTGTCGGAATGGGGCGGTTGAGACGAGGTCCATCGCGGGGGAATTTCAGAAGCCTCGTTCTTGACCCGAACTCCATTTTGACCCGAGAATTACGGCGGGAGACACATTGGAGGTTATGGAAATGTTCGGGCGGTCGAATATCTGGAACGACAAATCCGTATCACGTCGAAACCTGCTCTTTGCTGGCACCGCCGGATTCATGGGATTGTCGCTCCCTCATTTCTATGCTGCCCGTGCAGCATCAGACTCAGCTGCGGAACAGTTGGTTTCGACGATTGGCCGCGCCAAGTCCTGTATTCTGTTGTTCATGTGGGGTGGCCCGGCACATCAAGACACGTGGGACATGAAGCCGAAAGCGCCTCGGGAAATCCGGGGTGAATTTCAGCCCATTTCAACAAAAGTTCCCGACATCCAGATTTGTGAACATTTTCCGTTGCTTGCTCAGCGAACCGATCAACTCGCGATCATTCGATCTCTGACACACACGAACGTTGACCATACGCCGTCCACCCATTTCCTGCTCACCGGTCAGCCACCTCCGCCTACATCCGATTTGAGGATGGACTGGCCGAGTATGGGCAGCGTGCTGTCGCGTCTGGGACACGGTCGTCCGCCACTCCCGCCGTTTGTCTCAATGCGGCCAAAAGTTCCTGGTGATGTTCCTCGCTTCGTCGAGGAGAGCCACGGACAGTTCGCGGGCTGGCTAGGTCCGGTTTATGATCCATTGACAATTGACGCGAATCCCCACGACGTCAACTACCGGGTTGGGGACTTCGATCCACCTCATGGTGTTATTCGCGAGCGGATTGATTCTCGCAAATCTCTGCTGGCCATGTTGGAGACTCACGGCAAGGATCTGGCTCCCATGCAGAACATGGCGCGCCACTACGAACGAGCATTTGCTCTGATGAACTCTGCGGAAGCTAAGGGGGCGTTTGATCTGACGCAGGAGTCCCCGGAAATGCGAGAACGTTATGGGATGAATTCTCACGGCCAGTCCGTTCTGCAGGCAAGACGCCTGATCGAACGGGGCGTTTCGCTCGTGACAGTCTTCTGGCCGAATGACGGAATCAAGAATGTCAGTGTTTACTGGGATACCCATTCCCGGAATTTCATTGATTTGAAGGATCGCTTGATGCCTGTTGCTGATCGTGCGTTTTCCGCACTGCTGGATGACTTGAAGGACCGTGGACTACTTGACGAAACGCTTGTCATCTGGACCGGCGAATTTGGTCGAACGCCACGAATCGGACAGCGCAACAGTGACGCCGGTGCGGGGGCCGATGGTCGCGATCACTGGCCCGGCTGTTTCACCTCGGTTCTGGCTGGCGGTGGGATTCGAGGAGGCCAATGCTACGGAGCCTCTGACCGTTATGCTGCATATCCGGCGTCCAATGCGGTGCGACCGATGGACCTTGTCGCAACAGTCTACGCTGCGCTGGGCGTTCCACAGCATCTTGAACTGCGGGACCAGCAATCACGTCCGATGGTGATCTGTCCCGGCGAACCGCTGCTCACGCTATTTGGCTGACGGTCCTCAGTAATCCGTCGTACCCGGCGCCGCAGGATTGGCTGCGAAGTGAGGAAGCGATAGCATGGGCTTCCACATTTCCCATTTGACCTTTTCGATCAATCGAGTTCGATAGCGTTGAACATCTTCAAATCTTTTCTGCTGCTTCTTGTTTGGGTGATTGTCTTGCGCAGTGCGAGTGCGCAGGACTTCGCAGAGCCTGTTTCAAAAATCGAAAAGTTCAGCCTGTCCACAGGCGGAACAGGGCTCTATCGTCCCGAGAAGTGGGGCATGATTAAGGTCAGTCTTCGAAATCCCAATGACCGCGATGTGGATGTATTGGCCGCGACTTACTTCGAACAGAATCCGACGCTCCAGTATGGTCGGCGAGTGTGGCTGCCTGCGCACTCGCAAGTGCTGATGTGGCATCCGGTGCGAATGCCGGCACTGCACGAGAAGGATCAGAAATTCTTCGATCTGCGTTCGATCGTCTTGAGTAGCACCAGCGGTGTCGAGACCATGGCTGCGAATGAATACGGTTCCATGCAGTTTGATCAGGGATTCCGTGTCGCTGCCGATGAGCCTGTGACCGCGATTATCATGGATCGTGGGGGACCGCACGAAGCCGAAGGAGTCGCTGTCGATTCGACGACGTTGGCATTAACGGCACGATTAGATCGTGGCCTGAAATTCAATTTTACGATCCTGGGTGAGGCCCTGATCCCTGCCAGTGAAGAATTACTGGATGCTCTGGATCATTTGATCATCGCGAGTGACCGGGTTCGGTCAGATTCCGCAGGCATCAGTGCCGTCCGCCGCTGGGTTGCGGCCGGTGGTCGTC
>CAZSTW010000007.1:9550-49819 GCA_964609845.1 uncultured Planctomycetaceae bacterium | reverse complement strand
GTGGTCGTCTGTGGGTCATGGCGGACAAAGTCTCGCCCGAGACTCTGGCTGCCATCATGGGTGACGAACATCACGTTACAGAAGTTGATCGCGTTGATCTGCTGTCGATTCGGGTTGAACCTGGGCCAGGGTCGGCGGACATTATGCCGTTCCACCGGGAAGTCGAGCAACCGGTTGAGATGGTACGCTTACTCGGGCACGATCTGGACGTGCTTTATACCGTCAATGGCTGGCCGGCAGCATATCGCCAATCCTATGGAAACGGGGAGATTCTGGTAACAACGCTGGGAGGGGATGGCTGGGTCACCCCGCGTCGACCGTCGGATCCCCGAGCACCAGGCGGTACCAATTTTCAGACGCCGTTTGTTCCCAGCGGCCCACTTTCACAAGTGGCACTCGACTACTTCATTCCGCGTCAGGCCGCGCAAATTCCCCGAGAGCAAGCCGAGGAACACGTTCGCCAGTTAATCGGAAATTCAATACCGAATCGGTCACTCGTGCTGGTGACACTGGCGGGCTTTACGATTCTGATCATTGCGGGATCGCTGGTATTTGCAAAGAACGGTCGTTTGGAATGGATGGGACTGGTGATCCCATGTCTGGCAATTTGTTCTGCACTGATTTTGCTGGTCGCAGGGTGGCGCAGCCGAGCGACAATTCCTGCCTCAGTCGCCATGGTACAATTTGTCCAACCGATCCCAGGAAATGATAACTTCAGGACCACAGGTATGGCTGGAGTTCTACTTCGGGATGAAACACATCCAGACTTGTCAGGTCAACAGGGGGGCTGGATGCTGCCTGACACGGCGGGAATGGAGGGAATTACTCGCCGAATTGTCTGGAGCGATCTTGATTGTTGGAAATGGGAAAACCTTCCCTCTAAACCAGGAATGCGAATCGTCCCGTTTCAAACCGGTGGAATTGTCTCAAATCCCGTAGAAGCGGTGACACGATTTGATTCGCAGGGAATTGCCGGGCGGATCGTACTTCCCCAAGAATTGGAACCCGGAGACGCCGTGATCGTGACACCACATGGCCGGATCGGCGTTAACCTCAAATCTGACGGTAGTTTTACAGCAGGTGCCGATTCTGTTTTGAGTGGCGACCAATTCCTTGAGGCTCACGTACTTTCAGACGAACAGCAGCGGCGTCAACGCATGCTGTCTCAAATGAAGGTTCTCGCTGCTCCACGACTGTATGTCTGGACCAGACCGTGGGAGGCAGGAACGTCATTGGCTCACGACTCCCAAACCATTGGTTCCGCACTCGTCACTCTTCCGCTCACTTGGGATCAGCCTGTTCCGGGGAGTTCCATTCGAGTTCCCGCTCCACTTCTCACGATACGCGAGGTTCAAGGCCCCGATGAAATTCGTCCTGTCGGCCTGTATGACCGACGGACTCGAAAGTTTCTTGAGCGATCCGGCCCCATGAAGTCCTGGTTGGCATTTCAGGTTCCACCAGGCGCTCTGCCTCTGGATGTGAATTCGGGATTAATCACATTCAAAGTTCATGGACCGGTGAACAGGTTGGAATTGTCCACCTTCATCGACCAGCGCCGTCAGTCTCTGAAAGTCTGGGAAACTCCTGTTGGAACACTGCAGTTTGAAATTACTGATCCCAAGGCGTTGAAACTCGACGCCAAAGGTCGACTGCTGTTGCGGGTCGATGTGGGAAGTCCTTCCGATGCCCCAAGAATTGATGGGCTCACGAATGCAAACGCTTCGGATCCTGCTGCTTACTGGCAGTTTGAAGATGTTTCAATGCAAATCTCGGGAACAATCGCGTCGCCGGATAAGTGATCTCGATCTGGAAAAACACGTTTTTAAGAAACTGCTATGACTGCTGAACCTGTCATCGACATCCGACAATTGACCAAGCGGTATGGCGAGTTCACCGCTCTGAACTCGTTGACGTTGCAGGTTCCTGCTGGCCATGTTCTCGGCTTGATTGGCCCCAACGGTGCCGGTAAAACGACGGCCATCCGCATTCTGGCAGGCCTGCTGCGGCCGACCAGCGGTACCGCGACGATTGCAGGAGCGGATTGCGTCACTCAAGCTCGAGATATCAAACGGCTGATCGGTTATATGCCTGATCGCTTCGGATCGTACGACAACATGCGAGTCCACGAGTATCTCGACTTTTTCGGAGCGGCATTTGGTATCCCCCGCCGTCAGCGTATCACGCGAATTGAAGAAGTCATGGAGACTGCTGGAATCGTCTACATGCGTGACAAGTTTGTCGAAAGTCTCAGCCACGGGATGGCACAGCGAGTCGGAATTGCACGAACTCTGTTACATGATCCACGTGTGCTAATACTTGACGACCAGGCAAACGGGCTGGACCCGCAGGCGCGGATCGAAATGCGGGAACTGATTCTGAAGCTGGCCCGCATCGGGAAGACGGTCCTCGTTACCAGTCACATCTTGCCGGAACTGGCTCGCATCTGTGATACAGTTGCCATCCTGACACATGGCTGCCTGCGAGCATTCGGCACCGTCGATCAGATTGGTCATCAGATTTCCCAGCGCCGTACTATGGAGGCTCAACTGCTGGGGGCCGGTAAGATTTCGCTCGCTGCTGAAATCATTCGCAAAAATCTTGAGGCCGATGCCGAAGTGACTGAAGCTCCCACGGAAGCTATCGTGCGATTTCGAACCGCAGTTTCCGAGGAATCACTTGGACAACTTCTGGGTGAACTGGTCCGAAGTCACGTACCTGTCACCCAGTTTCGCGAATTGCAGACTGACCTTGAAGAAGCGTTTATGACATTCGCCAATGCGGCTCCGTCGGGTGACAGAAAAATCCCTGCCGATGGGGTTCGACATGGCTAATCCCATAATTCAGCGAGAACTGGTAGGGATATTGCGTGAACGACGGACATTCGCGGCGCTCGCTCTTTTATCACTCGCGTTCTCATTGACAATTGCCGTTCGCTGGCCGACAGAGCCCCGGATGGCGCTGTCCGGCAGCCGTTCCGTTGAGGTCTTCCGCTTATTCATGCTGGGGCTGCTTGTCGCGCTGCACCTGTTGCTGCCGGTCTTTCCGGCGACCAGTCTGGTTCGTGAACGCAATCGCGGCACGCTGGCCTTGCTGCTGAACACTCCGTTGGGACTGTGGCGGATTTATTCCGGGAAACTGCTGGCCGTGTTTGGGCTGGCGTTGTTGATGTTATTCATCAGCTTGCCATCAGCAGCAGCCTGTTACGCTTTGGGAGGAGTCTCACTTGGGGAAGGATTGGGTGGCTGCTATCTGATTCTTGCCCTCACATCACTGGAGTTGTGTGCCTTATCGCTGCTTGTCAGCAGTTCTGCGTCAACGACCGACGCCGCCATCCGCTGGGCATATGGTTTGATCCTGACGCTGGGACTCGTCACCTTGCTGCCTCATGCCTTGTTCGTAGGGAGTGGCGGCCTGGCTGAAGCCGTCGCAGACTGGCTGAGATGTCTTTCACCACTGGCTGCGATTCTTCCGTATCTGGGTGCCGGTGATATTGGCACACATGGCACAGCATCGACCGGAAGCGTTTCCGTTCGCTTCATGTTTCTGTCGATTCTGATCACTGTTGTCAGCTCCGCCTGGACCATGAACCGAATGCGATTTTCGATGTTTGACCGGTCACGCAGCAGCGGCAAAGTCGTGGAAGATCAAAGTTCGCGGGTCCAGCTCTTGAGGCGGATCTTGTTCATCATCGATCCCGGCCGACGTTCCCAATCGATGAGCTGGCTGGTCAATCCTGTGATGATCAAAGAGTTTCGCTGTAGGAAGTTTGGTCGGCTGCACTGGCTGTTGCGACTGGTCGCCGCCTGTGCCGTCATAGCACTCGGGTTGGCGATCCTGACGACGACCAGAATGGTGGCCTGGGATGTCGGTACAATCGGCGGGATCCTGGTCATTCTGCAGGTCACTCTACTGGTGCTGATTACACCGAGTCTTGCTGCCGGGTTGATTTGTACTGAGCGTGAGTCCGGCGGGTGGGTGATGTTGCAGATGACGCCGATGTCGGTGATCCGAATTGTCTGGGGAAAGTTACTGTCGGTGTTTCTGACGCTGGCTCTGGTGCTTTGCGCCACACTTCCTGGATACGTGGTCATCATCTTCATCGAACCTGGACTGCGGGCGCAGATTGAACGGGTCGTCTTGTGTCTGGTGGCAACTGCAGGCTTTGCCACGTTGAGCACTGCGGCAATTGGCAGCTTGTTTCGCCAGACCGCGATGGCGATCGCAACGGCGTATGGGTTTCTGATTGCGGTTTGCACGTTGCCTCTGTTGGTATGGCTGGGGCGCGACGCGCCATTTGGACACCAGACGGTTCAAGCGGCATTGCTCGTTAATCCGATTGCGGCCACGCTGTCGGTGATCCGATTCCCGGGCTTTCGTGATTATGACTTGATTCCCGGACATTGGTGGTTTATCGGCGTCGCGTCGTTCGCCAGCCTGATCTTGCTGGTTGTGCAAACCATTCGACTGTCTCGTCCTCAATAGAGGTTGACTGGGTTTTCCATGCGAAACGTTGTGAACCTTGTCCTCGTTGCTGCTTCATTGATTGCAGCTGGACATGAACTGCGAGCTGACGAAATCGCCGTCGATCGTCTGATGGACTATGAACCCGACGAGAAGCCACAGCCAAACCATTGGAGTTTTGATCCGACTTTGGTAACGCTCTGGCGCAGGGCTCTTGCTCGACCGGAATCTGAGTTGAAGCGAATGTCGTCCGAAGCATTGATTCAGGCACATGCATTTGGCTACGAATCGGTGATGGCTGCCATTCCCGAGCTAAAGTCTGTTGTGCTCGAAGACCAGGTCCATCCTGCAGCACGCTATGCTGCCGCACGAGCTTTGATTGAATTTGATCATCGAGAATCGGCCCGGATCCTGTTCGAAGCCTCACAAAAGCATGGGAAAGATCTGCGGCAGTTAGTGGAACCAGCACTCGCTGCCTGGAACTTTGAAGAGATTCGCCCTGTCTGGCGAGATAGAATTGCCTCGTCGAGCGCGCCACGTCGCGAATTGATCCTGGCAATCCAGGGGCTTGGAATTGCGCGTGATTCCACTTCGGTCGAGGGACTGTTGAAACTCGCGATTCCAGGCGATGTTCCTGCGGATGTCCGCCTGGCGGCGGCGCGATCTGCCGGGCAGGTTGTCCGGGAAGGACACGAACCGCTGGCTGACCAGCTTCGTGGTCGCAATGGGGCTTCGATTGCGGATCGACTCTGCGCTGTCTCGCTGATCAGCCAGCATCAGTCATCGCGAGCGGTGCAGTTGCAGTTAGAAATGGCTGCAGATTCCGAACCAACGATTGCGGCAATGGCACTCCGTTCACTGTTTGCGAATGATCCAAAGCTGGTACTTGGCGTGGCCGATGCTGCGATGCAGAACGATGATGCCAACGTCCGCCGCGTCGGGATTGAATCGTATCTCAAGTTGCCTTCCCCTGAACGAATCGCGCGAGTTACTCGGCAGCTTAATGACCCGCATCCAGAGCTACGTGTGACCGTTCGTGACGCATTGTTCACCATGGCGAAGAATGGAGAACACAAGACGGAAACCATTACATCGACGATCGCGATCCTGGCAGGTGACGACTGGAGGGGGCAGGAGCAGGCTGCAATATTATTAGGCGCGCTGGATCAAAAGCAGATTTCCAGACGACTGATCGAACTGATTGAGTCCAAACGCCCGGAAGTCATGGTGGCCGCGGCGTGGTCACTGAGAAAACTGGCCCTTCCGGAAACAGCCGCATCAGTGCAGTCCTACACCGAACGCATCACAAAAGATGCGGCGACCACGTCGATGCCGAAACATACCGATCGACAGATGGCTCACCTGTTCGAACTGCTTGGAATCCTCAAAACCCGTCAGGCAATTCCCTTGATGGAGACATATATCCCCAAAAGCCAGACGTTTGGAGTCAATTCACGAGCCGCTGCTATCTGGTCGCTGGGTGTTATTCAGGCGGGAGAGGTGAACAAATCGCTTGCTGACAAGTTGCTCGAACGAGTGAAAGATGTTGCCGGGATTCCACCCGAATTTGACGACGTGCGCCGTGCTTCCGTCTTGTCACTGGGGCGACTGCGAGCGGAGCAACAGGTTCAGGAATTGAAGAAAATGGTCGCTGCGGGGGTGGGCAACTTTCCGGTCGACCTGGCGATCCGCTGGGCGATCTGGAAAACGACGGGTGAAAAACTTCCGATTCCTGCACCTCCCACACTTGAGAGATCTGGATGGTTTCTGGAACATTCTCGGAAGCTGCAGTCATCGCCGTGAGACAATGCTGTTTGAGACTGCCCATTTATCAGAACTGGCTTTGAACAGTCCAACGGAGGGATTATGAATGAATCAGTTGTATCCGCTTCATCGGCTGCTTCCATTGCTGGTGTTACTGGTTATCTGCGAAGGGGGCACTCTGGCGGCGGACAATCGTCGACCCAATATCCTGGTCATCGTCGCTGACGATATGGGATTTGCAGACGTTGGATTCAATGGCTGCCAGGATATACCCACTCCGCATATTGATTCACTCGCCAAAAATGGGGTCGTCTGTACAAACGGGTATGTCAGTGGTTGCGTCTGTTCACCGACTCGGTCTGGCCTGATGACCGGTCGGTATCAGCAGCGATTTGGCAATGAGTTAAATCCCCAGGGGCCCCCTTCTGCAAAAAACATTGATCAGGGACTGGCTCTGAGTGAAACGACGATGCCGCAACGACTGAAGACTGCCGGGTACGTCACCGGAATGGTCGGGAAGTGGCATCTGGGACATCGCCACGATCTGGTTCCGAATAGCCGTGGTTTCGACGAGTTCTTTGGTTTTCTCGGAGGGCAGCATGGTTATCGACCCGTTCCCGATGAAAAGGGGGCGACAGCCATTCATCGGAATGGAGAGGTCGTGAAAGAAGAGGAGTATTTGACGACGGCATTTGGACGAGAAGCAGCAGCGTTTATCACAAAGTCCAGGCAAACGCCGTGGTTTCTGTATCTGCCGTTTAATTCGGTCCACACTCCCTTGCATGCAACCGCAGCGAAGCTTGAACAATTTGCTGAAATCGATGACGCCAAGCGTCGCACATATGCCGCAATGCAGTCGTCGATGGACGATGCCATTGGCGTGGTTCTGGAATCGCTTCGTTCGACAGGGCAGGAGGACGATACGTTGATATTCTTTTTCAGCGATAATGGAGGTCCATTGGACGTTAATGGATCTCGAAACGGGAATCTGCGAGGCAAGAAAGGCGAAACCTGGGAAGGGGGCATTCATGTGCCGTTCGTTGTTCAGTGGAAAGCGAAGCTTCCTGCAGGCCAGAAGTGTGTGCATCCTGTGATTCAACTCGATGTCTTGCCGACCGCGCTCGCGGCAGCGGGAATCGAGATATCGTCCGATTGGAAACTGGATGGCGTGAATCTGCTCCCTGCATTGACGTCAACCGAAGCGGCACCTCCCCACGATGCCCTTTACTGGCGAAATCAATCCCGATTCGCAATTCGAGACGGAGACTGGAAGCTTGTGAAATCGGGCAAGGTTGCCGGGAAAGCGACCGTCGCTGATGCCGAACTCTATAACCTTCGTGAAGATCCATCAGAATCTCGAAATCTTGCAGCAACGGAGCCAGAAAAGGTTCGATTGCTGGCAGACAAGTGGGAGTCATGGAACAAGACTCTCATCGCTCCACGATGGGGCAACGCATCGGATCCAGATGGGGCTGTTCAAGAGCCCAAACCGCGGAAAAAGAAGAAGCAGATCTGACGCACCATTCGTGCGAGTAGAGGTGCTGGTCAATCGAACGCTCCCAAACCGGTTGCCATTCTATGAGCATCTTTTGTCGACCTTTGATCGTGAGAATCATCGGACTTCTCATTCTGGTGGACTTGAACGGACTGCTGGTGAGTGACCTGGCCGCTCAGCCAGTTAAGCTGCCCTTTACCGATCCGACGAAAATGTTTGATCAGGTGTTTGCTGAGGACTCTGCCGCAGATCGACAGGCGCTGGAAAAGATCGTCGTCACAGTCGACGAGGAACGACAACTGGGCAAGCAGATCCTGCAAAGTGGCCTGGCGTCATTCAAGGACTCGGGAATCACTGTCGATTCGACGGGGCGTGATGTTGAGTACCTGACGAGCCTGGTTGAAACATTGAAGCCGTATATGAAGCATGCGAGTCGCTACCCGACGATACAGGTCATGGTAGCGCGCTCCCCCAAAATCGACGCTCGTTCATGTCCTGGTGGAACGTTGATCTTCTTTGAGGGATTACTGGATGCCGCGGGAAGTGAAGCAGCACTGATCGGGATTGTAGGCCATGAGTTGTCGCATCTGGATCGCGGTCACCAGTTACTTCCCATCAAGCGAATGAAGCTCATGGAGAAGTCTTTTGCGACGCCACAGAATCTGAATCAATTTCTGCAATCAGGCTCTGGGATGATGAAGCTTTGGGCGAAGCCGTTTCGACCGGAAGATGAACGCGATGCTGATCACGATGGAGTTGCCTGGTCGCTGGCTGCAGGCTACGACCCGCGAGAAATGGCAAAGCTGTTTTCCAGAAAGGTTGGAAAGACGTCCGCCACCTCCGGCGTGTCTTGGGCGACTTTTTTTCAGTCACATCCAGATAACGGTGAACGAGTCAAATCGATCAACGCACAATACTCAAAATGGTTGCAGATGAATTCGAAGTCCGAACCGTTGTATATCGGACAGGAAAATCTCACCCAGCGATTCTCACGGAAACAATCGCAAGAGGCCAAGAACTAGCGTCGCATCAAAATGTCCTTGTGCATTGGCCTGCTGGGATCGTTAGTGGCGGAATCACCGGGAGGATAACTCGTTCTGACGGGTTCAACTGGCATGCCAGAATTGGATTTTCTGGAGAATCACGTGCAACTTGCCATACTCTCGTGTAATAATCTTAATGCTGGGTGGTCTGGGAGAAGTTTTCCGGATCGCCCTGATTGCGAATTGACCCATATCAATGATTTCTCACGCTTCGATCGCAGGGATACGTCCGATCGCTTCACAGGAACCACCGCATGAAATTCACCGTAAGTCGATTTGCTGTATGGGTGTTACTGCTCGCTGCAGCCGCTCCCGCCGTTGCTCAGCAGCCAGCGGCAACACCATCGAAGTTTGAGCAACTGACGACCGGAACGAAAAAAGTCGAAGGGCTGTGGACGGCCTACTTTAAGGATCAGCAGATTCTCGTCGACCTGAAGCAGCAGCAACTCGGTCAGGACTACCTGATGCTGAGCTCGATTGCCCGTGGCGTCAGCCAGGGGTTGGTGATCGGTGGAATCATGTGGGGCGACGAAGTTCTATGGTCGTTCCGTAAAGTCGGCGACAAAATTCATGTCCTTCGCCGAAATGTGAAATTCAAAGCGAAACCGGGGACTCCGGAAGCCAGTGCTCTTCGAGTTGCCTACGCCGACAGCGTCATGTATGCCCTGCCGGTTCTGACAGAAACCAACGGTGGATTTCTGGTCGACATGACGCGAATCTTTTTGAGCGATGATGAACAGATCGGCCGGATGTTAGGGGCCAGTTTTTCATTCGACCGTACGACCGTTGGAAACGTCAAAGCATTCAAGCAAAACATTGAATTTGATGTTAACGCCGTTTACACCAGCATGAGCGATGCTGACAGCGTTCCTGATCCACGCGGCATGCCTGTGACCGTGCACTACAGCGTCAGCCAGTTGCCGACGACGGGATATCGGCCGCGCAAGGCTGATGACCGTGTTGGTTACTTCCTGACCGTGACGAAGGACTTCACGGACACCAGCGACGATCAGAATTTCGTACGCTACATCAACCGGTGGGACCTTCAGAAACTGGATCCCGCAGCAAAGTTATCGCCACCCAAGAATCCGATTATTTTTCACATGGAAAAGTCGGTCCCGGTGAATCTGAGACCGATCATTCGTGCGGGCATTGAAGAGTGGAACAAGGCGTTCGAGAAGCTTGGGTTTGACAACGCGATCGAGGCCCGCCAGCAGCGAGATGACGATACCTGGGACCCGGAAGATGTGAATTACAACACGTTCCGCTGGATCACTGCTGAAGTTGGTTTCGCCATGGGACCATCCCGAACGAATCCGCTGACCGGACAGATTCTGGATGCCGACATCATTTTCGATGCCAGCTTCCTGCGACACTGGAAGCAGGAATATGAAAACTTCACCCCGGCAGCGGTTGCGAATCTGATGGGTGACAGCAATTTGACACCCGCCGACTCTTTGCCACTACTTGCTGGAAATCGCGGACGCCATGACGATTGCCGTCTGTCGACGGGGATGCAGCATCAGATGGGTTTTGCCGCAGCAGCGTTTATGGCGCAGGGACTGACGTCAAAGCGAGGCGAATTGCCCGAGGAATTCCTGCATCAGGCTCTGAAAGAAGTCGTGATGCACGAAGTCGGGCACACGCTCGGCCTGCGACACAACTTCAAGGCGAGTGCCTGGAAAACGCTGGCTGAAATTGAGGATGCCGCCAAGGCGAATGAACCCACAGTGGCCAGCGTCATGGATTACACGCCGGTTAACATTAATCCTGCGGGAGCCAAGCAAAGTTCCTACTATCCGACGACGATTGGTCCATACGACTACTGGGCGATTGAATATGGCTACAAAGTCGTTGCTGGCGATGAAAATGCAGAGCTGGCAAAAATCGCCGCACGCAGCGGTGAGTCAGGGTTGGATTACTCGACCGATGAAGACACCGAAGCAGGTGATCCAGACCCGTTGTCCAACCGGTTTGATCTGGGAAAAGACCCTGTCGTCTATGCCCAGCGTCAGATGACGGCTGTGAATGCATTGATTCCAAAGATTCTGGAGCGTTCCGTTGAAAGTGGCGAGGGATTCCAGCGAGCGCGCCAGGCGTTTGGTCTGCTGTTCGGCGAGTACTACCGAACCGCAAACTTTGCCTCGCGACTGCCGGGTGGGGTTTATGTCCATCGGGATCACAAGGGAGACAACCAGGCACGCACCCCATTCAAGATTGTGGAAGCGACTCAGCAGCGGGCAGCCATGAAGCTGTTGTCAGAGACGGCGTTTGCAGCACCGAAATATGATCCTGCGCTCCTGAATTCTCTCGCCGCTACACGCTGGCGGCACTGGGGCCTGACCGAAGCTATGCGAGTCGACTACCCGATCCATGACACAGTCAGCAAGATGCAGAACCGGATCTTGTCTCAATTGCTCAATTCGTTGACGCTGACGCGTCTGCAGGATGGGGAAGTGAAAGTCCCTGCCAACGAAGATGCCTACACCATGGCAGAGCACTTGAAGCTGTTGAATGATGCAATTTTCACGGAACTCAATGCGCCGCCTGCTGGCGAATTCAGCAACCGCAATTCCTACATTCCCAGCTATCGTCGCAACCTTCAACGGACGGCACTCAAGCAGATTGGGTCTGTTGTCACCAGCGGCATCGGATATCCTGAAGATGCCCGGGTTCTGTTACGAGTCCAGTTGAGCGACTTGAGCCAGAAGATTGATGCCGCTCTTGCCAAGGGTGATCTCAAGCTGGATGACTACACGAAGGCTCATCTGCTGGACACCAAACAGCGGATCAAGCAGGTTCTGGAAGCACAGTTGACCGTTCCGGGAATCAACTGAACGCTCAATCTGGTCGTAATGAAACGAACGCGATGGCTCCTATTCGGGGCCATCGCTTTTTTGTGCATACTGCACGGGGTTGGATGAAACCTTTCAAAAGATTCGGAGGCGCAACGTAACTTTGGGAGTTCCAATGTGACGGCCCTGGAGCAAATCTGCTCATTCAGGGATATTCACGCAATTGATTTCAGCAGGATCAGGATTTGCTGACAGAATGATGCGGGATGACGTACCGTCGCAAGATTTAACAGATCCGCTTCAGTCGGCCATTGAGCTTTGACGATAAAGGCCGTGACGAAGTTCAGAACATGGGTGATGCGCCGGGAGTGATTGGAATTCCGCTCCTGCCCAACTCTCGCATCATGGTGGCCGCCGACGCTGCGATCAGCGTTGCCAGAATCGTGCCCTCAGTTTCTTCCGAAACGAGGTCAAGCCATGAAATTGGATGATACCCCTCTGGAACCTGGTCGTTCCTACATCTACCTGTTCGAGACCATCGAGCGACGTATTAAGGTTCGCAGAATCCGCAATCGCCGTGGGCGCTGGTTCGTTACGGGAATCGATCTCGACCGGCAAACCGCCTGCGCACTTTGGGTCGACAACGTGCAGGTGCTGCGTCCCGTGCATGCCGGATAATCGCGGTTATTTCATATATGCAACCGGCAACGTCAGGGAATCGATAACGATTCCCTGGCGTCTGACGTGCAAACACGCGTCAGTTGTCGTAACCGAGATTTGGCGACAGCCAGCGTTCGATTTCAGTCAGCGGCATCCCCTTGCGGCGGGCGTAGTCTTCGACTTGATCGCGTGTGATCTTGTCGACACTGAAGTAGCGAGCATCTGGATGAGCGAAATAGAGCCCACTGATACTCGCCGCTGGATGCATGGCGAAGCTTTCCGTCAACCGGATTCCTGTCACAGCTTCGGCGTTCAACAGTTCGAACAGTTTCGGTTTTTCGGTGTGGTCGGGGCACGCGGGGTAGCCGTAAGCAGGTCGAATTCCACGATACTTTTCTTCGATCAGTTCATCGGTCGACAATTGTTCGTTCAATCCATAGCCCCAGTCTGAACGAACCCGTCGATGCAGGTATTCGGCAAACGCTTCAGCCAGACGGTCGGCAATTGCCTTGGTCATGATTGACGAATAGTCGTCGTGTAATTCGTCCTGGAATTTGTCAGCCAGTTCATCGCAGCCAATACCCGTCGTGACGGCAAACGCTCCCAGGTAATCCTTCCGGCCAGATTCAACCGGAGCGATGTAATCCGCCAGGGAACGGAAGTCGCTTTGCCCCGGTCGTTCCCATTGCTGACGAAGCATTGGGAATCGTACCGTCGCTTTGGAGTCGGGAATCGTTACGACAATGTCATCCCCTTCCGCCGCCGCCGGCCAGAACCCATAGATTCCTCGTGCCGTCAGCAGTTTCTCATCAACAATCCGCTTCAATAAGGCCTGTGCATCGTCGAAGACCTTGCGAGCCTGATCGCCGACCGTCGGATCTTCGAAGATCTTTGGATATTTTCCCCGCAGTTCCCAAGTCTGGAAGAATGGTGACCAGTCAATGAATGGCACCAGTTCCGCCAGCGGGAAATTGTCCAGGACTCGTGTTCCGACGAACGCGGGCGTATCGATCTGGATCTTCTGCCAATCCGTCGCATAGCGCCGCTGTCGTGCTTCGGCATACGGAACCAGTTTGCGATTCGACTGCATTGCTTCGTAGTTCGATCGGTCACGCAACTGGTTTGCTGCGTTCTTCGTGACGAAGTCTGCTTTGCGAGTCGGGTCGAGCAGGCTTTCCACCGCTGGCACCGATAATGACGCATCGACGATATGCACCACCGGATGGTCGAAATGCGGGGCGATCTTGACCGCTGTATGCTTGGCCGAGGTGGTTGCTCCACCGATCAGCAGTGGCACGGAGTACCCCTGACGTTGCATTTCCTTGGCAACGTGAGTCATCTCATCGAGCGAAGGGGTGATCAACCCGCTCAGTCCAATAATGTCTGCTTTCTCTGCCTTGGCCACCTCAAGAATCTTGTCGCAGTTGACCATGACTCCCAGATCAATGACGTCGAAGTTGTTGCAGCGCAGCACGACCCCCACGATATTCTTGCCGATATCGTGAACATCTCCCTTCACTGTCGCGAGGACAATCCTGCCGCGAGAGGAATCGCGAGCCGTCGCCTGTTCTACGACTTCGCCACGTGCTTCCTTCTGAGCATTGTTGGCCGCCTTTTCCGCTTCCATGAACGGTTCGAGGTAGGCCACGGCCTTCTTCATGACTCGAGCACTCTTGACGACCTGCGGCAGGAACATCTTCCCTTCACCGAACAGGCTGCCGACGACGTTCATCCCGTCCATGAGCGGTCCCTGGATCACTTCCAGCGGCTTTCCATACTTGACGCGAGCCTCTTCCGTGTCCGTGTCGATGAAGTCCGTGATCCCCTTTAACAAGGCATGTTTCAGGCGATCTTCGACCGTGCCCAGTCGCCATTCTTCGACACCCGGCGCGTCGGCCGCTTCGCGTCCACCCGCTTTGAATTTCTCCGAGAACGTAATCAGCCGCTCGGTCGCATCGGGGCGCCGATTCAACAAGACATCCTCGATATAGACCAGGAGTTCCTTGTCGACTTCATCATAGACAGCCAGTTGTCCGGCGTTGACGATCCCCATGTCGAGGCCCGCCTGAATCGCGTGATACAGAAACGCCGCGTTCATTGCTTCGCGGACAACATCGTTGCCACGGAACGAGAACGAAACGTTACTGACCCCACCCGAAGTCTTGGCTCCAGGACATTCCTTCTTGATCTGACGGATCGCTTCAATGAACTCCACTGCGTAATTCGCATGCTCTTCCATCCCGGTACCAACCGTCAGGATGTTGGCATCGAAAATGATATCTTCGGCCGGGAAGCCTGCCTGCTCGGTCAACATCTGATAGGCGCGTTTACAGATACGGACCTTTTCCGAACAGGTGGTCGCCTGCCCCTGCTCGTCGAAGGCCATCACCACCACGGCGGCACCATAACGGCGAATCCGGCGGGCCTGGGCCAGGAAGTTCGCTTCACCTTCCTTCATGCTGATCGAGTTGACAACTCCCTTGCCGTCGAGACACTTCAAGCCCGCTTCGATCACGCTGAATTTCGAACTGTCGACCATCACCGGGACTTTGTTGACGTCAGGGTCGTCAGAGATCAGGTTGGCGAAATGAGTCATCTCCTTTTCGCTGTCCAGCAACCCTTCGTCCATGTTGACGTCGATCATATTCGCGCCGCCTTCGACCTGCTGGCCGGCGATCGATATGGCTTCGTCGTATTTCTCTTCCTTGATCAGGCGGGCAAACTTCCGCGATCCGGTGACGTTGGTCCGTTCCCCGATCATCAGGAAATTTGAATCGGGGCGTAGCTCGACCCTTTCCTTGCCGCAATAGGCGGAAATTCGCGGAATGTCCGGGATCTTGCGCGGTGGCACTCCTTCCACGGCAGCGGATATCGCCTTGATGAAATCAGGGTTCGTACCGCAACATCCACCGACAATGTTCACCCAGCCGTTCTGCGCGAATTCCCGAAGGTTGGCAGCGACATCGGCGGGATTGGAATCAAAGCCGCCAAACCCGTCAGGCATCCCCGCATTGGGATAACAACTGATATAGCGCGGGGCCAGGTTCGCCAGACTCTCCATGTACGGTCGCATCTGCTTTGGACCGAGTGCACAGTTCAGGCCGATTGTGAGCATCGGTGCATGTGACACCGAAGTCCAGAAGGCTTCGACAGACTGTCCGGTGAGCGTTCGCCCGCCAGTGAAGATCGTCCCCGATACCATGACCGGCAGGCGGACACCCAGTTCGGCAAAGACGTCTTCGATCGCGAACAGACAGGCTTTCATGTTGAGTGTGTCGAACGATGTTTCCGGCAGTAGCAGGTCCACGCCCCCTTCAATCAGGCCGCGGATCTGCTCCGAATACGACTCGACCATGCGGTCAAACGTGACGGGGCGATAGCCCGGTTTGTCCGCATTGAACGACAGCATCACTTTCGTCGGACCGATGCTCCCCGCGACAAATCGCGGCTTGTTCGGTGTCGATGCGGCAAACTCATCGCAGACACCACGAGCCAGCCGGGCTGCTGTGACATTGATTTCTCGAGTGAATTCCGCCAGTCCGAACTCTTCCATCGAGATCAGGTTGGCGTTGAACGAATCGGTCTCGATGATGTCTGCACCGGCAGCGAGGTATTGCCGGTGGATCTCGGCAATCATTTTGGGCTGAGTCAGCACCAGCACATCACCCGCGTTTTTCAGATCGATCGGATGCGATTGAAAACGATCGCCTCGATAATCGGCTTCGGTCGGCTGATAACGCTGGATCATCGTCCCCATGGCCCCATCCAGGACCAGGATACGTTCTGCGAGAAGTTGCTCGAAATAACCGTCAGGGCGAATTGGCATGGGAAAATCGTAGATCAAGGAATGTGGGCAGAATATTCCGCAGCAGCCGATTCACGAGTGAGTCGGCGATTCAGTTCGAGGCATTTTTATGGTCAGAGAAAGCGGCCTGTTTAATGGTTGCCGCCAAGTCCCAACGCTTCCAGAATGCGGGTGCAGGCATGACTCTTGTTCAGGCAGTACAGGTGAATTCCGGCGACACCCTGGTCCAGCAGTTCGCGACACTGGGCGATGGCGAATTCGACTCCGATTTCGTACTGAGCCTCCTTGTCGTCTTTGACCCGTTCCAGTCGTTCGGCCAGTGATTTCGGGATGACTGCTCCACACATCGCAGTGATTCGCTGGATTCGAGCAAACTCGGTGATCGGCATGATGCCAGGGATGACAGGCACTCCCAGGCGTTCCCGTTCAATGAGATCGCGAAACCGCAAAAAGTTCGCATTGTCGAAGAACAACTGAGTGTAAATCGCATCAGCACCGGTTCGAACCTTGCGAACCAGGTTCTGGAAATCGACTTCAAAACTGGGGGCTGATGGATGCTTTTCTGGATAGCCGGCGACGCCGATCCCCATCTCTGGAAAGTTCTCTCGAATCAGCGCGACCAGCTCGTTGGCATGTTTCAGTCCCCCTTCGACCGGGGTAAATTCGGTCTGGCCTACGGGTGCGTCGCCACGCAGGGCCATGATATTCCGAATCCCCGCTCCCCATGCAAACGTCAACCACTCAATCAGTTCCGTGCGGGAGCTGCCAACGCACGTAAAGTGAGCCGTTGAAGGAAGATGGAACGACGTCTGGATTTCCTGGCACCATTCGACGGTCCGCTTGCTGGTGGACCCCCCAGCGCCGTAGGTGCAGGAAACAAACGCTGGCTGGAAGGGGGCGAGTTCTCGCAGCGTCTGACGCAACGATTCATCACCTTCCGGGGTTTTCGGCGGAAAAATCTCAATCGACAGGCCGAATCGTCGACCCGTGTAAATATCACGAATACGCATCCATCAAGTCCTTGCAACGACATTGGTTGTGGGCACGAGAGAATACGCGATCCCAGCCAACTTCGCCACATTGTAAGCCCCCCGGCAACCGATCATCGTTCGAAATAAGGTTTTCGGTCGATCGGCAGGTGTTGGATCTGTGTTTCGCCGGCAGTGGTTTCAATTGGGCAGTCCAGGCAGGACAAACAACATCGAAGAGTTGCCCTCCGCGTGGACAGGGCAGCAGATTTTCGCCGGATTCAGGATCGCATTTTTGTTCCAATCTAAACCCGGAACATGCGTCAGTCCTCTTCAATAAAAACTTCCAGTCTTCCCTTACGTGCTGCCTCGACCAGGACATCGTGATCTTTTTCGCTCTGGTCCGCGTACGCAATCGAGAATTCAGCAATTGCCTTGTCGAATTTGTCGCTCTTCCCAAGATAGCCCGCGATCTGGGTCGGTTCTCCCGACCGGGCATGTGCGTGTGCCAGTGTCCAGCCGCAGACTTCCGCGTATTGCTGCATCAGGCTCTCTGAAAAGATCTCAACCATCGGTTTGATTTTCATGTCCTTGAGCTGGCGAACGTAGAAATGCCTGCCAGCGGTTCCTTTGGTCCAGCCCAGGAAGAGGTCACTGGCAGACTGCATCATCCGACAGCCATGCACGATTCGTTCGCCGTGATTTGAGTGACGACTCTTTCCAGCAAAGGGCTCCAGCACCGATGGTCGAGCCTGCTTGAACTGAAGAAACAGCGGATCGTGTTCGCTCGCCATCAACAGCAGGATTCCGCAATAGGTCCCCACACTGCCGACACCAACCACCTTGATGGCAGAATCTATCAGTTTGAAACGATCCAGCAGCAGTTGTCGATCTTCCTGCAATGTGTCCCGATACAGTTCGAACGCCTGCTGGATGGTTGCGACCTGCTCCTCGTATGCCCGATCAGTCATGTGAAAGATCAAGGGAGGATTGTCTCTGATCATCGGAGTCAGGCCCGCGGTTGTTGCCAGTTCTGGAAACTCATGCTCAAGCACACTTCGTTCCCGGGCCTTGGCAAGTCGCTTCTGCATCCGTCGAGCTGCGTCTGCGTCCTTAATCGAAGGGATCAAATCTTCTGCGTTGATACTCGCGTACCACACATCCATGACGTGCATTTCGCTGTATTCGAACATCCGTTCTCGATAGCTGCGGACACAATTGAGCACCGCATCGCGCGCCACATTGCTATCGAATCCATTGTCGCGACACGCCAGCACGAAACTGGCCGTCAAACGTTTGACATCCCATTCCCACGGGGCTGGCAGAGTTTCATCCAGATCGTTGATATCAAAAATCACCCGACGTTCCGGGGTCGCATACGCCCCAAAGTTCATCAAATGGCAGTCACCACAGGCCTGAACACGAATTCCCGAAGCGGGCGTATGTGCCAGGTCTGCAGCCATGTTCAGTGCCGCGCCCCGATAAAACGTAAACGGCGAGACCAGCATCCGACCGTGCCGCACGGGGATCAGGTGAGCGATTCTTCCCTGATTTGATTCTTCCATCAGCGCAATCGGATCACGACGATGGTGCGGGGGTTGCCAGGTCGCATGTGACTCACGCGGAGTTTTGATACGCAAGCTCTTTCCGAGTGCATAGAGTTCTTCACGAGTCGGATGCGATTTCAGTGACGGGCTTGTTTCGAGCCGATGTCGATGCTCGGGCTTCTCGTGGGGCATGGGGTTACTCGTACGTCGTAGATTTCAGAGGATTCGTCGTTTCAAATGCTGGTTACTTTGGCTCAGGCATCGTCCTCAACACATCGATCATCGGCTGCTGGCTGACTCGAAGCAGGCCTTCATGTGCCCGATCCAGATCAACATTGAGTAACAACACACCCGCAAAGGCGACTGCCAGAACGAGAATCTCAGGAGAACGTGGTGTCCCTGCGAGGCCAGACTGGTAACCGATAGAAATCATTCCGAGTAGTGTGATAATGAACAACGCGACCCAGATCGTTAAAGGGATCCGGCTCTCCAATCCCACATAAACTCGCTTTCCATGGTAATCGATCGTTTCGTTCAACGATTGCAGGAATAGTCCGGTCGGAATCGACGTGGGCGATCTTTCCGCCACTGCCACAGCGCGGGTCCAGAGCTTTTCGTGAATCTCTTCCGATTGCTGCAACAGTTCCGTAACCTTGTGTTTTGGAATCGCATCCACGCGCAGGATGGTGTATTGGCGCAAGAGACCTGCACACTCGGACCGCTCTGGTTCCGGTAGAAACCGGGTCCGCAGGTGCGTCGTACCAATGACGTTTGCCTCCTCCATGACTGCCTGCCGGCGTGCGTCAAATCGTGAAGCCGCCATGCTGAATGTAAAGGCAAGCATAAACGCCACGAGCCCAAGCAGGGCGGCCACCATCGCAGCGACCGGTTCCTCCTTTTCTTTCACCGAAAGGATGTGACGAGACTTTCCAAATCGATAGCCAAACTCAACGGCTGCGACGCAGACGGCTGTCGCCAGGATGAAGAATAACCACAGTGGAATGACATCAAGAGGCACAAAATTCATTCAGTTGCTCGGACTTTCATTCTATTGATTCACGATGACTGACTCTGGGATCAAAATGAGTGAGACTCGGTACGCCCGCGACTACTTCTTTTCAGCACGCGACCATTGATAGAGTTCGCTTCCCATTTTCATCAGGTAAACAATGTCGTGCACTGGATCGTACTCCAGCCAGCTCAGTCCACCGATTCCCTTCATTTCTTTTGGCGGAGCGACAGGGGTTGACCAGGTGCCCCCGCCATCGTTGCTTTCCACCGGCCCCGACCTCGTCAGCACGAACATGTGGGAGGCATTCTTACCGAATATCGGGCCGTACTGTGCTTCTTTCACTTCGCCTGTCCGGGTCCAGGTGGCTCCCTGATCCTTGCTGACGATCAATCCCCCTTCAACGAGCCAGTACAGGGCTCCGTTGTACCATTTCGGTAATGCCTGGGCACTCCCCACGCCGACCGGACTGTATTCACCACACGATTGAAATGTCTTCCCGCCGTCAACGGTGCGCATCAGATGCGGCCTGGGTTGCTGTTTTGACTTTTCCTGAGCAACGACGGCTGTCTGGTGATCGAAGACCCAGCCAGTACCATACCCCTTGCCGACTTCCGTAAACGTACGGCCACCATCGCTGGATGCCAGCAGAAGCCCGTTGGCTTCATGCTTGAGAGTCAGGATGAATTTCATTTCGGGATCAGTCCAATCGACCGCACACCAGTCGACGTGTCCAGACTTGCCGTCCAGCATTTTCCACGTGATGGCCGCATCGTCTGTGATCGATATCGGCGAACCGTAAACCAGGGCAGTCACCATCCGACGAGTCTTGCCAGTCGGATCAAGCAGCCAGCAACCGGGCGACTCAGTTCTCCCTTTCGGCTGAGTGTCACTGACGCGTTTCCACGTCTGGCCTTGATCGGCGGAATGAAACGTCCCTCGATCACTCAGATTTGCCCAGAGTCCCCCCGTCTGATGGTCAACGACGATCCCACATAATCCTCCGAAGCCAGTCTTTTCGGACTTAAGGAGGTCAACGGTGACAGGCTTCCAATCCTGAGCGTCTACCGTTGTCGATAACGCAATCGCTACAACAATCCCCAGCAGTTGGCAGACACGAATCATCGGCGGCTCCCGTTGTGAGTTCTTCAGCGACTTCCCACACAAAACACGTGATGGGTTCCCACCAGAAACAGCTTGCCGTTTGCTGCGGCAGCCGACGCATGGTTGGGATCACCCAGATCATTGATCGCCAACACCTTGAAGTCGTCACCGGATTGGATCACGTAACTGACTCCTGCTGTGGCGAAATACAGGCGGCCCTGGCCATCGAAAATCGGGCTGGCCCAACTGCTCGTCAGCTTATCGAGGCGCTGGGCATAGATTTGCATTCCCGTGGCAGCGTCCCAGCATTTCAGAATATTTGGTGTGTGCAACCGGTAGACTCGATTTCCTGCGATGACCGGTGATCCAATCGCTTCGGGAATCTGGTTCACGCGCCACTTCACATGGGTTTTCGAGACGTCGCCTGAGCCGGTGGGATCGATAGCGATTCCGGGGCCGCCACGTCCGTTGTCGCAGTAAACAATTCCCGCTCCGTAGGCGGGAGATGCCGCTTCTCCACTGCCACGACAGGACCAGAGAGACTCACCTGTCCCGGGGTGCAGACTTTGGATTCCGCCATCGGCTTCACCCCCTCCCGAAGCGGCGATGATCAACTGCGGTTTTCCCCCAACGTCAATTCTGATCGGTGTACTGTGCGCGAATCCGGACTGAGGCAACGGAGTCTCGCGGACGATGGTTCCATCAGTCTTGCTGTACGCGATTAAACGGGAATCTTTTCGATGATTCATCGCGCAGAGCATTAGCACTGTATTCTCGAACAGAACAGGGCTGCTGCCGATCGTCACATCAAAGTTGTGGGGTTTGATTTCCTGTCGCCAGACAAGCTTGCCGTCGAAATCGACGGCAGCGATTACAGATGAGCCAAACACAACAAACACATGCTTGCCATCGGTGGCTGGAGTCGGTGCTGCATACCCTCCACCAGGACCGCTCCGGAAATCCTCACGCCGCCACGGACCGGGCGGAACGAGCGTATCCCAGAGCAATTTGCCCTCAGCGACGGAATAGCACAGGACGTGGTGCTCGGGGATTGTTTGCTTGCGATCCGTTACGGACTCGGGCCAGCGAGCCGTACAAACAAACAATCGGTCACCCGATACGATGGGACTCGCGTGGCCTTCACCAATCAGCGGTGATTTCCAGAGAACGAGAGAATTGTCTGCTCCCCCCCACGTGATGGGAAGGTTGGTCTGCGTTGTGGTTCCTAATCCAGTCGGGCCACGAAACTGGGGCCAGTCTTCGGCGCGTAACCGGTAATTCGTCAGAAACAACAGTCCGATCGCAATTGTCGAAACGGAAACGCGCATCTGATCGTGCCCTCAAGGAAGCAGGTGACATGGTGAGAAAGCAGCATACGGTCAACGGGGCAACACTGCCATGATCCGAACTGGACCACCCGAACCTGATCTGACCTTGATCGGTGCCACACTTACAAAGAACCCCCGGGCCGGAAGCTTGTCCAGATTTGCGACATTCTCCAGGCCGTAACGGCCCGCACCATTGATGACATGATGGACAATGAAGTCTCTGGACAGCCCGTAGTCGATGCTGAGAGTATCGATCCCGATTCCGCGGATCTGACGCTGGCTGACCAGCCAGCGGGCGGCCTCTTCTGAATAGCCGGGAAAATGCATTTTGCCAGTTGCATCCTGGTTTTTGTAACGAGCGTAATTCGTCCAGTGTCGTCCCCAACCGGTCATCAGGAAGACAACGGATCCATCAGGAATGCGTCCGTGTTTTTTTTCCCATTCGGAGATATCTGATACTTGCAGGCGAAAGTCGGCATCGGCTTCCACAGGAACGGTCACATCAATCACGATGGCTGGTGCAAATAAATTGACAGGAAGAATCTCATCGACGGACGGCTGGTTTTTTTCAAAATGGTTTGGTGCATCGAGATGCGTCCCGAGATGCTCTGGAGTGTAGATGGCCTTGGAAAGAACCCCGTTCTTTTCCAGCGTGGCAATCGTTGTCACTCGGAATGGTTCATAGTTCTCGGCAGGCCAATACGGATTCTTGTCGTCCAAAGTCCATGTCAGATCGATGATCGGCAGACGACCCGCGACGAGATCGTCAAATGTCATCGAAGCCGACTTGGCAGATTCATTCTTAGGCTCACCCTGAGCAAACCGTGAATGAACGGACAGGCTGATCAGGCAACACAGCAGAGTGATCCCGACGAAAATGGTAGCGTGACGCATCTGATTCTGGATCCTTTCAGCAGCCAGTGCGGGTTGATCTCGCTCGGAGGCAATTCAGACTTCCACGTATTCTGTCGAGGAATCCATGGGCAAACAACTCGCACGGACGTAAACCAGATCGCTCAATTACGATTCCTGATCGATTCTCGTGTTGGCGTCTCGGAGTAGTGATTTTTCGATGATTGAGAGGGTGCATCTGCTCGTTCGTCCACGAAAGATCTGCCGGTTTGTTTTTTTGCCTGGCGGGTGGCGGTAGATTACTTGCTGGCTTTGTCTGCGTTTTTGTCTGGGAATTCTACCTGGATCGCCGTCGTCAAAAGTTTAAGGAGATCGTCATGCGCCAAATCGCCAGGCTGGTTTCAATCGTGATACTGTCGTCGACGGTTTACGCCGAAAACTGGACGCATTGGCGTGGGCCAACCGGGAACGGTGTTGCGATCAATGCAACGCCTCCGACCGAATGGACGTCGACGAAAAACGTCAAATGGAAAGTCGCCATTCCCGGCAAAGGAGCCGGTTCTCCGATCATCTGGACAAACCGCGTTTACATTACGACGGCGGTGCCAGAAGGAGCGAGCGGAAGAGGTGGCTTGCCATCGCTTCAATTCAAGTTGTTATGCTATGACCGAAATGATGGCAAACTGATTTGGGAGCGTACTGCAACGGTCGCAAAGCCACATCAGGAGACTCATGCCACAAATGGGTTTGCATCGGCTTCTCCCTGCACAGATGGCGAACGGGTTTACGCCCACTTCGGGTCACGTGGTCTCTATTGTTACACTCTGGATGGAACGCTGGTTTGGAAACGAGACGATTTTGGAAAGATGGACACGTTGAATCGGTTCGGCGAAGGGAGCTCACCGACCCTGGCAGGAAACAAGATTCTTGTGCCGTGGGATCATCAAGGCCCTTCAGCTCTTTATGCACTCGACAAACTGACAGGTAAGACGATCTGGAAGGAAGCTCGCGAAGAACCAACCTGCTGGGCGACTCCTCTGGTGGTCGAACACGAGGGGCAGAAGCAGGTGGTGATGAACGGTCAGAACTTTGCCCGCAGTTACGATCTTGAAACCGGCAAAGAACTGTGGCGATGCTCTGGTCAGACAAAACGACCGGTCGCATCAGCCGTTGCCGCTAATGGAATCGTTTACGTTGCGAGCGGCTTTCAAGGGGCATTTATCGGAGCCTTTCGCCCCTCAGGCAAAGGTGATATCAAGGGGACAAATCACGTTGTCTGGACGATCGACCACGACGCCCCTGATATCGCTTCGCCATTATTGACGACCACTGGACGACTGTATTTTCACAAGGGAAAATCAGGACAACTGTCATGTGTTGATGCCGCCACCGGAAAACCACACTACGTTGCGAAACGCGTTGAGGGCGTCGACAGCACCTACGGTTCGCCAATCGAAGCGGGCGGCCATATTTACCTCACCGGACGTTCTGGAAATATCGTCGTCATCAAAGACTCGGACGAATTGACCGTGGTCTCTAATAATCCGATGGACGAAATCCTGGATGCAACGCCCGCACCTGTTGACAGCGAACTGTTCATCCGTGGCGATCGTCACCTGTTCTGTATCTCAAAACAGAAATAGCAGTTGGTTTGTGAATTTTCGAATCAAGAATGGCAGACTTCGATGTTTCGTACTCGCTTCATCACCCTGATTCTCGTAAACCTCGTCAGTGGATCTCTGTCCTGGGGGGCTGAAGGCCTGACCGGCGAGCAGATCTACAAACAACTCTGCGCATCGTGTCACGGGGCCAGTGGCGAAGGTGATAACAAGCACTATCCTCAGCCGTTAACGGGCGATCGATCTGTTCTGGAACTCGCCGAATACATCGACAAAACGATGCCCGAAAAGGCCCCCGAGAAATGTGTCGGGGAAGATGCCAGGCGAGTGGCGGAATACATTCACGGCGCGTTCTATTCGCCAATCGCTCAGGCGAGAATTAAGCCGCCTCGGATCGAATTGTCCCGGCTGACCGTTCGACAATACCGCCATTCGATCGCCGATCTGATCGGAAGTTTCCGCAGCAGCCAGCCATGGTCAACGACTCGCGGACTACGAGCCGAGTACTTCAAGAATCGCCGCCACCAGAAAGCAGATCGGGTTATCGAACGGATCGATCCCGTGGTCAGTTTTGATTTCGGTGAGGGAGTGCCTGACCCGCAGATCAAACCGGAAGAATTTGCGATCAAATGGGAAGGATCATTGCTGGCTCCGGAAACCGGGGAATATGAATTCATTCTGCTGACGGAAAATGGTGCTCGCCTGTGGCTGAACGGCAATCGTCGACCATTGATCGATGCGGGCGTCAAATCGGGAAAGAATGTCTCAGAGCGACGTGAGTCCATCTTCCTGTTGGCGGGCCGTGCCTATCCGCTGCGCCTGGAGATGTTCAAGTCGAAGGAAGCGAAAGAGAAACGCGCCTCGATCATTCTGAAATGGAAACTGCCACACCGAATTGACGAAACGATCCCTCAGCGCTTTCTGCTCCCGGACCGCGTTCCCGAGACGTTGATTGTTCAGACACCGTTCCCTCCGGACGACCGCAGCATGGGGTACGAGCGGGGCACCTCGGTGTCAAAAGCCTGGGAACAGGCCGCAACGGATGGTGCCGTGGAAGTCGCTGCGGCGATTGACGAACAGTTAGCGGATCTCACGGGTGTCAGGCGGGATGCGGGTGACCGAACGGTGAAATACCAGGCTTTTTGCGAACGATTTACCGAACGTGCCTTTCGTCAACCACTCACCGACGATCAGAAGAAGCTGTTTATTCAGCGGCAGTTTGATGAAGCGGCATCGCCTGAATTGGCCGTTCAACGTGTGATCCTGCTGGTCCTGCAGTCACCACGATTCCTGTTTCCCGAATTGGGAACAGCGGGATCGACAGATCACCAGATTGCCACGCGACTGGCACTGGCACTCTGGGATTCGCTCCCGGATGACCGACTTCGAAATCTCGCGGCTGGCGGCCAATTGAAAACCGCTGACCAGGTTCGTTCGGAGGCAAGTCGGATGGTTACCGATCCGCGAGCGAGTACAAAGCTGCGCGAGTTCCTGTTGCAATGGTTGAAGGTCGATCACTTCACCGACATCTCGAAGGACTCGCAACTTTACGCTGACTTCAAACCTGCGATCGCGGCAGATCTGCGAACTTCTCTGGACCTGTTCCTCGACGAAATCATCGAAAGTCCCAATGCAGACTACCGACAACTCTTGCAATCCGACTCACTTTATCTGAATGGATCACTGGCAGCGTTTTATGGAATCGATCTGCCCGCCGATGCGCTCTCGCCCGGTGAACCCGGTTTTCAAAAGATCACGCCACGCCCGGGGCAACGTGCGGGTGTCCTGACGCATCCCTACCTGATGGCAGGCTTTTCATATACAGCCACCAGTTCACCGATTCATCGAGGCGTGTTTCTGGCGCGAAGTGTTCTTGGCCGAACATTGCGTCCGCCGCCCGAGGCAGTCGCGCCACTGGCTCCTGATCTGCATGCGAGTCTGACAACGCGTGAACGAGTGATTCTGCAGACCAAGCCTGAGTCGTGTCAGTCATGTCATGCCTTGATCAATCCCCTTGGATTCACTCTTGAGCACTTTGATGCCGTGGGACGGTATCGTGACGTTGAGCAAGGTAAGCCAATTGATGCGACGGGAACGTATGTCACGCGAACTGGTCAACGGAAGTCGTTTGAAAACTTGCGTCAACTGGCCGATTTCCTGGCCGATTCCGATGAGACACATGGGGCGTTTGTTGATCAGTTGTTCCACAACCTGATCAAGCAGCCTATCCGGGCGCATGGCTTGCAAACGCCGGATGAATTACGGAACTCGTTCACCAGCAGTCAGCTTAACATTCGCCAATTGATGGTTGAGATTGCGATTCGTGCCGCGCTGGCGAAACCGCTGGTTAGTCAAGACTCAGACAAGTAAGGACGTTTCGGGTCGTCCAAAATCAATAACGCCGGTTGGTCGGGACAGCCGGCGTCTTGATCGAGATCTGTATGGACTGACTGCGTCAGCAAACTGCAGTGCGTCGTGAGCGGTTAGTAGCGTCCGCCACCGCCGCCGCCACCACCATATCCGCCGCCCCCTCCCCCATAGCCTCCTCCGCCGCCCCCACCACCTCCACCGTATCCTCCAGGGCGTCGTCCACCCCCACCTCCTCCGGGACGTTCTTCGCGAGGACGGGCTTCATTGACCGTCAGGGTTCGGCCCTGGAATGGAGTACCGTTCATTCCTTCAACGGCGGCATCGCCACCGTCAGACATTTCGATGAATCCGAACCCACGCGAACGACCGGTTTCGCGGTCTGTCACGACCTGTGCACGAGCTACCGTACCAAACTGCGAAAACGCTTCTCGCAGATCATCTGCCGTCGTGCTGTACGGCAGATTCCCGACATAGAGATTCTTAACCATAATTACCCTTTGCGAACCGAACTGGTTCTCTTCAAAGTCGTACGAATGTCATCACGCCCGAACGGGCGAAGGAAGAGGGGACTCATCGCAAACCTGGCCATCTCGACGTTCAATACCTATCCAGTCGCTTCCCTCCCGACAGGTAGCGACCAGCCTCGAAACCTCGACGCTGTCCATCGATCTGGAATACCAAGACATTCTGGATCGAGTTTCGTTCGTCGTCTTCCTGCAATGCCGGCCCGCACCGGATTGCTGAAATATTTGTAACCAGACAAAATCAAATTCGCCATACAAAAGCTGACTGATCTGTATGGTTTTTCGACAGCTCGTTTCGTGGCCAGTCGACCGCGTGAAAGCTCCATTCGACGAGCTAACACACGGGATGACACTCAGGATTTCAATCGGAGGGGCAATTCATTGGCCGGCAACTTGACTTATGCATTCGAGGTGTGTGTGGAAATCAAACAGGCCCGCAGACATCGTGGACTGGCACATTTCGATGTGACCTGATTACCGAAAAGAGTTTCACGCCCGGGCGCAACGACGCAAAGAAACACTGGTCAAGAACTCCCCCATTCTCTACGGGCGGACACAATGCCGAATTCAGAATTCATTGTGGAGAACATGGGCGGTTCCCCGGGTCGCTGTGAGAATCCAACTTTTGAATTGCAATAATTAACCGGACATGTCACAGAACTGGCGGTTCCTGAATCCACGTTACAGAAGCGTCCTGAAATCGGAGGCCCACTCGTGGCAGCTGAAAGTCGAGTGGGAGAATCTCGCTCCGAGCGACATTCCACCCGTCTCGTGGAAAGGGTGGCCAGTGCTGGACCAACGGGAAACCAAGGCCTTCGCGTGAATCGTGCATTCCGGGACTTCGCGAAGACGCTCCAGTCCCGGCCACTCTTCCACAAAGGTGTGAGTTCCGTATTCAAGTCGCTCTCAAAATGCCATACTCGATCGGGATTCATCGAGGCGTAAACTTGGATTCAACCAGTTTGTTGAAGGTCCATCAGTTTTGCGAACCGGTCCAGAACGCAGATCTTCAACGGAGCGAACTCCGGTTGGTCAAACTCACCGGTTTCGACAAGGTTAAAGGCGGCAACACGAGCCTCTTCCAGCAAGGCTTTGTCTCGAACCAGATCCGCGACTCGCAATGGCAGCGAACCACTCTGTCGAGTTCCCAGGACGTCACCCGGTCCGCGCAATTCAAAATCGACTTCGGCAATTCGGAATCCATCCGACGTTGATTCCATCGCGGAAAGTCTGGCGACTGCTTCGGGAGTTTCTGCATCGCTGAAAAGAAAGCAGTATCCCTGAAATCGTCCACGACCGATGCGTCCTCGTAATTGATGCAGTTGCGACAGTCCAAATCGCTCGGCCTGATGCACGATCATCAGCGTTGAATTGGGAACGTCGACTCCGACTTCAATGACTGTGGTCGCGACCAGCACGTGCAAATCGCCATTGCGAAAAGCAGTCATAGTAGCCGAACGCTCGTCGCGCGACTGCTGCCCATGAACCAGTCCAACTTTAAACTCCTTCAGGATATCCGTAGTGACGTTTCGATAGACAGCTTCGGCACTGGCAGTGGCATCGACTCCCACGGGCAAACCGGCATCTTCCTCAACACGCGGGCAGACGATGTAGGCCTGACGACCTTCCCTCAGACGTTCTCGAATGAAATTCCACACCTTGGTTGCTGCGGCCTGGCCAAAGATCCGGCTGGTCACAATCCGCTGTCGCCCCGGAGGCAGTTCGTTGATGACGGTCAGATCGAGATCACCAAACTGCGTCAGGCAGAGGCTGCGAGGGATCGGTGTGGCAGTCATCACCAGAACATGCGGAGCGACGGTTCCTTCCGAGAACCTGGCACGCTGCATCACTCCAAACTTGTGCTGTTCATCGATCACCGCCAGACCCAGCGAGTGAAATTTGACATTGGACTGGATTAAGGCTTGCGTCCCCACGACCAGCTGTGTCTTTCCCGTGGCAATCGCGTCCAGCGTTTCGCGTCGAGCCGCCGCTGACCGTTGTCCGGTCAAGATCCGCCGATCAACACGACTGTCTCGCAAGAGGTTGTCAACCGTCTGCCAGTGCTGCTGCGCCAGGACTTCTGTCGGGGCCATCAGCACAGCCTGATGACCAGCCGCAATTGCGACCAGCATGGCATACAAGGCGACAGCCGTTTTGCCTGCCCCGACATCGGCCTGCAACAGGCGATGCATCGCCCGGTCGCGAGCAAGATCCGCGACGATTTCCTGGACCGCGTGATCCTGTCCCGCAGTAAACCGAAACGAAAACAAACGCCGGATTCTCGCGTCGACCTTGGCAGAATTCGGCAGTGGTGTCGATCGCTGCTGCTTCTGCCACATTCGACGACGCATCGCCAGACCCAATTGAAATTCGAGCAGATCGTCGAAAAGGACACGCCGCCGTCCTGCTTCGTATTCCTCCATCGTTCGAGGCAGGTGGATCTGCGTGATCGCCTGTTTGATCTCGGGAACATTGGCACGCTGCCGAAATGACTCGGGCAGCAGTTCGGGAACTTTATCTGCAAAATCTTCCACAACATTCCGCATCAGCCGACGCATCTCGTGCTGCTTGAGTCCTTCGGTCAGACCGTAGCGGGGCAGCAGGCCACCAGACGTCTCTCCTTCGTCGTCCCCAAGGAATTGAAGGTGAGGATGCGAAAACTCCCATCGGCGTTGAGAGAACTTTGGCTTTCCAGAAAACAGAACCCGTTGACCAAGTTCAAATCTTTTGAGCATGTACGGTTGGTTGAACCAGACACCGCGCACGAATCCACCATCGGATCGCAGCAGGACTGCGACCATCGTTTTGCCTTTGAATGTCTCTTTGGCGTCCCGATCAACCACAATGCCAAAAACGGTTTGAACGATGTCAGGCTTCAGTTCAAATGCTGGAACGACACGAGTCAGGTCGAGAATATCACGAGGGATATTGAAAAGAAGATCGCCAGCCGTCCGCAGATTCAGCCGCGCCAGCATTTCCGCCCGGGCCGGTCCGACTCCGCGTATATATTGCGAAAGCGTCTGCAGCGGATCTTCAGGTTGGTCAAGAGGCATGACACTTCGGGGCCAGGGACAGTAACAGAGCGACAACGTACGGAACATGAATCATCAGACGGAACACGCCAGTGTTGGGGGCCGATGGTCCAGTTCGGGAATGAGTTCAGACATCCAGTGAATTGCAACCGATCACATTCCAGAAACTCACGAACTGCTGATATTCTACCGATCGCTGACATTTCTGCCGAGTGAGTTGCGTAATCGGCGGCAGGCAAATCACAATCAGGCGATGAGAACTGAAGCACCTTCGAAATGTGCGTCTGCGGGGACTGGAAATCGTTTATGAATCGGTCAGAACAGGCTGAAAGCTGGTCGCGAGAATATCTGACCGCATGGCAGTTGGAACGCCTACGCGAACTCGTGTCGGCCGCCATCCCTGCAAATCCGTTCTGGACGCAACGATTTCGAGATGCCGGACTGGACGCCGAATCCTTTCAATGCATTGACGACCTGCGTCGCCTCCCATTGACGACAAAGCAGGATCTCGCCACCGATCAGCTGGCTTATCCTCCCTATGGCCGCAATCTGACGTTTGAAAAAACGGCTTATGCACGACTGCATCAAACGTCGGGGACAACGACGGGACAACCGCTTCGGTGGCTCGATACACCGTCAAGCTGGAACTGGATGCTCGACTGTTGGTCCACAATTTATCGCCTGATGAATCTGCGTCCCGATGACCGGCTCTGCTTTCCGTTTTCATTCGGTCCGTTCCTTGGCTTCTGGGCAGGTTTTGAAGGTGCTTTGCGACAAGGGAACTTGTGCCTGGCTGCTGGTGGAATGAGCAGCGAGGCTCGACTGAAGCTGATTCAGGAAAATCAGATCACTGTTCTGGGGTGCACACCCACCTACGCGTTAAGGCTCGCGGAAGTCGCCAGCGAAAAGGGGATCGATGTTGCATCGAGTTCCGTGCGGGCGATTCTGGTTGCAGGCGAACCCGGCGGAGCGATCCCCTCAGTCCGGCAACGCATCGAAGCGGCGTGGGGAGCCCGAGTATTTGATCACTGGGGTATGACGGAAATCGGACCGTTGGGGAGTGAGGCTGACGATGATCCCGGCTGCCTCACGATGATTGAGTCCGCCTGCATCGCCGAAGTGATCGACAGCGCAACGGGCCAGCCTGTTCCTGCAGGGACACCCGGGGAACTGGTTGTCACAAATCTTGGCCGAACCGGATCACCTGTGTTCCGCTACCGGACTGGTGACCTCGTCGTTGCTGATCCGGCGCCGCACGTATCAGGCCGAGTCTGGATGCGGTTGCAGGGAGGCATTCTGGGTCGCACGGACGATATGTTCATTGTCCGTGGCAACAACGTCTTTCCGGCCAGCATAGAAGCGATCGTTCGTGAATTCTCCGACATTGCCGAGTTTCGCATCGTCGTCTCCCGCCATCGCGAAATGAATCACGTGAAACTGGAAATTGAAACTTTGCCAAATCTGGACGGTGATGCACAGGAGTCTGTTCGCGTTCAACTTGCGAAAGCCATCAAAGAACGATTGCAGTTTCACGCAGAGGTCGTCGTTGTCGGTGTCGGGTCACTCCCCAGGTTTGAAATGAAGGCGAAGCGACTGATTCGCGAGTGATTTCCGTGGCCTGACAATGCGGTCGCCAATGTTTGGCTGGAGCGCCAGGCGAATCCGTGAAATACATGTTGTTCGCGTGGTTGGGAAGAACTCGTCCCCCCGGTATCGATGAACTCGCGAACACAATGCCTTTTGAGGGGATGCCAGAACGCGTCATACCCCCATCTTCTCAGCAGACTTGCGGCTGCATTCAGGAGGCTGTGGGGGGCGGGCTGTTTGCTTCAAGCTGGGAGCGCAGGACAAGAAACCTCAAGCCGAGAGGTGATGCACGAATCGGGTTAAATCTTGTCGAATGTTGGCCTGAGTGTCCGCCAGTTCAAGGCATGCTGCAGCGCCATTTACGTTTGTCGTCAGGAGTGCACGACACGTAAGACAAGGCGTTTTGGAGAATTTCCGCCAGTCTCGCAAACATTCCGTTGACTTCACTGTGAACACTGTTATAGTTCTGTGTACACTTTCGGGGGTGGCTCATGTTTGTGCATATTGAACGTGGATCTTCGATACCGATTTCCCGGCAGATTGCTGAGCAGCTACGGTCGCAGTGCCTTTCGGGGACGCTCGTGGCCGGCGAAAGGCTTCCGTCCGTGCGCGAGTTGGCTCAGCAACTGGCAGTCAACGTTAACACGGTATTCCGTATCTACGAGCGACTGGCGGCCGAAGGGTTGATCGAGTTGCGACACGGTGATGGAACTTATGTCTGTCCCCGTCGAACGGAATCTCGTTCCGAATTGTCGGCTCAACGTGACAAGTTTGGTCTCGAATTTGATGCCTTAATCCAGCGCGGCGTGATGCTCGGTTTCACGGATGTGGAACTTCGGACGCTGCTGACGTCCGCTTTAACGGCCGCTCGTAAATCTCAGCAATGATCTGACTGTTGATGCTGTTGATCCTGATCGTTTTGTGCCATCGAGGAAAAACCTGATCATGAGTGACATCGCCGTGTCTGTCCAAAACCTTCGGAAGGCGTTCGGATCACAGATTGTTCTGCACGATGTTTCGTTCGAAGTCCCGCGAGGCCAGACGTTCGCCTTGCTGGGCCGAAATGGTGTCGGCAAGACCACCATGATCCGAACGTTGTTGGGGCTGCTCCCGTGTGATTCGGGAGTGATTCGGGTCGCAGGATGCGATCCGGCAACCGATCCCATCGAACTGAGGCGGCGAGTTGGCTATCTCGCGGAAGATCAGTCGATGTACGACTGGATGACCGCAACCGAGTTATGCCGGTTCCTCGAGCCGTTCTATCCCAGGTGGAATGCACGACTCGCCGATCAGTATCTCGATCGGTTTGAAATCCCTCGACAGACGAGGATCGATCGGCTGTCGAAGGGACAAGTCGTCAAACTTGGCCTGGCCGTGGCACTCGCCCACGCTCCAGAAGTGGCCATTCTTGACGATCCCGCTTTGGGTCTCGACCCGGTGTCGCGCAAGGAGTTCAATCGCGACCTGGTGGAACACCTGCAGGCCGAAGGGCGAACGGTGATCTATAGTTCCCACCTGCTGGATGAAGTCGAGGCCGTTGCCGATGTCGTCGCGATTCTGGATCGCGGGCGAATCATTCGGCAAGGCCCGACCGAATCATTACGAGCAGAAATACAGCGGATGGTCCTGCCTCACGAGATCGTTCGACAAACAGCCGCACCTGCAGGCCTGCTGGATGCTCGTCGGCACGGTGAGAACTGGGAAGTGATCGTCGACGGTGCACCCAGGTTTTTGCAAGAACTCGCAGCCTTTGGTCACACCGCACAGGCGACCGACATGACTCTGGATGACATCTTCGAAGCCTGTGTGATTGGTCGTCCACAGGCATGGGCATCGGCGTGAAACTTGAATTTGAAATCACCTTGGCTGTTTCGCGAGCATTCCTTGAATCGACGAGAGACCCGTAATGTCACCTGAATTCCGTAGTCTGTTAAGCAAAGAATGGTCTGAGCGGCGTCGAATGTTTCAACTGGGAAGTACGATGTTTCTCGTATTTCTTGGTTACAGCATCGCCTATGAACTGGAGTACAAGACACGAGCTCTAGTTGCGGCATTCCACTCAACAGCTCTGATTTTTGGCTGCATTTCTGCGATATTGCTGGCAATGTCAACCGTGTCGGGCGAATACTCGCAACGGACGATCAAGTTCTCACAGTCCCTGCCCGTCCGCTTGTCGACCGTCGCGTGGGCGCGACTGCTGGGCGCCTGGGGCAGCCTGTTGATTCCGATTATCGTTGGCGCCAGCACAATTTCATTGTTGCTCGTGTCGGGGGCTGTCGAACAGGCGGGACTTCGATCAGAAGTGATGCGACTTCCAGATCGTCCGAGCCTTTCCAGGTGGGAGGCGATTGGATTTCTTTGGACAGTCACTGCCGTGGCGATTACCGTGATCCTCCATTTCGTGACGCTGCTTTCCCTGCTGGGAACCCGTTGTCGTACTGAAGGTTCCGTTGGGCTGCTGGGAGCCATTGGCTTTCTCGGAGTTCTGGCGTTGACCACCATCAGGCCGTCGCTCGAAAGACAGCGGCTGTTTCTGATTGTGGATTGGATCGGCGCCCTGCTGCCACAGTCGATGGCGATCAACTGGGGTTACCAGGAAATTGACGGCTCGAATTATACCGATCTGGAACTGGCACCTTTGATCCTGGGCCCCGTCCTGATCAATCTCGTCATCACTTTGCTGCTGGCCACCTGGTTTACGAGGTTTTATGGCCGACGGTCCGAGTCAGTCGCTGCAGCGAACAATCGTGGCGTGCGATGGGTTCCCTACATTAGATTGCCAGAAATAATGTCACGACTGGCGGTTCGATTTCCGAATCGTCTGGCGGCACTTATCTGGCTCGACGCTCGTCAGTCCGTGCCACTCAGCCTCGCGGGATTGCTGATGGCACTTCTGATCGCTCTGGTTGGAATGGGAGTATCTCGGGGGCAGGAGAATTCCACATTTCTGACGCGCCTGGCGGGAGAACTCCCTTCCACGACATGGTTTGTCGGGGGACTCTGGGGAGTCATCGTGGCGGTCGCAATCTTTTCACCCGAGTTAAAGCCTGGGCTGGAACATTTCTGGAGATCTCGCCCGATCAAACCAGGATCGTGGTTCTGGGCAAAATTCGTTGTGGGACTGCTCGCGGTGGTCATTACTCTCGATCTGATCCCAGCAATGATCTCAAGCGGCTTTTCGACCAATAGCAGCAAACGTATCGGAGTGGCCTATTTTGCGTGTATTCCATGGATTCACGTCGTGATGTATGCGACGGCAGTGGCTGCCATCAGTCGCATCCGGCGTCCGGTTCCCGCAGCAATCGCGGCCCTGATCTTCTTTTATGTTTTAGATTCCGTTCTGAAGTCGATTCCAAGTTCAGAAAGACTGTCGACGCTCGATGTTTACAACAGTCTGGATGCCCTTGAGAAACAAGGCACCCCTGTTGATCTCATGAGCCACGGTTACCCAATCGTATATGGAATCGTTTTGCTGGTCATCATCACTGCGACGGTAATGGCCTATCGGACATTGATGCCATTGCGCAGATTGGGCCACCGCGTGCCGATTGTTCTAGTACTGGGGCTCAGTGGCTTGCTGGGCTCGGCAAATGCCATCGGTGGCGAACCGGCGTTGAAAGACGTCATTGAAGGAATGCGACGGCGAGACGCCGTGGTTCACGACATAAAACTGCGAGTCTCGACCGAAGAGCAGCGATCGGATGTCTATCTCAATAACAATCGTGCGATGCAACATGGACGGCGGGGGGCTGCGGCTGCCGCTGAACTCGCTCGCAGCAAATGTAAACAATTCGAACTTTTTGAGCGGTTACCCTGCCGGGCATGGTCAGAGCTCGATGCCTCGGGAAAGGTGATCACAACCAGTGCATTTGATGGAGCAATACTGCGTCATTTTAAGGCTGGAAATCCCCGTGGATCGTACCGTTCGTCATCGACGCGATCGGTCCAGGTCCCCTTCCAGCGTCCAGAGTCCCTCATGGCGATCGGTGGAACGGACCTCGTGGCCCTCCTTGAACAGGCCGCCAGCGTTTCAATCGCAACTCGCAGCGAATCTGGTGAAGAACTGATCGATCTGTCGTTCACGAATCCGGCCCTCAACACCTTTTCCGAAACTTCCCCCGGCTTCGCAACGACACGTTATCGAGTCACCATCAATGCCACTCGCGATTACTGGCCTGTCGACATCAGTTATGATTTCCTCACGGGCGAAGGAACTCTTCAAACCCGTAACGAAGTCACTGCCAGCGGCTGGATCGATGCCGGCCCGCTGGTTTATCCAAAGCGGATTACAAATCGCGTGTTTCAACAGAGACACACAAGTTCCCCGAAGTCGCAGGAATTGGAGTTGGTCCTCACCATCGAATCCGAAGTGACAGAAGCAACTGTAAATACGGGAATTCCCGACGAAATGTTCGCCCCAAAATTTCCTGCCGGGTCGATCTTGTTCGACGAGAACCAGCGAAAGTACATCGAGGTCGACCGTGACGGAGAAGAACACGTGTATGTTCCGACTCCCAAGGGAATTCGCGGTGCTGTTGCGGCTTATCAACTCCTGATTCTGGTCGCTGGAGTTGTCTATCTTTTCCGTCGGCAAACGGTCGCTTGAACCTGAAGCTCCCTCTGTGATCCGTTTATGACTTCGGCTTTGCACCCTGGTGGACAAACTCATCACGACTCAACACGCCGTCATTGTTGGAGTCGAATTTGATGAACCGCGCGGGGGCTTTGTCCGGGTCAGGCTGGCCCGCCAGGAACTCCTCGCGGGTCAGTTGACCGTCCTTGTTCTTGTCCTTCTTATCGAAGAGAGCCTGCCGATCCGTCGTTGAATTTGACGCGGCGGCGTTGGATTCGGCGGTCAGTTGTGGTTTCGCTTCAGGATGCTGTGCGAGAATTCTTTGAAGCTGGGCGACGACTTCTGGTTGAGACTTAGCCAGATTCCTGGATTCGAGGGGATCGGTTTCGTAGTCATACAGTTCAAACTCGGCGGTATCGGCAGGAGCTCCTGGCTTCTTCCATTCTACGAGTCGATATCGTACCGTCCGGATTGCGCGACCGAGCAGCCCGTTTCGCGGATAAACATGGATGATCGATTCCTTCGTGTCGCTCGGTTCTCTAGACGCGTTGAGATCTCGCAGAATCCTGGCGAAACTGGTGCCATCAAGGTTGCGATCGTTAACTCCTTTGGGGATGGGAAGCCCCGCGAGATCGCACAATGTGGGGTAGATATCGACGGACTCAACCAAGGCTGCCGTCGCTCCCTTGGCCGGTGCAACCCCCGGTGCGACCACAACGAGCGGGATACGGGCCGCCTGTTCATAGTTGGTGTGTTTGCACCACATACCGTGGTCGCCCAGATGCCAGCCGTGATCACCCCATAAAACGATGATTGTGTTCTTCGCCAGGCCGGTTTCGTCCAGAGTTGCGATCACTCGACCAAGCTGGGCATCCATGTAACTGATGGCGGCATGATAGCCGTGGATCAGAGTTCGCTGAGTCTCATCCGGGATGGCTCCCTTGGCTGGCATATCTTTGTAATTCCGCAGTTCGCCGCCGAATTGAGGTGCGTAGCTGGGAGCCCCTTCGGGCGGTTCGGTTCGTTTGGCGAGTTGAAATCGGGTGGGATCGTACAGGTCCCAATATTTTTTCGGAGCACAGAACGGAAGGTGCGGCTTGAGGAATCCAACAGCGATAAAGAACGGTTCTTCGGGCTTCTGCTTTGCGGCCAGCAATCGCTTCACCGCTTCATCGGCCACGTGACCATCTCCGTAGGCTGAATCATCAACGTCAGCAGACTCGAATGCGGCCCCCCTGGGCAGGTCCTTCGGGTTCTTATTGGCAAAGAACGCTCCTTCGCGAGTCTCGTGTGCCGTGTTCTCTTTCAATGCGTATCCAATGCTCCTGGCCTGAAAATGAGGGACACTCCACGATGCGGCGTCTTCGTTATTGCCATGTCCGACATGAAAGATCTTGCCCATCGCCTCAGTTCGATACCCATGTTGCTTGAAGTGCTGTGGCAATGTCACGGCATTGGGAACGGACCTGCGGAAGTTGGTCCCCAGGTCATAAATACCGAGCGACTGCGGCCGTAAGCCGACGAGCAACGCGTTGCGCGACGGCGAACAAACTGCCTGATTGCAATACGCTCGATCAAACCGAACACCCCGCGCCGCCAGGCGATCAATGTGAGGCGACTTTACCATCGGATCGCCGTAACACCCCAATACGGGCTTCAGGTCATCAACACAGATGAGCAAAACATTCGGCCTGTCGGCAGCGTTCAAACAGTCATTGCCTTGAACGAAGACCAATAATGTCGAAACAATCGCAGCCCACAGTTTGAAATGAGCAAGCAGCAGATGTCTCATCCGATTCGGTCCCCAAAGATGGAATGAAGTCGAGAGAATAGGTCGCAGTTGCAATGGAATTGGTGCCACCATTTTCCCTCGCTTGCGGGTGAGATTTGTTTACGTTTTGACGGGCATCGCCAACCTTGTTTGGTTCGCAAACCATTGATACACAAAGATGTTCGGGGTCGCCACCGAGCCGTACAGAGTTTCATCCCCAGAGTCCAGGAACCAACTCGCATCGAACATGATCGTGAAGGAACAGAATCGGCAAGGTTGCACTCGTTGAGTGGAGAATGCTAGACTACGGTTCTCGTGGCGGTTCTCAATCCATCAGAAAAACCTGTTGGAAGCCGTTTCGGGCGATTAGCTCAGCTGGTTAGAGCGCCATGCTTACACCGTGGATGTCGGGGGTTCGAATCCCTCATCGCCCATTGCCACGTTGATTGCCGCAGTATCTGGCAGTAAGCCCCTGTAAACCAGGGGCTTTTTTGTTGTCTGCCTGGAGTCGTGTCGACACCGACGCTCGCGTCTGTAACTGCTGGGCTGCCATGTCCAGGTTGACAATGATTTTGACTGCAAAGGACGATTACGGTCTGTTCTCAAGTGCAACCGCGATTCGTTCGAGCAGGGCAATGAAATGGTTAATGCGTAATACCCATCGCAACAAAACGGTGGCCAACCAGATCATCAAGATTGCAATTAAAAGTTCCATCTGCTTCTTTCATTAGTCAGTTGGGGAAGTTGGTGATTGTGAAGCCAGACGCGGAGCAATTTCATGATGTTGGAGGATTTCCCCATAACGCCATCGATCTCGCGATAGCCGAGTCAATTGGGCCCGAATCGTTGTTTAGCGTTCGCCGGGCCAGCGATGAAAACGGCAGGAATGAACAACCTGAACATCTGAAACCCCAGAATAGGTCCGTGAAGGCAGCGACGATACACTCAAGACATTATGCTTTCCACTGATGGAAACATCCGATGAATCACGGGCGACTGACTTTCCGAGCGGACGGAGAGCAGACCATTGCGTGCTGTTGAATTCGCGAATTCCCGGCGTCACAATTCTGCAGTACATGTTCGTTCAACACTTCTCGCACTAATTCGCCGTTCCATCACCCTTACTGAGATGAATATCAATGAGTGACTTCTTCGCTGAAGATCAGGTGGAAACCTTTGAAGACTGTATTTCCAACGAAGAACGCAAGCAGCGATTTTCGGTGCTGCTGGTCAATACCCTGATCTGGCTGGTGCTGATTCTGGCTGTTGTGGCGAGCTTGGGGGCTGTGCTGATCTTCGCATTGTTTGGAAAGGTCATCCAACTGCTGCTGGCCGAGTACAACGTTCGTCGATTGCAGGCGTTCGGCTGTACAGTCTCAGAACGCCAATTCCCTACAGTTCAGCGAGCAGCGGATGACGTCTGCGAGCGGTTTGGTATCGAAAATCGCTATCGGATCATTCTGATTCCCAGTGGTGAACTGAACGCCTTTGCGATCCTGTTCGCCCGAAAAAAAGTCGTCGTCATTCTCTCCGAATTGCTGGAAGCCGTCATCGAGACCCCTGATGAGTTGCGAGCGTTACTGGCACATGAGCTATGTCACACGGTCCTTGATCATGGATGGCGACATACCTTCGAAATCTACAAACCGATGCGGTACGTTGCCGCCCGGGAATTGACGTGCGACAACGCCGGCCTTGTCGCTTCTGGAAACATTGATGCCACCAAGTCGCTGCTGAAAAAGTTGTGCGTCGGAAAACGACTTTCAAAGCTCGTCAATGAATCTGCACTGATCGCAGAGTCTGAACAGATCTATCGAGGCTTGACCGGATGGCTATTACGTCAGTATCTGTCGCATCCACCCGCAGGAGCACGAATCAAGAATGTTCAGGAATTCTACGAGGAATTGACGGAAGATTGACGTTTCATTTGACTGTCGCTGATACAGACAATTCTCAAACGAT
>CAZSTW010000007.1:0-9421 GCA_964609845.1 uncultured Planctomycetaceae bacterium | reverse complement strand
TCAAACGATTCCACTTTCAAAGCTGGATATGAGCGACGCTCCCTGATGGATATTGAGGCGGCGAACGCGGTAACGCAACAGGATCCTGTTCCAGAACCAGCCTCGCGGTTTGAAATGAGAAATTCGGCGATCATTTGCCCGGCACTGAAGTGTCTGGCCTGGCTCGTTCTGATTCCATTTCTTGATCCCCTCGGTTTTGGTGATCCATTATCACAGTACTTTAAGGGATTCTTTTAACTGATATTGATCGGTCTCATTGGTGGGCCGGCAACGATATTGTCATTTGTCGAGCTGTCTCGTTCGCGCAAGGAACGGAACGACGGCAATGCCAGTGCCGGAAAAATCGGTAAGCGACTGTTGGTTGTCACGATTGTCATCGGGGTGGGAGTACTGCTGATTTATCTCCCTTCACCGATAATGTTACTGCGGTGACGAAGTGCATCCGGTAATACGGCGGGACCTGCAGGTCTGGAAACACAAGCAAAACGTCCAGGGCGGGGTGCACTTCCGTGTCGCGTCGAAACATGGGTTAGATACTGACGTTTGATGCCCGCGGGACACCACACTTAAACGGGATGCGTTCTAGTCCACATAGACAAATTCATTGGCATTGAGCAGCATGCGGCACAGCGGCCCGAAGCCGCGAGATTGAACCAGTGACGCTGCGGCTGTCGCCTCGCCTGCCGAAGGAAGACGCCCAAATGCCAGAAGAAATGCGCGACGAACAGCAGCTTCGTCCGTCGGTTCCTCCGACTTGATCCGCTTCGCAAAGTATTCACTCTGTCGTAACATGAAATCATTATTCAGCAGTGCCAGCGACTGCAGGGCTGTCGTCGTTGTATTGCGAGCTGGCACCAGATTCGCCGGACTCGGGCAATCCAGAGTCGTCAGGAATTGATGAGTTGTGGTGCGAACGACAAATCGATAAATGCTTCGCCGCCACAAGGCTGGTTCATCAGGGGTGATATACCGATAGACAGGGGCATATTCCTCCTGATACTCAAAGTCACGATAACCCAAGCCGAACATGGTAGGGTTCAGTTTTCCGCTGACCGCAAGCGTGGCATCGCGCAGCGATTCTGCATCCAGCCGACGTGGATTGGCTCTCCACAAAAGACGGTTCCCCGCGTCGATGTTTGCGGCTTTCTGGCGGGCTGGATCAGACCTGTCCGCAGATTTCTGTCGATAAGTGGCACTCGTACAGATCAGGCGATGAATCGCTTTCAGCGACCACTTTCGAACGAGAAGTTCTTCAGCGAGCCAGTCGATCAAATCCGGATGCGATGGCAGACTTCCTCCGACACCAAAATCACTGGGGGTCTCGACAATCCCCGCTCCAAAATGATGATGCCAGATCCGATTGACGATGACTCGACGCGTCAGCGGATTTTCAGCAGAAGACACCCAGTTTGCAAACGCCCGCCGTCGTTCTGCGTCGCTGGATGTCTGGGCCGCGAGTTCCGACTTCAGCCCACTGACGCAAGAAATCGCAGAGGGCCGAACTTCGTCTGTGGCTTGTTCGGGATCACCGCGGACCAGCACCTTGATTGTCGGTGGCGTCTCAGCAATGACTCCATAGACCTTTTCCGGGACGGGAAAGGATTTGAGTTCCGTTTCGATTTCGGCGCGTCGAACGGCCAGGCGTGTTTTTTCCGCCTTTTCTTCCTCGGACAGGACAGGGGGCTGCGCCGGGATCAACCACGGATCCGCGAAACAGATCTGATCATGACCGATCCCGTTCCCTCCGTCGGTCGACATCAGCGTCAGGAATCGCGCGGTGGATGGCAATGGAACCTCGACCGATATCCCACCATCATCGCGTCCGATGTTCTTTCGGTCTCCCTTCAGCTCACCGTCGACATAAATGTAGTAGCTGGCACCTGCTCGTGGTGTCTGTCCGAAGTAGCCAGCAGTGGCCGTAAACTTCATGTCAGCGGGTGCGCCTGCTTCACGCAGCGCGGCAAGGTCGAACGTGATAGCGACGTTCGCATGCAGGGATAACAGCGTATGTCCCTCTGCGGCGTAATCGACACCATCGAGTTTTGTCGAAAATTGCGAATTGACCGGCCCGTTTCGAATCGCGTCCCAGACCTGCCCTGACGTCCGAGGTGGCTTGGGAATCTTGAGCCCCGTCGATGTGATCTGCGTCCCCTCGGGGGAAAGATCAGGAATTACCACGCCGTCGACGAACTTTACGGTTGATCGTGCGAAAACGTTCGGTTTGGCCCCTTCCAGAAAGCCCCGTTTTGCCACTTGTGGGTTCCCGGTCACAGGATCAATCCCATCACCCGGTTTGCCTGTCCCCAGTCCATCACCACCACCCACGATATCCGCCAGGTCACGATGGCGACCTGTCTGGCGGGCCTGTTTCAGCCGGATATTCTGCAGTTCGGCATTGAGTCTCTGTTTACGCTCAGCCAGTTCGCGAGTTTCATTGGCGCTGACATCGCGATCACCACGTTTGACGCCCGCGAACACTGCCCACAATCCATAGTATTCACGCTGCGAAATCGGATCGAGCTTATGATCGTGGCAGCGAGCACAGTTGATTGTCACGGCACAGCAGGCGGTCATGACCTGAGTCACCATGTCGTCCAGATCGTCTGCACGAGCTAGTCGCTTCAGAACGGGACTGGGAGTTTCGGCCTGGCCGACAAAGTCCCACGGGCCTGCCGCCAGAAAGCCTGCGGCGACGACGGCCTCGGGATCATCTGGACGCAAGACATCGCCTGCTACCTGATCTCGCAAAAACTGGTCGTACGGCATGTCCAAGTTGATTGCTCGAATCACCCAGTCTCGATAGCGCCACGCATTATCGCGTCTCTGATCACGTTCAAACCCGTGAGTGTCTGCGTAGTGAGCGATATCCAGCCAGTGTCGCGCCCAGCGTTCCCCAAACTGAGGCGAATCCAGCATCCGATCAACAAGTCGTTCGTATGCCATCGGATCGGGGTCATTCAGGAATTTCTCGATCTCGTCGGGCGACGGAGGCAACCCGAGCAGATCGAACGACAGACGGCGAATCAAGGTTCGTCGGTCTGCTTCAGGCGATGCTGTGAGACCACTCTGTTCGAGTCGCTGCAGAATGAACTGGTCAATCTCATTCCGGATTCCAGTACGTGTTGCAATGACGGGAAGGGCCGGCCGCTTCACGGCCTGATAGGCCCACCAGTCGCGTCCATCCGCAGTTCGCTCTTTCAAGACAACGTTCTGGGGCCAATTGGCACCTGCTGCGATCCAGGCACGTAGTCGTTCCACTTCGCCCTTGGTCAGCGGAACCCCTTCGGCTGGCATCAGGGGTTTATTCCCGGTCACCATCTCAATCAACCGGCTTTGTTCCGGCTTTCCTGCAACAATCGCGGCGCCGGATTCACCGCCGCGCAGCATGGCGTCGCGCGAAATCAGTGACAGGCCTCCTTTGGCCTTGTCGGTGGTGTGGCAACGGACGCAGCGTTGCTCAAGGATGGCGGACACCGAATCAAATGTCCCCGGTCCAGTCTGTGGATCAGCCCCCAGGCATGGCAACACGGCAATACTGAAGACAAGCACGATCAACGAAGAAATCGGAGTCCGAGGATTTCCTCGTCCATCAATTGGCATCACACTGTGACATAGCATTCGTAATCCCTCAGCTGTTGTCAGCGGGACGTTGTGACCGAAGCGAGCTGCGTGATTTGTACCATTTCAGGGCTCGCTGCAGCAGTGTCGGACGGGTCGCGTGAATACGTTCGCCATTGATGAATCGTCTGAGGTCATCGGCGAGGTCGATTGCGGATTCGTATCGGTCTTGCGGATCTTTGGCACAGGCCTTCAAGACAATCGTTTCCAGAGGATAGGGAATATCGGGGACGATCTGAATCGGAGGCTTCAGCGTTTCCCGTTGAATTCGATCCAGCAGATCGGCTCGATTGATGGCTTCAAACGGCGTGACCTGCGTGACGAGTTCGTACAGCGTAATCCCCAGAGCGTAGACATCGCACTTCGGACTGATCTGACCAGCCAGCCGTTCCGGCGCCGTATATCGCAGTGTTCCGACCTGGGCGTCATCATGAACGCCAGATTCCTCGTCTTCCATCCGGCCAATCCCGAAGTCAGTGACGATGACCTGACCATTCAATTTGACCAGCAGATTCGATGGTTTTACGTCGTTGTGCAGGACGTCGTTCTGGTGTGCATGAGACAGCGCCAGAGCAACCTGCTCAGCCAACCGGGCGAATCCTCGCCAGGAATCTCGCATCAGCACGAGTTCTCCGTGTGACGAATCGTCACCAACCTGACTGCTGGCGGGCTTCGCCTGTGATTCAGGATGATTTCTGGCGATCAGATCCGCGACCTGGCAGGGCCTTGACGACTTTCGCAGACGATCAATGATCTGGTCGATGCCGACGCCATCAACGTACTGCATCACGTAGTAGTAATATCCCTCGTGCTGCCCGAATGAGAAGACCTGAACGATGTTCTTATGACGCAGGGCTGCGATGGTGGCCGCTTCACGGTGGAAGCGTTCACGCCAGCGAGACATATCCGCTGCATACCGCCAGGGGAGCAGTTTCACAGCGACCGGGCGCCGAGATCGAGTGTGAACAGCATGGAAGACCACCCCCATGCCACCTCGACCCAGTTCACGTGTGACCTGATAATCACCAAACGATTTGACATCGAATTCCTCGGGGACATTCCGCCGCAGGCATTCGACTTCTTTGTCATTCTTCCATCGTTCCAGGCTGAAGACGAGCGGGAACAGATCACGAATATCTTTAGCCAGATGAGGGTAGCGGACTGCATAATCTTCGATGGAGGGCATCGCTCCGCCGCGGACCTCATCCGCAAACTGACTCAGCAGGACTTCCAGATTGTCGCGGGCCTGAAGTCCCGAATCGACGGGAACTGGAAATCCCTCGAGCATCGGTTCTGAATCGCCGTTCGATTCATTCATGATTGCCCTGCTGAACTTGCCGGGGGATCGGAACGCCGGACTCCAAACTGAAGCGCCCCATCAAATCCACCGGGAAGGACTTCGAGTACCTGTTTGAGTCGTGCCAAAGCCCGAACGTAACGAGCACTGGCCGCCTGCTCAGTCATATTCAGAACGCGTGCTGTCTCGGTATTGCTGAGCTCTTCAAAATGACGTAGTGCGAGGACTTCGCGGTCATTTTCGCTCATCCCCTGCAGTGCCGATTCCAGTTGGCGAGCCTGTTCTGCGCGGCCAAGGGTACTGCTCGGCGATTTTGAAGGATTCTGAAGATGGAATGACATTGCCGACGAAGTTGATTCGTTACTCCAGCCACGATCAATCGAGAATTCACGAGCCGCCGAACGCTTTTGAGCTCCCATATGAAATCGGTGCAGATCCACCAGCGTCTGACTGACGATCGTTCGAAACCACAGAAAGGGGGATGCGACGGCATCCTTCAGAAAGGAGTCGATCCGATCAATTGCACGCATCCATGCATCCTGCAGGACATCGTCGGCATCAATCCGTCCTTGCAGTTGCGGGTGAAGTCGAAAGGCAACAAGTCGCCAGAGTCGGGGGCGATAGAGCGAAAACAGTTCCGCCATCGCTTCTCGATTCCCCTGAATCACCCGATTCACGAGATCGCGCGCCTGGTCAAATTCGTATTCGCCCGAGGCGTCACCAGGCCTGGCCCCGTTTTGCTGCTCTCCCGGCATCAACCACACCTCGTCTCACTCATGGGAGCAGACTCCCTGCCACCACCAACAAAATGCCATTTTCGGGCCGAAACCCGCAAATACGATTCTACCAGTCTGCGGCAAAACTGGGACTGCTGGGAAGACCACTTTTCCGAAAGTGGCTCGCGAAATACTTCACTTCTGGAGGTCGGTGCGGATCCTTGAAAAAATTGGACATCCGACCTGTTCTACAAATACGCGATCGACAGATGTCACTTTCGGCGTACGAAATCTCGAACAAATGGCCCTGAGCAACATGGCAAGAATTCTACAGATATCCGAACAGAGATTTGATATTCTTCAGCATGGGGAAATTGATTTTGCTTGGGTTTACTCTTGGCTCTGAACGGCGTTCTGGGCATGCAGAGGAGGGCTGTGCAACGTGGGGACGTTTGATCATCGCGCTAATGACGAAGCAATTTCCATGATTCTCAATTGGGATGAGCACGATCGCGCCAAACTGACTTACCAACTCTTGCTCAGCCTTGAGGACACCAGTCCCGAAGAGGCGGCGCTCTCTCGAGAAGATCTCGATCAGTTATGGGCGGAAGTGGCGGAGCGGCGAGTTGCAGAATTCGATGCTGGCAAAATTGGGTGTGTATCGCGCGATGAGGCGATGCGGTTTGTCCGTCAAGGTCTGAGGCGACATGATTGAACTCGTTTTCCTGGATCCAGCACTTATGGAATTGCGCCAAGCGGCTGAATGGTATGACCACCTGGAAGCTGGCGTGGGTCAGCAATTCCTGCATGCTGTGGACCAAGGATTGGATCGACTCTTAAGTGACCCTTCGGCCAGGCCATCCGTCGGAAGCGACATCCACCGCCAATTTATTGAACGGTTCCCGTTTGATCTGCTTTATCGAATCCAGCCGTTGTGAATTGAGATTGTGGCGGTGGCACACCACAGCCGACGGCCTGGATATTGGCAAATCCGTATTCGATGAGAACTGGTACAGAATCAATTCATCCGCGTGTCAAGCCAGTGAGCAGCCAACCCATTTCGAAGTACAACGAATCCCTGGACTCCACCCATATTCTGCCAAGTCCAAGGTGGGGTACGGAAATGCCAGGCTTCGTCGTCATCCCGAAGCAAATCGCCTGTGTCCCAAGCGAACTTACAACGAGCAGCCTCGGGTGTCGTCTGTTCTGACATCAGTTCGCGAAGGGTGACACCAGCAACAGGGATGTCCTCGGGATTTGTCAGTCCGAGATTCTGCTTTTGCATAGGAAGACAACCGGAATGATTCGCGGTCCGTTCATCCAACGCGCGAAAAGCTTTCCACGCGTAACCCATCGTCCGACGCGAACAAAAAAGAATGGCCAGGGCCGGGATCGAACCGGCGACACCAGGATTTTCAGTCCTGTGCTCTACCAACTGAGCTACCTGGCCTTATGGACGTTTTCAGGTCGCGGGTGGCGTCCCGAAAAGGGAGGGGGAGTTTCGCCGATCACGCCACGAACGTCAAGTGACCTGCGAAATCCAATCGTCGATATCTGATAATTCGTTGTCGGACAGGCTGTTCGTGCGGGATTGGCGGTCTGATCGGATTCTAAAAATGAACAAGCCGGACGGAATCCGGCTTGTCGTTCGATCGAAATGATTGCCTGCCAATGGGATCGAGCAAGATCTGGCGGTCAGACGCTCAGATATCCGTTCTTCTGCAGGTAGGCGATGACCTCATCGGCCAGGGCTTCGATTCCCTTGTTGTCCGAATCCAGCACCAGTTCTGGGTTTTCGGGAGCTTCGTAGGGGGCAGAAATCCCGGTGAAATTCGGCAGATTGCCAGCACGAGCCTTCTTGTACAGGCCTTTTGGATCTCGCTGTTCGCAGGTTTCCAGCGAGGCATTGACGTAGATTTCGATGAATTCGCCAGCGCCCAGCACTTCACGGACTTTGTTGCGATCGTCGCGGTACGGAGAAATGAAGGCAGTCAGCGCGAATGTGCCGGAGTAGGCAAACAACTTGGCGACTTCGCCGATCCGGCGGATATTTTCCGTGCGGTCTTCGGGAGAGAAGCCCAGGTTCTTGTTCAAACCCATACGAATATTGTCACCATCCAGCACAAAACTGTGCTTTCCAGCGAGATACAGTTTGTAATCGACAGCGTTGGCAATGGTGCTTTTACCACAGGCGGACAATCCGGTGAACCAGAGCACGGCCCCCTTGTGTCCATTCAGTTTGAACCGTTCGTCTTTCGACACTTGATGTTCGTGCCAGGTGACGTTGGTGGCCTTCTGCTCGGTCATGGACGAGAAACTCCTTGGATCGGGAAACGAAATAGGCGTCAAAATCGATCCAACGGGACCGACCGCGCGGACTTGAGTGTAGGAAAACCGGGGGTGTGATGGAAGTGTAGACGATTCAGAGGAATCAGTCCCATTTTTCGGCCACCCCAATGGCGAGGCTAACCTCACCCGAATATACTTGTGGACCCGTTTTGAAAACCGCCCGGATTCGGGCAGAGAGAGATCATGGCTGCCCCTGTGACAATGCAACCGCTGCAAGATGTTCACGTCCGTGAGACCGTGACGCTGGTTTCCCCCCGGTACTTGAAACTCGAAGAAAACATCACCGATGCCGCTGTCCGGACGGTGATCGACACCCGCGAATCGATCAAACGGATCATCAGTGGTGAAGAATCACGTCTGATTGTCGTCGTCGGACCCTGTTCGATCCACGATCAGGCAGCCGCATTGGATTACGCCCGAAAACTGAAAGCACTGGCCGATCAGGTCAAAGATCAGCTTCTGATCGTGATGCGCGTCTATTTCGAAAAGCCGCGTACGACTGTTGGCTGGAAGGGACTGATCAACGATCCCCATCTGAACGATACGTTCGATATCGGAACTGGCCTGCGGATCGCTCGACGAGTCCTGCTGGAAGTGGCCGACATGGGCCTTCCGGCGGCAACGGAGTTGTTGGAACCGATTACACCGCAATACATTGCGGATTTGGTGTCGCTCAGTGCCATCGGGGCTCGTACGACGGAATCACCCACGCACCGCCAGATGGCAAGTGGTTTGTCGATGCCGGTCGGCTTCAAGAATGGGACCGACGGCAGCCTGCAGGTCGCTCTCGATGCCATGCACGCTTCCCGATCGCCGCACAGTTTCCTGGGGATCGACAATGAAGGTCAGACCTGCATCGTGAACACCAAGGGAAATCCTTGGGGATTCCTGATTCTGCGTGGGGGGCGTTCAGGTCCAAACTACGACGCGGCAAGCCTTTCCGAAGCGGTTGACCTGTTGACGAAAGCCAAGTTGCCACCACGTCTGATGGTTGATTGCAGTCACGCCAATTCCAATAAGGATTATCGGCTGCAGAACGTCGCATGGAACGATTGCATCGCACAGCGATTGGCGGGAAACAAGAATCTGGTTGGTTTAATGCTGGAAAGCAATCTGAATCCAGGCAATCAGCCACTCGGCAGCGACCCGTCAGGACTGAAGTACGGGGTCTCAATCACCGATGGATGCATCGGCTGGGAAGAAACCGAACGACTGATTTTGTCAGCTCACGAGCAACTGAGCGGGCATTGACAAACTCGGTCCAGTTGACTGCGGCTTCCTGCTTGATTTCTTCGTTCTTGAAAGATTGCGCGGAGCGCATTTTTCCCGCCAAGAATGAAACAGTCGCTTGATTTTGCTCCTTCTGGTTCTTGTCGCAGAACTTCGACTAGTGCGTGTCGCACTTCCGTGTCGCGTCGAAACATGGGTTAGACGCTGTCGT
>CAZSTW010000006.1:73445-114294 GCA_964609845.1 uncultured Planctomycetaceae bacterium | reverse complement strand
CACCACCGAGACTTCGCAAACTGTTCCGAAATCGGCAGTTGCGTGTTACTCGCGGCACCCCCCGGTTCGCTGACCGAAGACCCCTGCGACTTCGCGTCGCGGCGGGGGGGACATGATGCGTTGAAAGTGCCTGGAGGTCAAGGTTCGGGGCCGTCTTTTTTCAGGAAGTTTTCAAAACTCCTGCCAACCCCCGATTTCTGTCGCTTTGGAGCGATCCGAGCGACTTTACTGGCAATTTTCGCCGACTTCGCCTTACTGACGTATCTGAGCCCCCGACTTCGGGGCCGTAGCCCCCCGGCGCTGGGTCTCGCCCGTCCCCATCAGCTGTTTCAGAGCGTCATCAATTTCTGGAACCGGGACCATTCGAGTTTCTGGAGCCCCCACATGTCCCGTGACCTTCACTCCGACCCATCCACGGCTGACGAAATTGGCAATCTCACTGATCACGGGAATACGAACCCGATTCCTGGCCAACATCGAATAGAAGTCAAATTGCATCCCGCCGTCAAACCGGACGTAACCTCGCCCCACCAGGTCAATCGCCGAGCCTGTCAGATGAACCGCATCGAAGTTGAAGCGAGAGTTATCGATTGTGTACGAGACATCCGCACGATCAAACGCAGTCCGATCGACTGCATCCAGACGGAGGGCCTGGAAAATCTGCACGAAAATCGGCAGTTCGTACAATGCGGCGGGGGCGATCTGAAGCTCTCCCCTGCCCCGCATCTGATCTTCACTCTTCCCCTTACCCCACAACCGCATCCAACCGTTCATGACTCCCGCAAGATTCGACTGGCCACGCAGATACTGATGTGCATAAGACTCCAGACGGCCTCGAGTCATCGTCGTGAGAAGGCTGTATTCGGGCTCCGCTCGCAAGTCCGCGCGAACATCCAGAGTCAACTTTCCGTCCAGAAAATCGCCGCTGATTCGGTCTGGCAGATTAGCTCTTGGTGTTTGCCCCGGAACCGGCAGGGCCATCGCTTGAGAACCACCCACAAACACACCCTCTTCCAGGCTGAATGGTCCGACAACTCGCACGATCTGATGTGCCATCCCAGACGGTTGACGAAAGATGGAAATCGAATCCAGATCAAGCTTTCCAGTCAGAGCAGTGGCTACGCCATCACTCGCCCCCTTCAAGTCGACGCGTCCGTGAATGTCATCAATCAGAATCCCTGCCTGAATCGAACTGTCTGCCAGGGTCAACTGAATATCCCACGCCGATGCGATCGCCGGATCCCCATCCGAACCCGCAAGTTGCACACTCCCAAATCGCGATGTCTGCCCCTCCCAGACAGTTGTGCTGACAGAGAACTTGCCCGCCGGGTTAAGCGTGTCAAACACCTGCCGCAACTGGGCGGGAAGCGATTTTCGAAACGTGGCATTTGGAATCAGGTCGTCGACATGGAGTTCGTCGAAAGTCACTCGCCATGGCTCACCCGCAGCACACGAGACGACTCCGCGGCCTCGCAATTGGGTGTCATCGTGTTGAGCGCTGACCGATTTGATCAGAAGGTTCGGAGCGGCATATGCAAATTCGCCAGCCAGCCGCTGCAGCGTCCAGGGAAAGCCACGCATCGTGATTTCGGCATTTTTTACGCTGATCGCAGGCAATTCGACCTGACACGGCTCACCTGGTACCCAGCCGATAACGGTTTTCACATCAAACAGTCCACTCGGCTGGAACTCCTGCCACAGCTTATGAATCGACGGAGGAACCGCCAATTCCAGGGCTCGATCAAACGCAGCATTGTTTGCCTGAATAACAAGATCCAGCCGCCCAGGCGCAGGCGATCTTCGAAACTGCCCGGCAGCGCTCAATTCCGTTTCGTCGTGAGTTCCCTGCAACCCTTTGAACGAAATCAGATCATCATCCCAGATCACGAGCCCCTTCAGATGCTCCACCCGATAGGGAAAACTCCGAAACTGGCATGAGCATTCCTGAAGTCGAATCGCCGTGTAAATCTTGTACTTCTGGCCGCCACCCGGAGACTTCTGGAATTTAACCCAGCAATCCCCGCTCCCCTGCAAGTCAAGCTCGTGCAACGCCTTGCGAACGGCCAGCGGGCAAGCATCAATCAATGGAGCGTTAAAAGGAATCGCATCTCCTGTGACAATGAACTCGGACTCATGTGCCGCACCCAGGTTTTCCAGCCAGCCACTGACTTTGACCGGAACACCACTCGCCTTCCCTGTGGCACCGAGTTCAATTCTGTTTCCGCGCAATCGAGCGGTTCCGGTGACCTCACGAATGGGATAGGGAAACTTTTCATGATTGACCACACCATCGGTGAGTCGTAAGTCCCCTTCCCAGGAAAGCTTGTCGCCCTCCGCAGCCCCCAGATCGAGATCCACCGTCCCCGCCACTCCGAACGCATTGAGAAATTTGCGAGCAGCCTCAGGTAATCTCGCTTTCAACGCATCATCAACAGCGACGTTACGGAGTTGCAGCTTCAAACGAGGTACTTTGTTTGCTGCCTGAGGAGCGATTTGCGTACTGAGATACAGTCGCGTCGCTCCGTTCTCGGCACGAATATCCCGCAGCACGACTTGCTTAGGATCGACGTAGACAGAACCGCGGATCTCGTACAGCGGGAATGGCAGAACGACGTTGCTGAACTGCCCGGTGCGTACTTCCGCAAGCACCTGATACTGCAGAGGTATCTCTCCGTCAGTCCATTTCAGGCGACAGTGCAGGTCACAACTGCATTTGAGCCCCAGCGGCCCGGGCACTGGCGACACGAGCGCAGGCAACTGCGACTGAAGACTGATCGGAGCGGAGTTCCCCCCCTGATTTGCCACCGGACGCCCCGCAATCGAAGACGAAGCAGCCTGCGTCGCGGAAAGGTTCGCTACCGACTGCCTCGCTTCAATCAACTTGCTGTTGACCGAAGGAGAAATCTCGCCGATCAGGTCCAGCAAATCATCATCAACGGGAAGACGCATCCATTTGGCTTCCAACTGGAACGGTGGTCCATCCAGGTTGGCATCCAGCGTCGCAGATAACGGACCCGCGGGGTCAATCCGGGTCGAAATCACCGCTGTGAACTTACGCGCAGCCGCCGGAACACCTTTGACGTTCAGATCCGCCATCGTCAAACGGCGGGCGGGTCGCCGATCACGCTGCAGGTCAACGATGATCATCCCATGTTCTATTTCCAATTCGGGAATTGCTTGAGAATTGTTGCGAACCCAGGTAATCCCCTGCCAGTTCCATCGCCCATCACGCTTGCGGACGAGTCGCCATTGCGGATGCACAAACCGCAGTCGTTGGACCGAAATCTTCTCAAAATCGGTCAGTTGCTGTTCGTCAAGCGTGATCACGGTTTCCGGAACATAAAGAGCCGGTTCCGATTCGTCGGGTAAACGGATCGCTAATCCCTGAACACGAACCCGACCAATGAAGTCGAAATTGGCCCGTTCGATCGTGAATGCCAGATCAGGAGCCAGAATCTGCAACTGTTTCAGAAGTTCGACTCGCAGAAGCTCGTCACTACGAACGTAATACCAGTACACACCGCCCCCGCCAGCCACTGTCAGCAACAGCAGCAGTACGATCATCCATTTGAAGATCGCACTCACAGGGGGACTCCACAAACCCGAAAACTGGAACCAAATTCCAACGCAAGCAAGCGACTTGAATGGCTGAGGGGTTGAACCGCCATGAGCAACGTCGGGCGACACTGGCGGCAGCCTTGGGCCGCCAGTGTCGCTCCAAAGACACGACTCAACTGCAGTACTACACAGAAAACACAACGACTGATGCAGTAATACTTTGAAAACATCATCGTGCTGTCCTCCAGGATCGAAGGAACAGGGAGCGGACTCCGACCGCAGCCAGGACTGCCAATGGGTATTCGGCAGGCAACCGATACCGTAGCGATCCGACAAACAGCAGATGCAACGCTGCGAACAAGAGTACTGCGCCGGTTGTCAGCACAAGCGTCGCGGGATCTCGCCGTGACAGCCATCCACCGTAGATCGCAAATGCCATCAATGGTAAAGCGGCCAGTAAGACCACCACCTGTAACCGGATGTCACGAAACTGATCCGCATTCGGAACCAGACTCCAGTAGCGCTGCTGCTTTTTCCAGGCAAGCCAAAGTGCTCGTTGTGGATGCTCGGCGACGAACTTCCAGGCGCGTCGCGAATATTCGCGATCCATTTCATATTCGCTGAGGTGATCAAATAACCGGTCGGTCTCCACAAACCGCATGTCGCTATCCCCGGTCGCCTGAGGATTCAACCCATCGTACAGGCTTGGTCCCGCCCAAAGAGTCGTAAAAACCAAGTGTCCAGTGACCAGACCGTTGCGTACAGCCCAGGGGACCATCGACAGCCCGAGCCCAATCAACACTCCAACAAAGCTCTGGAATTTGAATCGCAGTGCTCCCCGGCACATAAAAATCGCTGCAACTGCAATCAAGATGCCAACATAGAGCCATGTCGGACGAACCAGCGTGGCCAGTCCGATCGATCCTCCGGCGACGAGTGACCGCCAGACGAGGCGGGAATCGTCTTTCCACTGAACCAGACGGCAGATCGCGATCAGGCTGAGGAGCAGAGCGAACGCGAAAACGGTTTCGCTCAGCATGAGCACGCTGAAGAGCGCCATCGTCGGAGATAAGGCAGTGTAGATGGCCGCGATCAGCCCCGTCGTCTCATCAACCAGTTCGCGTCCCAGCCAATATGTCAGCCCGCAAGCGGCAGTTCCAATGATGGCGAGCAGACAACGGGCGGCGAACACATTATTCCCAAACATGGCCTGAGACAGTGCGAGCACCACGGGAAATCCAGGAACGCGCAACACGTACCGCGGGGGCTGATAAATGGCAAAATCTTCCATCGCCACAATATGTTGCGCCAATTCCCAGTAGCCTTCAGCGTCACCGGCGATCAGACAAAGTCGGGCGGGTGGTTGATCGACGCGATGTTGGATCACGACCGCGAGAACAAGGCGTACGGCGAGCGCAACCACCAGCGTCATCAGCAGGCAGCGATTGGCAGCGACCGTTTCGAGAAGCCCCGATCGGCACATGGTCGTCCATTCCCCCCGCTATTGTCTGCACATGAAGCCCCCATCTGCAGACGACAGCGCCGGATGGTATGACCGATCTGTGAAAAGGGTCAATACGTTCTTTCCAACACCGGCCAGGCGAGACGATGTTGCCAGCCCTCCTTTCAGATTTCCTGTTCTCTCTGCGTGGCTTCTGCGGTAGTATCGGAGGTGGATCAAACTGACGAGGGAGACGAATCATGAGTGCAGGGGCAGCAGCATTGACGACGGCCGAGCAATCCGCCGCCGCAAGTGAACGCTGCGACGATGCCGTGCAGACGATCCTCTTCTTTGACGGTGTCTGTGGACTGTGTAACAAGTCCGTCGATTTTGTCCTGACGCGTGACCAGCGAGGGAGCATCAAGTTCTCACCCTTACAAGGTGAAACCGCGGCTCGATTGCTTTCTCCTGCCGATCTGCAGGACCTGAATACCATGGTGCTGTGGATCGAAGGCCAGACGTTCCGAAAATCGTCCGCCGCCGTACGAGTCCTCTGGCGTCTGAGTCCAGGCTGGCGACTTCTAGGTGCGCTGCTCTGGCTGATCCCGCTGCCGATCCGCAATCTCGGCTACACGCTGGTTGCTCGCAACCGTTATCGCTTTTTCGGCAAGAATGAATCCTGCAGGTTTCCAACCCCGGCCGAACGCCTGCGGTTTCTACCGTGAGTTCCCACAAAAACGACGTGATCGACGAGGAACAAAAAGAACACGTGATCGGCGCGGGTCTCCCGACCCCGCCGAAACAGCCGACCGAAGGTCTCCTCTTTGTAAGTCCGGCAGTTCAGACTCGATTGTTTTGGATCTGTAGTTCTGCACTCTGGTTATGCCTGCTCCACAATCTTGTTCTACGAGATTCTTTCGTACCGTTGGCATTTGTCTTCTATGCAACACCGCCAATCGTACTCGCAATTCCCGCGATGTTACTGGTTTGGTGGGGATGTCGCTGGCGTGACAATTTGCCAAGCAGAGCGAGTGCCGTTCATCGAACGACGGTCGCTCTGGCGATCCTTTGCCTGATGGACTGGGGCTGGTCAAGTTTTCGAAGCGGCTCAATTCCACCTCATTCCGCTTCTGACATGAAGTTAGCCTTCTGGAATACAGGTCGCGGAGAATTTGCCAGTTGGGACATCATCACCGCAGAACTTCAAAAGACCAATGCGGATGTGATGGCGCTGGCCGAAGTGACGGGACGAGAAGTCCAATCTCAAACCTTCTGGAAGGAACACTTCCCCGAGTACACTGCGGCCCCCGTGCGAGAAAATCTGATCGTGCTCGTGAAAGCCGGCGACGTGGAGGAACTCGAGCATGGAGGTCTCGCTGGCGGAGGCTGTTATCGATTGTTCACCATCAACCTTCGTGGAAATCGATTCCAGATTTTGCTGGCAGACCTGGCAAGTAACCCCTTTCGCTCCCGTCGGCCTCCGTTAGATCGACTCTTCGAAGTCCTTCAGAACAATCAGAATATCCCCACCGTCGTTGTCGGAGACTTCAATACACCACCAACGTCGATCTGCTTCGACAAGTGGAGAAGTCACTGGACCCGTGCCTGGGACGCTACGGGAACGGGTTATGAACCGACCTGGCCGCAGCCACTTCCGATCCTGGCAATCGATCACCTCTGGGGAAACCGGCACATCACGTTTCGCCATTGTCGAGCGGAATGGTCACGCTGCTCGGATCATCGTCGGCTGGTCGCCGATTACCAATTGTGCCACTGAAGCAATACTTGATCTGCAATCGACGTCTTTACTCGAATGTAAAAAGAACGCGCGATCGGCGCGGGTCTCCCGACCCCGCCGAAACGGCCGACCGAAGGTCTCCTCTTCGGTTGGGGTTTTAATTCATTTCTCGCAACAACCAAATCAGGCACAACAAATCATCTTGATTTTCTCATTGATTGAACTCACGATCACTTAACTGAAATTGAGTCACCTAAATCGACGGAATTGCCTCGTGGAACGATATCGCTTCTACAACGATTGTGCGGTGTACTTCGTGACTTTCAGCATCGTCGACTGGTTACCAGTTTTTGTTTCCGAAGCTGCGTGCCAAATCGTGGTCGACAGTTTCAATTTTTGTCATGACACCAAATCGTTGAGGGTCAATTCTTACGTGATCATGCCAACTCACCTTCATGCAATCTGTTTTGATTGCGATTGGCGGTCTGAGCGGCTGGAAGAGACGCTGACAGACTTTCGCAAGTTTACGGGGCGACGTTTGGCTGACCATTGTAAAGACCACCTTCCCAACTGCTTTACTCAGGTAATGAAGGCGACAGCACCTGAGGATCGCGAGCGGCGGGTCTGGCAGCCGACCCGTCATCCGACTGCACTGACCAGTGAAAGTATGTGGCGGCAGAAACTTGATTACATGCATGATAACCCACGCCGGAAAGGTCTTGTTCGACTGGCCGCTGATTGGCGGTATTCATCTGCTGCGTTCTTCGAGACCGACGGAAGAATCTCGGCGGGCGTGAAGATAAGTCGGCTGACGTGGGATTGATAAACGTGCCCGAGCGAAGAGGAGACCTTCGGTCTGGTTTCGGCGGGGTCAGGAGACCCGCGCCGATCGCGCGGTGAGTGCGCCAGGGACACAAAAAGTCGTTGCTGCTTGACATCTGAACCGGCTGAACGAAGATTGCCGTGTATCTTCGTAACGACAACGCCTTTTGCTCGAAAGACCATGGATGTCTGCTACTGCCTCAACTGATGGAAATACTGGCCGTCAATCTGCTGGAACGGGTGGGCACTGGAAGATTGGCCTGGCGATTTTTGTCATTGCCTGGGTGGCTCAGGCCTGCTTGTGGGCTCTCTGGTGGGACAATCCGACTCACTTCAAGATGTCGTTCTTGTTCGTCTGGCCAGCCGCATTGTTCATGCTGCTGATCTGGTGGACGTTTTTTTCAGGGTGGTCGAGTGAAGTCCGTTATCGGTCTGTGGGACTGGGCCTGGGCTGTGTTGTTGCTTTCTTTTGTGTCTTTCGACTGGAGCGATTCGACGGTGATATGACTCCGACACGGATCACCTGGCGGTGGGCACCGAGACTCGACCAGAAATCTCGCCAGTACCTCGAACAACTCAAGACGAGCACGACAACGACTCCTGAGACTGATGCAAAACCGCTGGTTGCCACCGAAGAGGACTGGCCCGGGTTTCGTGGACCTCGACGAGATGGTGTGATTTCGGGTGTCACATTGCGTACCGACTGGGCAACTCGAAAGCCAAAGGAAGTCTGGCGACATCCGGTCGGACGAGCCTGGTCATCGTTCGCCGTCATCGGAGACTACGCCTTCACTCAGGAACAACGAGATACCGATGAAGCCGTTGTCGCTTACCGCAGTTCTGACGGACAGCAGATCTGGCAGCATCTTGATCCCGCTCAGTTTTCGGCAGCCGAACCGCAGGGTGGGACAGGCCCCCGTGCGACTCCGCAGTTCAGCGATGGCAAACTCTATACACTCGGTGCGACGGGAATCTTGAACTGTCTTGACGCGACCACTGGCAAGCTGATCTGGACCACGAATATCCTGGTGGATGCCGGAACGCCGGAAAAGCCTGTGGCGAACCTCCCTTGGGGAATGTCGGGATCGCCACTCGTGGTCGATGAACTGGTGATTGTTAATCCGGGAGGAACCGAGGGGAAGTCTGTGGTGGCGTATGATCGAACCACAGGAAAGAAGGTCTGGTCCGGCGGAAGTCAGGTGGCAAGTTACTCAAGTCCCACGGCGGTAACCCTCCACGGTGAACGAATCGTCCTGATGCCCGTGGGAACGGGATTGGCCGCACATTCACTGGCCGATGGAAAAGAATTGTGGTTCTTCAAATGGCAGAACTCGCCCCTGGTCAACAGCGCACTTCCGCTGGTCCTCAAAGACGAATCGATTCTGTTTGGAACAGGTTATGGTGTCGGGACAGTTCGCCTGGAAACAGCACAATCTGGCAACGACTGGACCGTCTCAACAAAATGGCAGACGAACCGGTTTCGCCCCAAGTTTAATGACTTCGTCGTTCACGAAGATCACATCTATGGGCTGGATGACGGTCGGCTGACCTGTGTTGCACTGGATAGCGGAAAGACCGTCTGGCAGTCGGGCCGTTATGGCTACGGACAGTTCCTGCTGGTGGGTGATACGTTGCTGATTGTGAGCGAAGAAGGAGTCTTGTTTCAGGTTCCTGCGAAGCCAACCAAACCTGGGGATCCGATCAGCTATCCACTTCTTGATGGTGGAATTACCTGGAACCACCCTGCCCTGGTCCGGGGAAAACTGTTCGTAAGAAACGCACACGAAGCGGCCTGCTTTGACCTGGAATAACAGGCTGACGCGATGTTCGGCGCGGGTCTCCGACCCCGCCGAAATGGCCGACCGAAGGTCTCCACTTCGATGTTGGAGACATTTTCACGCGAACAGTCGCCGCTACTCATTCACCTTACGATTCTTTTCCGCATGTGGATGCGATTGATCGTAGGTGTCCTTCAGCCGTCGGGTACTGACGTGCGTATAGATCTGGGTCGTTGTCAGACTCTTGTGGCCTAACAATTCCTGGACACTGCGCAGGTCAGCGCCGCCATCAAGCAGGTGCGTTGCAAACGTATGCCTGAGAGTATGCGGTGTCGTTAATTGATCAAGTCCTGTCAGGGCCAGGTACTTTTCCAACATCCGGCCGACACTGCGCGTCGTCAGTCGCGTGCCGAACCGATTCAGGAACATCGCCTTTTGATCGGCGGGCTTGGCATCTGGAGCCGGTTGACGCACTTCCAGCCAGTCGCCGAGAGCCTTGGAGGCATGGCGGCCGATGGGGGCCAGTCGCTCCTTTTTTCCTTTTCCGAAGACTCGCACAATATTGGTGTCGCGGTCCCAGTTCTCGATATTCATTCCAACCAGTTCGGCAACTCGCAGCCCCGCAGAATACATCGTTTCCAAGAGGGCTCGATCGCGAATTCCTTCGACTTCGTTCGCAGGCGGGGCTTCGAGCAGCTGTGTGATCTGCTCAATCGTCAGGAAGTGAGGCAGCTTTCGGCCGACTCGAGGAGTTCGCAGGACTTTGGCGGGATTGGATGTCACCAGCCCTTCGCGCTGACAGTACCGAAAGAAGCTGCGCAGGCTGGCGAGGCGACGGGCAATCGTGGTCCGTGCATAGTCGCACTCGTGCAGATAGGCGACATAGCCACGAAGCTGGGAAATCTGCAAATCAGACGGAGACGAGATTTCGCCGACTCGATCCCGCACATAGTCGAGCAGACTGCCGAAGTCTTCGGAATACGACTTGATCGTCAGTTCGGAAGCATTCCGCTCGATCTTCAAGTAACGCAGGAAACCGTCGATCGCAACGAACATGGTTGTACTTCGACCGTAGGGGTCAGGAACGTTTTGTTGGTGCTAGTGCGTGTCGCACTTCCGTGTCGCGTCGAAACATGGGTTAGACGCTGTCGTTTGATGCCCGCGGGACGCCACACTTAAGTGAGGTGCGCTCTAGGCAGCTCGACGCTGGATTCGGTTTGTGGGGGCTTCGCTGGCGTCACTGGGAGCGATGTCCCGTTCCGCGTTCAGTTTTCGGACTCGTTGACTCAAGACGGCCGCATCATACCAGGTGAAACTCAATTCGGGATCTGCCGCATAGCGTCCCAGCGTCTGCAGGACCTGATCGAGACTTCGATCATCGTAAAGAAACACATACCGCTCTTCACCCTTCAGCAACGCCAAAACGTTGATCCCGTGCTGCGACATGGTCCGGCCCCTCCCTGGTGCGTTCGGATGGATTTTTCAGGATCAACAGGCGCAGTCACATGAACCCGATGTCCCCTGTAATGGGATATCGGCCAATTGACCGCATTGTTGAAGTTTTCATTTGGATGTGTGGAGACGATGTGAAAAACGGCAGGTGACGAACGAACCAACGGAGCGCGAAGACGTAAATCGCCCGTCGACACGATGGCCACGTCGACGTTATCGGCAAAGTCACCGCAGATTCTTGAATCCGCCCAATGCGTATATTTTCCCGGCAATTCATGCCGGTCCGCCCAGTTCTCGAACCAGCACCCGCAGGAACGGTTCGACATCCGTCACCAGCCCGATTGTCTGAAACGAGCCGCGATCAGCCAGCTTGGTCACAGTCGCAGGATTGATATCGACGCAAACGGTCTTGACGCGTGCAGGCAGCAGATTTCCCACGGCGATGCTGTGCAGCGTCGTCGCGATCATCAGACAGAATGTGATACCGGGAACCTGCTCACGCATCTTCGCTTGAGCCACCAGCGAATCGGTAATCACATCCGGCAGTGGCCCGTCATCACGAATGCTTCCGGCCAGCACAAATGGGACGTTGTGGCGGACGCATTCATACATGATCCCGTCGGTCAGCAACCCCTGTTCGACGGCCTGAGCGATTCCACCCAGCCGTCGAATCCGATTGATCGTGCGCAGATGATGCTCATGCCCTTCCTCTGTCGACCCACCACTCTCCATCGAGATCCCCAGGCTGGTACCGTAGAACGACTGTTCGATGTCATGCGTCGCCAGTGCGTTCCCGGCAAACAGGACGTTGACATATCCTTCACGAACCAGCCAACTGAGCAGTTGTCGGCTTCCGGTATGAACCACCGCAGGCCCGGCGACGACGAGAATCTTGCCGCTCCCTTGAGCCGCTCGACGCATCAGTTCGGCGATCTCACGCACCGTGACGTTTTTGGGTTTCTCACTGGAAACCGTGCTGTTCATAAATCCGAACGAATGCCGGTGTTCTGCATCACGACCGACGGGAAAGACGCGAGTTCCCAACCGACCGATCACGATCAACTCGCCCCGTTTGACATCAGCCATGGCAACGCATCGTGCCTTCCGGTTTGTGCGATCCACGGCCACTCCACAATCCATTTCCTGCAGGTCGACGGGGATCCATGCGTTATTCAACCGGATTTCAGTCGGCTCGTTTGTCGTGGCATAAAAGCCTTCAGGAAATGCCCCGTCCATGTCGGCAGGTTCCAGGCGGCAGTCATGATGCTGTACCGGAACAGCACCATGTTGACCGATTGCCGTCAGAATCTTTTCCAGGCACGGCAATGTCGGTGCCGTCACTGTCAGACGGACATAACTGGGATCGTGGCGGTTGTGTCCGATGCGGATATCGTGGCTTTGATACTCGCCCCCCAGTCCAGTGATTTCATCAAGAACCTTTGGGAGCAGCAGGCTGTCGATGATATGACCGGACAATTCCACATCTTCGCAGAATGCTGCTTTGGAACCGGCAGGATTGGGTGTCGCAGGATTCATGATTGGCCCCTCGTTTCCAGAGTTGCATGAATCATCGCACGCGCGGCGCAGAAGGCAACAGGCGAGAATGCTTCCGGGAAGTCAAGTCTTGTTTTTTGGGGGGGGCGAAGTTGAGTGACCAGGGTTGGAACGAGTTGCCTTTTTTGAAACGCAGAGGTCCCAGTGGACGCTGAGGTCAAATGAGGTAGCATATGCATTCTTACGGATTTGCTCTGCGATCTCCGCGCCCTCTGCGTTTCTGAATGTCTTCTGGTCGCGTCTTAAGCTGAATCGGTCGTGAACCCGCCGGCTGCCGTTTGCCTGAATCTTTCCGACTCTGACGTCGTTCTCGTGCGATTCTCGCCGAATGCCGTTACCATGCCATCAGAGTCCGTCATCTGATCGAGCAACGTGGTGGAAGCGACGATGGGAGACACGAAAAGTCGCGCGAAAGTTTCAGTCGCACTCATTGGAGTGGGTTCGACCTGGGATCTGCATTACCGCGCTGCGATTCAGCGACTTTCATCCAAGATTTCTGTTCGAGCGGTCTGTGACACCGTTCTTGGACGAGCAGCATCCGTGGCTGACGAATTCGAAGCAGCACCGATCGATTCTCCCTGGCTGCTGACTCAACGGACCGACCTGCACGCCTGGCTGATCCTTGATCCTGGGTGGTTTTGCCATTACCCGGCAAATCTCGCTGTCCGAAACGAACGCCCGGCTCTGTTTGCCAACACATTTTCTGGTTGTCTGACAAAAACAGCAGCCCTTTACCAGCAATCGCGCGAGTTTGGCGAAACGCTGATGCCCGAGTTTCCTCAACGATTCACTCCGTCCACAACTCGACTACGAGAATTGATGGCAACGAAGCTGGGCCGAGTCCGGCGAATCGAACTGGTGATTCCACTGCTCACCAACCAAACCGCAGCAGACTGGCTGACGTCGAGTCAGTCGGAAGCTGTCGGAGTGTTCGACTGGTGCGCCTGGCTGCTGGGGAGCCCGATGGGAGGGATCACATACCATCAGCCCACCTCGGGGCCTCAATTTGAATTGACTTTTCCCGCACGGCCTCCCGAGCAGGATCCGCTCCGCGCGACGCTTCGGTTGAGCAGAACCGAACCAACGATGACTCGCTTGGTCGAGTGCGAACGGGGATCGGCTACAACGAGCGGGCCGACTCAGATCTGCTGGCGAACTGACGAGGAAGAAGGGGTCGAAACTTTCGGCCAGGAGCGGTCTCCCTACGAGATCATTCTGGACCAATTCTGTCGTCGTGCACTGGGAGGATTGCTCCCTGTACCGACCGCTCAGGACGCGTTACAGGCGATCACAAGCACGCAACTGGCGATCGACTGTACGAAACCTCGGGCAGATTGAGTGAAGTTCCGGCGAAAAACAGACGAAACAGTGTGAGCCGTAACCTGTGACGGGTGAGTGGTTTGAAGCGTTTTGAAAATCAAGGTGCAGGCTGACTGGACAGTGATCCCGTCGGCTGCAATACTACTGCCACTTCGGGCACGTCACCGATCGGCGGTTGTCACGCTGTGATTGTCGAAAGTTGGCCGTGTAGAAGTCGTTAGGGCGTATAGCTCAGTTGGCTAGAGCGCAGCTCTGATAAAGCTGAGGTCCGTGGTTCGAATCCACGTACGCCCACTCCTCAGCCGCCGATCCCCCTCGGCGGCTTTGTGATTTTGCAGGAAATTCGGTCAAACGAACGAACCTGCGGGGGGACGTAGCTCAATTGGGAGAGCGCTGGCTTTGCAAGCCTGAGGTTACGGGTTCGATCCCCGTCGTCTCCACTAAAAAAGCCTTGCCCGCAAACACTGCGGGCAAGGCTTTTTTGCTTGAACTCATGGGGATTGCACGCTTCACGCGTTGATACCATCGCTCAGATAATTCATTAACACCGCTTCGTATTGGCCGGTGCTCCGTTTTCCAAAGACCCGACATCCGAGCCTGGCGGAATTCCACGCAGCTGGCAGAAACTTATTCAACCTTGGTGGTTCTGAGCTGCGAGACGGTGGTTGAGAACCGCACGTGCTCATCTGCTGCAATGTGTTTCGCCCGCATTAATGACAATTGACCGAACATCGGGGTTGAAAATCCCCGTCGCGGCACTGTTCTTGCCGTTGATGTTGCGTTGCGTACCGCACAGGTTTCAGGCTCTCTTACGAGGTCGATGAAGACTATGAAATTCGATGATTCAGGCATCAACCGACGTGTGTGTTTGCTGTGCCTGATACTGTTCAGCGCATTTGGTCAATTGGAATGCGCGACAGCGGTCGAATGGCGTCGACCGGTACTGGAAGTTTTTATTCGCGGTGATGGGGAACCATCGCGCGAGTCGCGCACATTCATCGAGAAGACGTACGGAGATCGGGCCGGGTTATCAATCGTCTATCGTGATGTCACCACGAACGACAAGGAACTCGCCCGCTTCTGGAAGCTGGCTGACCACTTCAAAATCACAAAACCACGATTGCCGGCATTCTACGTCAGCGGTCAGTTCGAATCAGGATGGAATGCAGCATTGACGCCCGTTCGATTGGAAGAGTTGCTTACCGTAGAGGTTTTTACACGCCAGGGCTGTCCTCGCTGTACCGAGGCAAAACCAATACTGTTTCAAACGCTTGCACATCGTTACCCGGCATATCGGTTCATCGAGCAAGATGTCGGAGTTGCGGAACAGGCACGCAAACGCCTGGCAGAGTTGTCGCAGCGCTACCAGGTCCAGGCAACGTCCGTTCCTGCAGTACATCTGTGTGGGCGGTTGATGGTTGGCTTTTCCGATGCGGTAAACAATCTGCAGCAATGGGATGACGTCTTGCGAGCCGTGACCATACCTGCGCCTGCTGGGCAGGAATCACCGCAACCTGTTTCCTGCCGATTGAAATCTGGACGAAGCGTTGCAGGTGGCGGACATTGGTTTCAATCCACGGTGTTTGCCGCAGATCCACCCATGGCCCCTCGTCGTACGGTCGAAGTGCCGCCAATCGATGATGAGGCTGACGAGGTCGTACCCCGTCCCCGGGGATTGCCGCCGGAATCAGACGACGACACCGGGTTACCAGTCCTTCCGTCCGATGGAAAGGCCACACCTCCCGAGTTCGTCGTGATCCCGTTGCTTGGCCCCATCCACTGGCGTGATTGGGGTTTCCCTGCATTCACCTTGGCCGTCGGGCTGATCGATGGCTTCAACCCGTGCGCGATGTGGGTGTTACTGTTCCTGCTGTCGATGCTGGTCAATCTGCATGATCGCTGGAAGATACTGGCGGTAGCTGGCACATTCGTCTTCATCAGTGGAGCCGTTTATTACGCTTTTATGGCGGCGTGGCTGAGCATTTTCGAGTTGATCGGCCTGCTACGACCAGCACAGATCACGCTGGGACTGGTCGGGATGGTTGTGGGGACAATTCACGTCAAGGATTTCTTCGCATTCAAGCAGGGAGTCTCGTTGTCGATCCCGGAGACCGCCAAGCCTGGACTGTACGCGCGAATTCGACAGATCGTTCTGGCCAAATCACTGTGGTCGGCCATCATTGGTGCTTCGATTGTCGCCGTGCTGGTCAATATCATCGAACTTCTGTGTACGGCAGGGTTACCAGCGATGTACACCACCATCCTCAGTTCACAGCAATGGCCTTGGTGGAAGGATCATCTGTACATGCTGCTGTACATCCTGGCCTACATGTTCGACGACACGATGATGGTCGCTGGTGTTGTCATCACACTGGATAAATTCAAGCTGCAGGAACGCGGTGGTCGGATCCTGAAGCTTGTCAGCGGACTGGTGATCATCGTGCTGGGGTCAGTCATGGTCCTGAAGCCCGAGTGGTTGATCTAGAGCGCATCTCACTTAAGTGTGGCGTCCTGCGGGCATCAAACGACACGCCTAACCGATGTTTCGACGCGACACGGAAGTGCGACACGCACTCAGAGAGGGCCTGCTATTCCTTCTCATTCGCGTTGTTACGAACGCTGAAGAGAATCAGTCTTCCTGGCCTCCTCGCAATTCGCTCAGCAATGGAGAATTGCGACCGCAATAGCCTTGGTCAAACGGTGCCAGACAACGAAACGAGTCGCAAGTTCCGGGTCGAATCGGTATCATGAACGTTCGCAAGAAAGCGAGCTCCCTTCAAGAATTGTGGCCATTTTTTCAAGGCGGATCATTCTCGTACAGCGAGGTCCACTACCATCCCTCAGCCTCAAACCGCCGGAGCCACAACGGATACCGCATCCGGTGAACATCAGAACGTGGTCTTCAGGGCACGCGGCCTGACCAAGATTTATCGCGTCGGCGAAGTCGATATCTTTGCACTGCGCGGCATCAATCTCGATTTGTTTGCTGGTGAATTTGCAGTGCTTCTGGGCGCATCGGGAAGCGGCAAATCGACGCTATTGAATATCCTGGGAGGACTGGACAATCCAACATCCGGGGAAGTGTGGTTCCATGATCACGATCTGGTCCACGCAAACGATGCAGCGCTGACCCGTTATCGCAGGGAGCATGTCGGATTTGTATTTCAATTCTACAACCTGATTCCAAGCCTGACCGCCCGTGAAAACGTTGCGCTTGTGACAGACCTTGTTTCGAGTTTCATGGCACCGGAGGATGCGCTGGCACTGGTGGGATTGTCTGGTCGACTTGATCACTTTCCCGCACAGCTTTCAGGTGGGGAACAGCAGCGGGTTGCCATCGCGCGCGCCATCGTGAAACGCCCAAGTGTGCTACTGTGCGATGAACCAACAGGCGCACTGGATGTACAGACAGGCATTACGGTCCTCGAAGCACTCGATCGGGTGAATCGGGAAATGGGTACAACGACCGCAATCATTACCCATAACGCCGTCATTGCGGGAATGGCTGATCGGGTCATCACTTTATCAGATGGACGTATTGTGCGGGAAAGTCGGAATTCCAAGCGCAAGGCCGCCGCCGAACTCGTCTGGTGACCGATATGACCGCATTGCATCGAAAGCTGTATCGGGATGTGTGGGTGCTACGAGGCCCGTCGCTTGCCATTGGACTGGTCATGGCAAGCGGAGTGGCAACTTTCGTGATGTCCCTCTGCACGCTTTCGACTTTGTATCGCACGCACACAGCCTACTACGAACGTCTTCGATTTGCGGATGTCTTCGTTCGTGTGAAACGCGCTCCCCAAGCCTTGGCGCAACGATTGTCGGAAATCCCCGGTGTGAAACGAGCTGAAACACGAATCGTCCAGTTCGTGAATCTCGATTTGACAACAATGCCAGAGCCAGCAACGGCCCGTCTGCTGTCGCTACCGAATCGAGGCGAACCCATTCTCAACGGATTGCACCTGAAAACGGGTCGCTGGCCAGAATCAGAACGTGTGAACGAAGTTCTTGTCAGCGACGGATTCGCAACGGCGCACCGCCTGCAACCGGGCGATCACGTACGCGCAATTCTGAACGGCAGAAGCCAGGAACTGCAGATTGTCGGGATTGCGATGTCGCCGGAGTTCATTTACCAGATTCGCGAAGGAGATATTCTGCCGGATGATCGGCGCTTCGGAATCTTCTGGATGCGTCTCCGGGCCATGGAAGCTGCGTTTCAAATGGAAGGGGCCTTTAACGACGCCGTAATGGCAGTCTCACCCGGTGCTAACAAGCAGGAAATTCTGCGACGGGTGGACCAGTTGACGACACCGTACGGCGGCACGGGTGCCTACGGACGAAATGAACAGGCGTCTCACAAGTTTGTGTCCAATGAAATGAATGAACTCCGAGGGATGGCCCTGGTTGTTCCGACGATCTTTCTGCTCGTGGCCGCCTGGCTGCTTCAGATCGTCGTCATGCGGTTGATTGGCACACAGCGGGAACAAATTGCCACTTTGCGAGCGTTCGGCTATACAGCGGGAGAGGTTGGAATTCATTATCTTCAACTCGTCCTGATCATCACATGGCCGGGGACGGCCCTGGGAATAATCTTGGGAACCTGGCTCGGTCGTGGCGTGGCGACCATGTATTCCCGTTTCTTTCATTTTCCAGCGTTGGAATTCCATCTGGATGGACGTGTTGTGCTGGCCGCCATCGCTGTCAGTACACTGGCTGCAGTCGCCGCCGTCGTCAAACCGATTTGGACGGCCATGCGTCTTCCCCCTGCGGTTGCAATGTCTCCCGCCGCCACCCCAGTCTTCGGCACCACCTGGCTGGAAACTCAAGCGATCCTGTGGCACGTGTCAATCGAAGCTCGCATGATTCTTCGACAACAGGTCCGCCGTCCGACTCGTGCGGCCATCACCTGCCTGGGAATCTCAATGGCCGTGGCCATCATGATCCTGGGAAGATTCATGCTGGATGGCCTGAACTACGTCATGGAATCCGAGTTCAATGTCTCCCAACGTCAGGACATGACTCTGACGTTTGTAGAGCCGACCAATGGCCGGGTCCTGTCGGAACTGACACATCTTGCGGGAATACAGCTTGTGGAGACATTCCGCGCGATTCCAGTTCGTCTGCGGTCTGGAATCCATTCGCGCAGGTTGGGATTAATGGGTCTGCAAGAAAACAGTCATCTTTTCCGTGTGGCGGATGTTCGGCGAAGGGTGCAATTATTACCTTCCAGCGGACTGATCCTCTCCGAACGACTGGCACAGGTCCTGTCTACCAGACCAGGCGAAATGATCGTCGTCGAAGTGCTGGAAGGCAGGCGGCCCGTTCAGTCGCTTCGCGTCGCGGGAATTGTCGCAGATTTTCAAGGAGAGGCAGCCTATGCAAGCATTGACGTCGTCCACCGACTGATGCGAGAAAGCGACGCAGTGACGGGTGCATTTCTGACGGTCGACTCTTCGAAAACGCTTGAACTTTATCGCGAGCTAAAACAGACGCCGCGCCTTGTCGGGGCATCCCTGAAGGGATCGGCACTCAACTCACTTCGTGAGACCATTGTCGCAAACATTCTGCGGATGCGGGCGTTTAACGTCGCGTTCGCATGCATCATCGCCTGCGGAGTCGTGTACAACAGCGCGCGGATCATGCAGGCCGAACGGAATCGGGAACTGGCCACGTTGCGGGTGATCGGATTTACGCATGGTGAAATCAGCCGCATTCTCCTGGGCGAACTTGCAGTCCTGACACTCGTTGCCATTCCCCTGGGAATTGGGATCGGCCACCTGCTAGCCGACTTTGTCATCCGGATCGCCTATAATACGGAACTGTTCCGAATTCCGTTGGTGATCTCGAGGGCGACCGATGCGTTCGCCGCCCTGGTAACGCTGCTGGCCGCCATAGGGACGGGTTACCTGGTCTCGCGCCGGTTGGCGAAGCTCGATCTGGTGACCGTACTAAAGACACGGGGATAATCAAATGGAACGAGGGAATTTGCCACGGCATTTGACCTGGCTGGCGATTGCTGCAGGCATCGTCGGCTTGCTCGTTTACGGTTTTATTCCGCCTGCCGTTGATGTGGAATTAACGACGGTTACCCGTGGACCGCTGGTCGTCACCGTGGAAGAAGATGGCAAAACAAGAGTGCGTGAGCGATATATCGTTGCCTCTTCGCTGTCAGGACGATTACTGCGAGTCGCATTGCATAGCGGCGATCCGATACTTGCCAATAAGACAGTAGTTGCGACCATTGAAGCCAGCGACACAAATCTGCTGGACGACCGCGCTCGTACGGAATCGGAAGCACGCCTGAAAGCCGCTGAGGCTCATCGAGAACAGGCAACTGCGTTGATTGAGCGTGCACGTGATACAACTTCGATTGCACTCAACGAACTGAACCGAGCCGAACAATTGGCTGCAAAGAAGGCAATCACTGACGAGGTACACGATGAAGTGCGTCTGAAGTACCGGCTTGCAGCTTACGACCTGCGGGTCGCCGAATTCAACCTGACAATTGCCGAATTCGAGCGTGATCAGGCCAAGGCCGCGTTCGTGCGATTTGCGGATCGTCCCGAGGAGCAGCGGTCACTGTTTCGCCATGAGATCCGTGCACCAATTTCGGGGCGAGTCTTCAGAGTCTTCGAGGAGAATTCCGTGCCTGTCTCTCCCGGGACGCGCCTGATCGAACTGGGCGACCCGACAGATCTGGAGGTGGAAATTGACGTGCTCTCCACCGACGCGGCACGCATCAAGCCGGGCTCGAAGGTCTGGTTGCATCATTGGGGTGGCGACGACACGCTGGAAGCACGTGTGCGAGTCATCGAACCGTCAGCGTTCACGAAAGTCTCTGCCCTGGGAATTGAGGAACAACGAGTCTGGGTAATTGCAGATATCTTGAGCCCTCCCGAACAACGCAGCACGGTCGGAGACGGATTTCGCGTCGAGGCCAGCATCGTGACATGGGAAGGTACCAACGTCTTGAAGGTGTCCGCCGGCGCACTGTTTCGTCAGCAAAATGACTGGGCCATTTATGTCGTTCGACAAGCCAGAGCCGAATTACAAACCGTTCGGGTCGGGCACACGAACGGTCTCGAAACCGAAGTTCTTGAAGGCCTGACCGTCGAAGATCAGGTTATTCTTCACCCTGGTGATCGCGTTCGCCCCGGAGTCCGCGTTCGGCCGCGATAGGATTCACGAGTTGCATCCTCGGTTTGAATGTCGACGGGCCAATACTTCCGTGTCGCGTCGAAACATGGGTTAGATGCTGTCGTTTGATGCCCGCGGGACGCCACACTGAAATGAATTGCGAGCCAGCTGATTAATCCCGCCGCCAAAACTCACGGCGCGCCCGTGCGGGATCGCGGCACAGGTTTCGGCTTCGTTCATGGCGATCTTCCTATTCCGCCGGTTCGCGGTATTTCACGATGCCGATGATCAGCAGAGCCAGTGAGAGAACCAGACCCAATGCCGCGGGGATATGACACAGTTTTACCACGGCTTCCTGCCAGGCAGTCGCCCCCGCTGCGCCGGCCTGCCTGGCAGCAATCGGGAGCATCTGGTTGGCACCCCACCACGCATTCGCCACCTCGGACAGTGCCATGAGCCAGGTCAGCCACGCCGACACCAAGATCACCCGGACCGAACCTGTGCCGGCGCGGTGGGGCACCTTGAGCAGCACGATGGCGAGCACGACAAACAGCATGCCGTTGGTGACAAACTGAATGTGCGCTCCGAGCGCGAGTCGGGGATACGGGGTCAGGGGAGGAAAAAAGCCCCAGACCAGGCCGGCCAGGATCAGGGCCAGTCCATGAATCAGAATCTGTTTGCTGCCGCTTTGAATACTCATGGCGTGGTTCTCGACTGAAAGTTACCTACAGTGTCGCTGCGGTCAACCGTTTTGTGCTACTGCGGTCGTCTTGCGACGAGAAGTCTTACACAGGACTCACCGTTTTGGAAGCTTCTTGTTCCTTCGAAACGCGGCAGCAGCCAAAGCGACAACCGGGGCCTGGCTTTGTAGCCAGCTCAGAGGAATCCACCAGCTTGACGTGAAGTCGCAGGAAGTTCAAAGTGTCTGGTGAATGCTCCTGAAGATCTTTCACCACTGCGGTAAAGATCCGAAGGAAGTTCGTCACGGGAAAATCCGATTCAATGGCCGATCAGCAGCCAGACTCACCGCAGGACGATTCAGAGCCTCATGACACAGGTGAGGGCATTCCGACAATTATTTCAAGTCCGCAATTGGCCGCGGAAAAGCAGAATCCTTCCTCGACTGGTAACGTAGCGGTCGGTTCGAAGCTCGGACCGTATGAACTCGTGCGAAAGCTGGGTCAAGGCGGGATGGGGGCCGTTTATGAGGCCCGGCATCAGAAACTCGGCAAGACCTTCGCGCTCAAGGTGCTTCCGGGCGGATTCGCCTCGAACCAGGCGGCACTCACGCGGTTTGAACGTGAGATGCAGGCGATCGGTAAACTCGATCATCCGCACATCATCAAGGCAACCGATGCCGACGAATGGCAGGGGACGCACTACCTGGTGATGGAGTACGTCGAGGGGACGGATCTGTCCGAGTTGGTGAAGGCTCGCGGGCCGCTGTCGGTGCGCGATGCCTGCAAGGCGATTCGTCAGGCTGCCATGGGTCTGGAACACGCTCACGAGCATGGTCTGGTCCATCGCGACATCAAGCCGTCGAACCTGTTTGTCACGAAGAGTGGTCAGATCAAACTGCTCGACCTGGGTCTGGCTCGGCTCGGTGATGATGGTGAGCATCAGCGCGGGTTGACGACGGTCGGACAGGTCTTGGGCACGCCGGACTACATGGCTCCCGAGCAATGGGACGACACGCACTCGGTCGATGCGCGAGCCGACTTGTATTCACTGGGTTGTACGCTGTTCTTCGTCCTCACCGGTCGAGCCCCCTATGCCGACGTGACGAAATCGTCGCTGCTGCAATTGATGAAGGCTCATGTCGAAGGAGCGATTCCGAATCTGACCGACATCCGGCTGGATGTTCCTGCGGAACTCAACGCGGTCTTCGTCCGATTACTCGCCAAGAATGCGGATGACCGATATGCGAATGCGGGAGAAGTCATCGCGGCACTGGAGCCATTCACTCGCAAGGGAGCGGACACCGAAGGACTGGCCGGGCAGCCTGCGTTTGTGCCGGGCAAAGAGCCGCCAGTCGCCCACTCCGTGGAGAGCACTTCCCGAGGATCAAATGAGGGGGACCGTTCAGCCCAGCGTTCGATCAAGTCGCTGTCGGCCTCATCGACCGATGATGCCTTCGGTTCGAATCGCCCGATGATTCAAAGCGACCGCTCAGCGAGCATGGTCGAGACGATCATTCAATCTCGACCACAGCAATCATCGCGTGGTCGCGGCCCGCTGGTGATCGGCATCAGTCTTGTCAGCATCGCTGTGCTGATCGGACTAGCCATTCACTTCACCTCGAAACCTGCAACGAATTCGGCAAGCCGTGAGACATCCACCGCCGGACAATCATCAGGTGACAACAAGAACGAAATTCAAACGCCAACCGGCTGGCACGGCTGGCCAGCGGATGCTCCGAAACCAGCGATTGCTCCGTTTGATGCGGATCAGGCGAAGAAGCATCAGGAAGAATGGGCCGCCTATCTGAAAGTGCCGGTCGAATACACCAATTCCATCGGCATGAAATTCCGGATCATCCCACCGGGCGAGTTCATGATGGGCAGCACACTAGAAGAAGTTGAAGATGCATCCAAAAGGGAAAGCTCTCACTGGAACTGGAAGGTTAATGTCCAGAGCGAAGCGCCGCGGCACAAGAGGAGTGTGCCGCAGCCTGTCTATCTTGGCGTCCACGAAGTGACGCAAGAGCAATACGAAACGGTGATGGGCAACAACCCTTCTAGTTTCGCAAAGGCAGGGAACCTTCCATTGGGAGGTGCATCAGTGGACGGCCTCGATACTTCAAGTTTTCCCGTGGACTCAGTTCGGTGGAGCGACGCTGTCGCCTTTTGTGAAAAGCTAAATGCTCGAGAAGCCGAGGCCTTAAGGCTCCCAAACGATAGTAACTCACAATCTTCGCCTGTAAGACTTTCGTATCATTTACCAACGGAAGTCACTTGGGAGTTTGCATGTCGAGCAGGGACAACATCGAAGTATTGGAGCGGTGACAAAGAAGAAGATTTGTGGCGAGCGGGATGGTTTCAAGCCAGCAGCGGTAATCGAACTCATAAGGTAGGTGAGTTGGGGGCAAATCCATTCGGGCTGTTTGACACTCACGGAAATGTAATGGAGTGGTGTACCGACATCTGGGATGCGTCGGCATACCGAAATGTCGTTTCGAATCAAGTGCGGAAAGACGCGATCGACAGTGATGTTCCAATCGCGGCTCGCGTCATGCGTGGCGGTAACTGGACCGACCGCGAAAGCTATTCGAGGTCGGCGAGCCGACAAGGGCTAACTCTCACGGACTGTTTTGGGAACATGGGGTTTCGAGTCGCGTTGACGGTCGATGCGGTAAAAACTGCGATTTCGAAAGGCAAGAACAAAGCCTCGGCTGAATCTGTGGGCTGGTACGGCTGGCCTGCGGATGCACCGAAACCTGCAATTGCTCCGTTTGATGCCGATAAAGCAAAGAAGCATCAAGAAGAGTGGGCCGCGTATCTCAAAGTCCCTGTCGAGTACACCAACTCCATCGGCATGAAGTTTCGACTGATCCCGCCCGGTGAGTTCATCATGGGGACTTCCAAGGAGGAAGTTGAAGCGATCATCACTAAGGGCGGCTTCTCGGCCTCGAATCCTTCAGAAAAATGGGTGATCGATCATCTGCAAGCGGAAACGCCAGCTCGTACGATTCGATTAACAAAGCCGTTCTATGTGAGCGTGAATGAAACGAGAAATCGAGATTTTCAGGAGTTCACGTCACTCGCCGACTTTAAGACGGAGGCGGAGAAAGACGGCAATGGCGGAACAATTTGGGGAAAGGAAAAAGGAGATTGGATCAATGACCCAAAGGTCACATGGCGGTCACCAGGTCATGACTTTCCCTTTGAAGCGGATCACCCGGTTTGCCAAGTCTCAGCTCACGATGCCGAAGCATTTTGTAAATGGCTCAGCACGCAGGACGCCATGACCTATCGACTTTGCTCGGAAGCCGAATGGGAGTACATGGCCACGGCCGGAACTCGCAGTACGTTTTCGATGCCTGCCAAGGAGGCCATGACAATTGTCGGGGGAATTTTACGAGCCGTTGGTACCACCCCGGCAAACGCCTTCGGAATTCATGACATTGATGATGGCATGCAGGAGTGGCTCGCGGACGATTCGCAGACAGACGCTTATGGTCGTTTTTCAAGTGAAGATCCCCGTGAAGTAATCCCCTCCGGGATGCGGTTGATTCGAGGAGGGCCAACTTATTGTTCGCCGTTTGCACGTCGTCGATCAACTCGCCAGTCAATGCCTCCGTCGTATCGACGGCTCACTATCGGGTTTCGAGTGTTGCTGTCCGTCGATTCTGTAAAAGCGGCTAAGAATAAAACGTCGACCACAAATCCGTCCGCCTCTAAAGGCTGGCACGGCTGGCCAGCGGATGCTCCGAAGCCAGCGATTGCTCCGTTTGATGCGGATCAGGCGAAGAAGCATCAGGAAGAATGGGCCGCCTATCTGAAAGTGCCGGTCGAATACACCAACTCCATCGGCATGAAGTTTCGCCTCATTCCACCGGGTGAGTTCACGATGGGGAGCACATCGGCGGAGATCGAGGAAGCCCTCATGTTCACGGGCGAAGTCAGTCACTGGAAGAGTTGCATTCAAAGTGAGGCTCCCCAGCATACAGTGACTCTCACGCGTCCGATCTACCTGGGGGTCCATGAGGTAACCCAGGAAGCCTTCAAGAAAGTGATGGAAAGGAATCCGTCTCACTTTAGTGCGATGGGGGCAGGGAACGGTTCTGTCAGCGGAATCGATACGAGTCGCCATCCCGTGGAACTGGTGAGCTGGATCGATGCTGCCGAGTTCTGCACCAAACTGAGTACGCAGGAAAATTTCAGGCCTTTCTATTCCGATTCTGGTGAGGCTGTGACGCAGCCTGAAGGGAATGGTTACAGGCTGCCCACCGAAGCCGAATGGGAGTTTGCATGCCGCGCGGGCTCGACGACAACGTTCTGGAGTGGCAATAACGCCCAGCAACTGGCGAGTTGCGGATGGTTTGGTTCGAATAGCCGAGGTCGAACACATGCTGTCGGCGAACTTAATGCCAATCCGCTGGGCCTCTACGACGTTCATGGCAACGTGTTTGAATGGGTTCAGGACTGGTGGGATCCCGCGTACTATGGCCAGCTTAAAGAAAAGCCTGCTCAGAATCCCGATGGAGCAACTCTTTCGGCCCACCGTTCGGTCCGCGGTGGAGGCTGGGACCATCCCGCGTCCCGCTGCAGGTCGGCGCTTCGCCTCGCCTCAGATCCGCCTTACCGCGAGCACAATCTCGGGTTTCGAGTGGCGTTAACGCTCGACGCCGTGAGAACGAAGACGGCTGAAGGTAAGTAACTTCACACAGCGGTTCTGACTGCGGAGTCCTAAAATCAGTCATCATCCTCGGCAAGATGAAACGTGTGCAGAAAGCGATGGTAGATCGGAGTCAGGATGATGGCCATCAATGACAGGAAAACGAGGCCGCTGAACAGGCAGTAAAACGTGGCGAAGAGCTTTCCGGCGACCGACTTCATCGGATCGACGGGGCCCATTCCTGTCAGAATCATGGCGGCGTTCAGCAGTGAATCAATCCATGTCAGGTCACCAAACACGTGGTATCCCAAGGTCCCAACGCCGAGTGACGCGGCGATGACCAGCAGTGATATGAGCACGCTGATCGCGATTCTGGCGATGAAGACCGGTTGGGAAGCGACAGGATCATTCTTGCTCTCGAACACGTTCTTTCTCCTGAGTTCCCGCAATGACGGTAACTGCGGGCCGCCCTGACACTTCAAGTGGTGTGTCGGTACGCCCAGTAAATCAACACTCCCTGCAGAAGCAGACGCACAAAATGAATGAGCGGTGACGCCGGAACAATGTGCTGATTCTGATAGAGGTAGATGTTTGCCGGAAAGACAGCAATCAACAGCGCGATGATCCCCCAGGCGGCGAATGGCCTGAACCGGGGAATGAGCAGCAAAACCCCTAAGGCAATTTCGCAAACACCGCTGACATAGACCAGGGCCCTGTGGTAAGGGAGATACGGCGGGACGATCTTCAGGAAGAAGTCCGCTTTTATGAAATGCATCGTCCCGGCAAATAACATCAGGATTGCCAGAAGGACTTGCGAAACGGCCCTGATCGTCATTGTGGTTCCGCTTTCACAATAGTCTGTACATACGCGATCTGCCCCGATAACCAGGTCATCAATGACGGCGAGATCATAAGCATGGTAACGCGTGATACGTCGCTTGTATCAGCCCTGAGCTGAACTTGGCCGAAAGAAAGTCGCTTTGGCAACGCACACGACTATACGACCCATGATCAACAGACGTCACCGCAGCGTTGCGACACAGACCAAATGTCTTGCCACTTTCCGCACGAATGCGAAACAGTCACTTCGTCTTACCTGGTTTCCTGGCGAACAGCCGCTGCGGCATTTTTCCACCCCAAGTGATTTAGCAGTTCTCACTTATGCGAATCGTCACTGCAGGGTGTTGACTTCAATTTGCCGTGTGAAATAGAAGGGAAAGTCTGCGGGTCTATTCCTTTTTTGTCCGTCTGTTGAAGGTTTTCGTATGCGCCATCGAACTCACCCACATCTCCAGAAACGACCGTCGGATCGGGCGGGATTTACACTGATTGAACTGCTGGTGGTAATTGCGATTATCGCGGTTTTGATTGCCCTGCTGTTACCAGCCGTTCAGCAGGCACGCGAAGCAGCCCGCCGCACCGAGTGCAAGAACAAGCTGAAGCAGCTTGCCCTGGCCATGCACAATCACCATGACACCTACCGGAAATTTCCCAGAAACTATCTGCAGGTCGGTGGCAACGCATGGGAAGCACTCAGTGCCAACTATGCCCTGCTCCCGTACATTGATCAGGCTCCCCTATTCAACCAGGGGCAGTCAAATCTGACGAACTGGGGCTGGACCTACGGGACGTTGATGAACACCAAGCTGCCAGCGTTCATCTGCCCGTCCGCGTTGCCTGGGCCGGCGCGCGGAACAAATCCCAGCGGATGGGATGGCCCGGGAGTCAACTATGCCTGGTCCACGGGGAGTTCGGTCGAAACCGTGTGGGCAGGAGCTCGCTTCAACGGAATGATCGCCTATCAGGTTGATCGAGAAATGAAGGACGTCACCGATGGACTGTCGAACACACTGATGATCGCCGAAATACTCTCCGGGTCGAACCAGTCTGGCGGATCGGGCAAATATCCCTACGACATCTTCTATGCTGGCAACGGCCTGTTTAACTCTGTCGCCAACAAGGATTTTCCGACTCAAGCAGAACTCGATGCCATCGGCGGTCAGGCAAAGAACAGCCCTTCGGGAGTCAAGACTAACAACGGAACCATGTGGGGCTGGTATGCTGCAGGCCAATCGACGCTTACGACAGCCGCCACTCCCAACTGGAAATGGCCAAGCGCCGGGGGCGACTGTTGCCCAGGTGGTGCCCATGACTGGGGCTATGGCATTATTCCACCGCGCAGCCTCCATACCGGCGGGGTCAACGCAGCACTCGGCGATGGAGCGGTTCGGTTTATTTCGAACAATGTCGACCTGCTGACATTCCAGCGTCTGGGCCACCGAAGTGACGGACAGCCAATCGGCGATTTCTAGGAATCCGTAAGCGTTCATTTCTCATGGCCCATGGTAAGACGGGACCTCACAAGACAGCTGAGGTACGGTCACACGAACGGGCAAGCCCATGGCGCAATGTCATGCTCCGTCGATTGATTGGGGAACCGTTCGCCATGGTTTCAGCAACATGACACTCTGGCAAAAGGCAAATCAATGTCCTGGAAATGCAGTTCTGTAGTTTTTGGTTGCCTGGTGGCTGTGATCGGGTGTGGTCACGGCGGCGTGAAGGAAGAGACGATTCAGGTTAAGGCGGCGAATGATCCATTGCACACGCCAAAGTCGATCCTGCAGAGGTACGCCGATGGCCAGGCGTTCGGCAGTGAAGTCAGCTCGTTTCCTGCGATGATTGAGTCCGTGCGAAAAGTCGACAAGGAGCGTGCCGAGATCCTCGAAAAGGGGCTGGACGAACTTCAGAAGGCCCCTGAAGGTGAGCGTCCCGCCAAAGCCAAGGAACTTTTGGCCAAACTTCAGCCATCCATGCTGTGATCTGGTCACGGATGACTGTTGCATCGAGAACAGCATGTTGACGACACGAGTCAATAGCACCAGCCAGTCGGCTCCGCTCAGGAATTCGAGCAGAGCCGATCGTCCGGGATTCGCGAAATCCCGACGTTGATATGTGGACGAATCATGGGCGAGAGCAATAATCTCATACATGCTCCGTAAATCTCCTCGTAGCCGCCTCCCTGATATGAGGGAGGTGATCGAGGCGAACCAAGATCTGTTCAACAAATCTCCTGGAATTTCTCGCATGTTTACTTCGCCCGGCCATGAATGGCAGGATCGTCTGTCTACCGTCGTAGAGACCATGCGGGAAATGAGCCTGCAGACAGATCCGCAGACAATGGTGCGGATCTATGGCCAGCGGATGCAAAAGCTGCTGCCGGCCGCTCGACGGATTTCGCTCAGCCGACGCGGACTTCAGCATCCGCAATTCCGCATCACGCGTTACAGCGGATGGGCCGAAGAGATCAATCCGTGGAAGCAGCCGGAACGATTGCCATTGCTTTCCGGCGGCATCCTGGCTGACTTGATCTATGGAAACGAACCTCGCGTTTTCAACGACATCTCTATTACTCGCGACGATCCAGCCATGGAGTTTCTCAGCGGAACCCGTTCGCTCATGGCGATCCCGCTATTCGATCAGGGCGAATCGAAGAACATGGTCGTTGTGACGCACAACGAGCCGAGCGGTTTTGTTGAAGAGGAACTTCCCGAACGAGTCTGGATGGCGAACCTGTTTGGACGAGCCGCCCAGAACCTGGTTCTCGCCGAGCAACTGGACGTGGCCTATCAGGCAGTTGAGCGAGAACTGAAAGTTGTTGCTGATATTCAGCGATCGTTGCTGCCTAAAGATCTGCCGAATTTATCAACGATGAAAATGGCCGCCCACTACGAGACGTCCCGCCACGCGGGTGGTGACTACTACGACTTCTTTTCGCTGCCGGAAGGTCGATGCGGCATCCTGATCGCTGATGTGAGTGGCCATGGAACTCCCGCGGCAGTGGTGATGGCAGTACTTCACAGCCTGGCTCACATGTACCCGGGCGACCCCATGAACCCCAGCCTGCTGCTGAATCACCTGAATCACCACCTGACGACACGATACACGTCTGAATCGGGACATTTCGTGACCGCGTTCTATGGAATCTACGACGATCGTTCACGAGAACTGACATTCTCAAGCGCGGGACACAATCCCCCACGACTGCGACACTGCGGTCATCAGGACGTGACGGCACTCGATCACGCCACATCCATGCCATTGGGATTCATGCCTCACATCAACTACCAGAATCACACGATCGTTCTTCGTCCTGGTGATCGAATCGTCTTCTACACAGACGGTATTACCGAAGCCGCCAGTCCTGGCGGAGAATTATTTGGAACCGACCGCCTCGATCAGATCGTCGGATGCTGCCATCGTGACACGCAGGGATCGCTTGATCAGGTGATCACTGCCGTCAATGAATTTACGCACCACGTTCCACCATCGGATGATCGAACCCTGTTGATTGCAGACGTCACTTAGTTATCGCAAATCTGGTTTGCATCTCGTCGTGCCGGCAGTTTCCTCCTGGCTTTTCACAAAACCAAATCAGCCTGCCATCGGAGAATCGACGAGCCCTGATTACGGTAACGGCGATTCGCTTCTGAAAGGAGATTTAAGAATGGCTGCGGCAGACTTTCGTGATCAATTACTTCGATGTCTCGGTGGTGACTGGCCTGCGCCCTGCCCGTTGAATGTCCGGGTCCGTGAGAAAATCACGAAGCCGGGCTTCACGATTGAGTCCGTCTTTTACGATGCGGAACCCAACGATCCCGTTCCAGCGCTGCTGTTGATCCCGGACGGAATCAGTGCCAGCAAACCGGCACCGGCAATCTGCGTCTGGCATCAGCACGCTGGGAACTGGGCCAAGGGAAAATCGGAACCGGCGGGACTGATGGCCGATCCGATGCATCACACCGGTGCCGCTCTGGCTCGCGAAGGCTACGTGGTTCTCTGCCCCGACGCTCTCTGTTTTGAGGAACGTCGGGATCCGACAGGGAAGCTGAAGGACGGGAACTTCGAACGGTTCGAATTTCTGCGGTATGTGGTCGCCGGAAAGAGCATGGCCTGGAAGAACATCCTGGACATGAAGCGAGCTGTCGATTTTCTCGTCAGCCGACCGGAAGTCAAAGCCGATAAGATCGGCTGCTACGGACATTCGATGGGGTCAACGCACACGTGGATGGTAGGCCCCTGGGAACCTCGGCTGAAATGCCTGGTCGGAAATTGCTGCCTCCCCACCTATAAGGCCATCCACCGAGAGCACATGCTTCATTGCTTTCCTAATTTTGTCCCAGGGATTTTCAATTACGGTGACACCCCTGATATCGCGGCGCTGATTGCCCCCCGCCCGTTGTTACTGAATTTCGGGGAAACCGATGGAGGCAGTCCGATTGATGAAGTCCGAGCGGGCATTTCCATCATCCGACAAGCCTACGACAGCATGCACGCCGGCGCAAATTTTTCTGCCTATATTGAAGAAAAAAGCGGACACATTCTTTCCGAAGAGATGTGGCGTCGAACAAAGAAGTGGTTTTCAAAACACCTCACATAACAACGCAACACAAAAACACGAAAAGGCGCATCAAAAACACTGTATATTACCCATTTTGAACCTACTAATTTATTTTTGATCACATGTAGTGATTTTAGAAATCAAGGAGTGTATTGTTGCGATTCTCCAGGGCGTCTGTTCGCCCTGAATCCACTCCCAAACCTCGAAAGATGGAGATCGCGACGATGAGCACACTGAACATGAACATGACGATCGAAAATCGAACTCAACAAACGACGTTCCAATTGGTGAATTACAAGGGTTGCCTGCAGCCAGTGTCCGTCATTGCCCCCGGCGGAAATGGCCCCGTTCAGGCACAAAGTGATTTTGGAATCAGCGGGTACGTCACATATCAGTCGACGGTCAACTCTGCTGAAAACTTCACCATCAACTTCGACATGCCGCTGGTTGGTCACAACAAATTCACCGCAACGACAGCGAAGTGTAATTCCACAATTTCCAACACCGGCGGCTACACAGCCAATCCGCTCGTGGAAATCACCGACTGACCGCGCACCTTGGAAACGTCAAGAGATGTGTGGTCTGGTCCGCGCTGCCAATGGCACGCGGACCTTTTCCTTGTCGGCTTCACCTGGAAACGAGAGGTTCCGTATGCCCGTTCAGAATCTGCAAATTGACCCCACGACTCATCAGTTCACAAACATTCCAGCATTCGTCAACAGTCTGTTTGATTCGGACGTCAGGACGAGTACGCCGATCACAAAAGCCATTCAAACCAATCAGTTGCAAGCCGGTTTCTCATCAGATTCGGCGAATTATCAGGATATCCTCAGCGCCTGGATGGCGGGCTGGCAGTTCTCTCAAGACGACCCGTACAACGAAGATGATTTACTTTCACTACCCGCAAGCGACCAGTCACTCCTGGCATTCTTGAGCAACTACCTGCAAACCAACGGACTGGTCATGTACGTTCCCCAGATTCAGAACGTCGGGGCGACGGGCAGTGGCCCGATCTATCAATTGATGAGTTACCAATCCTGCCCTTTGTACACAGCGAATGGCTGGAACTACGACAACGTTTCGTCGTTCCTGGAAAAGCTATTGTTTGGGGCTCACTTTGTTGTGATTCACGCTGCGGCTGACGTCCCTGCAGGAACCATGATTGGAGATTTTTGGAGTGAATTCCAAAATGCACCAACACTCAAGGGGAGCGAACGGCAAGACGTTGCCAAGACGCTGGGCGTTCCCTCAGTCGGCAACTCACACTACGCCAGCGTGACGAACCTGAACGGATACTACTTTCCGTCGATTGTTCAAGAAACAGCTCCCAGTCCGTGCCCCTTCTTTGTCTCGTTCCTGACCTGCCCCACGGTAGCAACGAAGCCCAAGGCTGGCCAATACAACACATTCTTCCAGTTAGAGGGTTGGGAACTCCCTCCCAACACCATCAACACTCCAGGATCACGACACGATCAGGACTACAACGCGTATCAGCAGTCGTATTGGAACATCTCCACCTACGGAGCCTGTCCGTACAGTGAGAAGCGAGCGACTGCGATTTTCCTGGCACTGCCGAGCTGGAATCCTCAACCAACCCCTAATACGTACATGCCACCCTATGTCGGCGCAGAAACACCGCAATCGTGGTTACAAACCGATCTGGTGAAGTTGTAACAAAGCCATCACGGCAGCCGAATCTGCCTGGAATCCTGTTGTATGCAGACGCTTCAGTAGAACGCATTCACAACACGGTTCCCCGGCAGATCATGCCAAACCAGACCAGCGTATTAATCTTGTTCTGGACGTCAGGGGAGATGACACAGACTCACCCACTACGCCGGACTGGAGAGCTTCCATTCATCGTGTCGCATTGTTGCGAGAAATCAAAAAGTCAGCCAACGTCGATCCCCACAAGTCGGGCCGGTTGAAATCAGCCTGATGGGGACCTGGAGTTCGTTTCCCAACAGTTCGATGAGATCGTCGCGGCCAATCGATTCGTAGATCGGCTGAATGGCTTCCAACAGGCGCGTCAATCGCTCCTGCTCCATCAGGCCATCCGGCAAAGGCAGATCACGGACGACTTGCCCATTGTCACAATACGCGCGACAAAAGGGAACGGCTTCGGGAACGCACTCGAGATGTGTCAGCGCCAGTCCGTCGGCACCCGCACATGCAGCAAGAGCGTAGCGAAGCAAAACGAGATCAATCGGGCCGCTCCGCAGCGGTCCCTGCCAGCCACCGCTCTGATTGTGCCGTTCCGCATATAACCATTCTGAAGCGGGATCGTACGTTGGAAACGGGCCTGGACCGTGGCGGATCATATATGTCCTCAAAACACCCATCCGGTACACTTTTGACGGCAATCCGCGAAGCAGCGACATTGCCCCACCAGGTGTGCAATCGCTCCATGTGGTGTACGGGTGAAAGCCAACGCATTGATCCAGCAGGACTCCTTGAGCCCCCTCAAAGACAATCCTGCGGGCAGCGAGTAACTCGTTTTGAACAGTCTTGGGCGCGAGAACGCGCAGTCGCTCGATCACGGGCCTCCATAGTTCGATGATGCGTTCAACACAATTCGCATCAGAGAGCAACTGATATTCGAACTGCGATCTCTCGTCATCGCATGGTGGCAAACGCTCAAACTCCATCCTCTTTCGAAATTGCTGTTCGCTCAGTTTTTTTGCCAATAGCGATAGATTGGCAAAGTCGCGTACAACAATCGCATCGCTCTCCTGATGGATCGAATCCATCACCGCCTCACCAACGCCGACCCCACAGGTGCCATGCTGCTGGTCACCTCGTAACAGTTCCCGCAGGCGTCCCGACGCTTGTTGAAATGGCGATATTACACGGGCACGTTCATCAATCTGGATCCGATCGAGTGCGTCCGATACTCCCAGGTGTTCCAGGTGCAAGGCTTCCATTCGCAGTGCACCGGGATGAAAAACAAAATCCGGGCCCAGCAGAGTACGGACACCTGGCACAAACGATCCCGCTCCAAATTGTGAGAAGGTGTGATGCCGTCCATCAGGAGTCACGACATTGTGCCCCGCCTGCCCACCACCGTGATGTCGGACGACAAGATCCGCCTCAAGGTCACGGACTAGAAAATCGACCGTCGCTCCTTTTCCTGCATCCCCAAATCCCAGGTCAAAGACGATCCATGCTTCGCTGGTCATCGATCCAGGCCGCTCTTGTGATCAGGATGCGATTGTTTCGATGCCTTCAGGCGCGGCTTCGGTGCCCCATCGCGCTCAATCGCCGCGGCGAAGTCGGTCAGAGCCTTCCCAACTCGTTTGGCCTGTGCGGGGGCAATTCCGGAACTGACATATCGTTCGATCAACGCGCTGAGTGACGGAACAGATTCTTCCAGCAACGAAACCAACCCCGCAGCAACCAGGCTGGTGTCGTCGGGAGATGCCATCACGATCACGCGATCCCCCAGCAGGTCTCGCCACGCCCGACCAACCTGATGCCCCCGTTCTGGATCAGGAATCAGATAGAATGGCTCATAACTTCGCTGCAGTTCTTCGATCATCTCGGCAATCGGAATATCATTACCCAGCGTGTCACCGATCAGCCGTTTCACTTGAGTCCGCGAGACACCTGGATTCGGCGGTTCATCTCCTGTGATGAAAAGATAACCGCGCGTCTGCCTATGCTTAAAGCAGTCCAGATCGGTGTGTCGGGCCGCAAAATACATTGCCAGTTCGTAGTTCTCGTTACCACCCGAACCTCCCCCTTCGAGGTAAAGGTATGTCAGCCACTGGTCCATCAATTTCGCCGAGGACTCGAACTGCCCCACTTGAAGCGGTGCCTGGTCGCTTTCGGCATTTCCTATCCCCATGAACATCACTTGTGGGTCCGTAATTCCCGCATCGAGCAGTGATCGCATGAATGTCGGCAGAGTTTCCTGAGCCAGCTTGGCGGGAATCTCGCCCATCGAACCGCTGACATCCAAGGCAAAGATGATTGCCAGTGAATTGGGATGAGTTTCGCTGTCCCGGCTTTCCCGAAACTTCGTTCCGAATGGATTCATCTGCTCGTGACAACCACGTTGGCTGAACACTTCAGCCGCATTTGCCCCTTGTCGTGAAGAAGTCAGCGCCAGATGTGCGTCATAGCTGTACTGTCCGAATCCCATGGCAAATCTCCTGCTTTGGATTTCAGCATCATTGCGGCCCCCGCCGCCATCGTGTTCTCAATTCGACTCACCGCAAGATGGGGCGTCCACGCCAAACCTCAGCCTGCCATCACGAGGCTGGTGGATTATGCGGCCAGCCTGGCATCGGCAATGGACAATAGGTCGGCGGACCAAAGACATCAAGCGACCGATCTGTCACTGCCTGTCGGACACTCCACGCGTCCTCGTATTCTCCACGCGCCGCAGCAATCAGGAGTTCAGCCACGGGCGCCGGCATCTTCCCGGCACTTGAAAAGGTCCCCCCAACGACTCGCATGGTACATCGAGCAGCCATCGCGATATCCGCAGCGCAACTTCCGCTCGTCGTTGATAAGTACCAGTCCTTCCAGGCCCGACTGACTGCGACCAGCGCTGGTGAATTATTCTTTGTCTTTGCCATCGCGGTGTTCCAGCCGATCAGTATGGCCCCATGATCACGGGGATGGATCAGCACGTGCGGCGGCAGGACAGCTCCATGCAACACTCCCGACTGATGTGACCAATGCAGAACTTCGAGAATCCGCTTGAAGATCCAGATTCCAATTCGCGGATCGATACCGTTCGGGTGAACTTGCAAGACTTCTTCGAGCGTATGTTGAAACCCGTTCCGCCACCGATAAATCACAACATGCCGTTCTTCCGAATTCAGCCGTACCGGACCGATACCAACAGGCTCGGGAATCAATTCAGCAAAATGGGGTGTCCCCGCCATTGGGCTATCATGCAACCGATGGAGAAACTGCCATTCGCGATAAAGCAGATCACGATCATTCGCGCAGCGCAGAATCTTGATTACGACTTGCTCGCCCAACCGCCGTACCCACCGACCTAAATAGACGTCGGAGGAATCACCCGTACCGAGCAAACCAAGAATCAGATACGTTCGACCATCAACAGCCAGCCGCAGCCGTCCGTCGTCAGGGATCGACGATGGAACGGGATCATTCTTGCCTCCCGGAACATTTTGTGAACCGCAGTGGCGACACACGATGACGATCTGACTCCAACGTGCTTCCAATGGAGCTCCGCATCCGTAGCAGAATTCAATTCGCATCGTGCATTCTCGCTGTCTACGTTGGCTTGGCGGGCTTCCATTCGTCCTGACGCAGGTCGTTGTTTCGATAAAGCTCGATCAGTCGTTCAAGCATTTCGATGTCGCAACGGAACTGCTCGCCACGTTCTGTGTCAGACATCCTGCGCGGACGTTCCCACTCGCGGATCACAGCGACACTCGGAACGATATCGATCCCTTCGCGAACGGCGGCATCGACGGATTCGAAATGGTGATGACGGGCAAGCAACGTCCGATCCGACTCAAGCACCAGCGTATACCCGTGATCGCCATAGGCTTCAGAGAACGCCCCATCGATCGTGATCGCTTTGCCACTGCGCTTCAGGGGGGATTCTCCATCTTCAATCTTCACCGGAACATGGCCGTTCACGATTAATCCATGATTGGGGTCAACATCGAATTCGGCCAGCACCTTTTCGCAGAACCACGGTTCGTGAATCAGCGCAAAGTAGGGATCCTTGGTTTCGTGGTGAGGCTTCTTGTCAGCGATGAAATCTCGTTCCAGCGTTGTAATGCGATCCTTCCCGAAAAGTGGTGATCTCGGGCCGCTCCAGAGGTACCACAGGAAATCAAGGTGCTTTTGCTGACGCTGTTCCACCGCCCAGGCCACAACACGTTCGATAGCATCAAACATCGGCTTGCCACTCAACCAGCCGCCATCGATTGGCATCGGCAGGAATTCCCCCTGGCTGTTGCAGGGGACACAGCCATGAAAAATCAGATGATCGTCACGTCGCAGGTACATCGCGCCGTTGCCAACAATGTACTTCAGGTGATCATTGAGTTTCTGGCTGCTCAGAAATGAATGTTTCAGCCGCGAGAGACACAACTCTTCCTGTGGTGTCAGCTCATACGGATTTTCGGGATCGATTGTCGGCAGATAAGAATCTCGAAGCGGGTACGTCTGACCGTCGACAGTAATGGTCCCCTGTTCGAAATTGATGTGATGCAGCAGCCGGCGATGATCGATGTCCCATTCGGGATTGCGAGAAATCATCTGACCTTCCAGCTTGAACTGCATGATCGCCGCGGCTTTTTGCATACGGGCCACGATCACGTCCGATCGCATACCACTCGACTTCGGCAGGAAAAACGTCGCAGGATCATCGACGTAGACCATGCGCGCGAGGTGTTCCAGTGGAGTCAGCGGGATGCTGTAACCTTCGTCCAGCTGCCCCAGCCGTCGATATCGCAGCGAAACTCGCAGCACGTGGCAGATCAGGGCTTCATGCCCCAATCCTGCCCCGACCCAGGCCATATCATGATTTCCCCAGATGAACGACACGTTCGGCTGATCTCGCAGATAGTCGACGACGCGATCTCCGCGCGGACCCCGGTCCCAGCAATCGCCTCCGATGATCAATTCGTAGATTGCCAGGTTACGAATCAATCGCCCTGTGATATGGATCAGGTGCAGGGCCCTGCCCCGCCGGAGCAGTTCGTCAACAATCGCTTCGACAAATTCCCGGCCACGCTCGTTGGAGGGCTCATGCAGCATTTCCGCAAACAGATGAGTGTACTCGCGAGGAAAGACCTGCATCGCCCGTTTCAGGCTGTACCGTGACGCCAGAACACGGACCAGTTCGAACTGATGCTTGAGTGCTCGACGGGCGAAGACCCGCAATTCCTCGGTATCGGTTAATGTCTGCTGCAGGCGCTCGGTGACTTCTGCCGGATAGAAAATCAGCGTCAGAAATTCGGAGAACTCGCGAGGCTCCATGCGATCCTTGAACAGGCGTTCGACCAGTGGTCGCAAGGTGCCCGATGCGTTATTGATCACATGCCGCAACTTCTTGTCTTCGCCATGTATGTCGCTGATGACATGCACCGTCCCCTTGGGGAGCGTCAGCACTGCAGACAGGCGTGCGATTTCGGCAAGAGCGGAATCGATATTGGGAAACTGTTGAGCCAGGGCACGCAACAAAGTCAGTTCGTAACGGGTTGGCTTATCTTCGCGAAGACCCCGCATTTGCCGTGGCTCGCGATCCGAATTCGTCATGTTTCATTTTCCGGGCAGCAAAAATCTTGGAAGTTCCAGGCGAACTCCGTTTCGGTCGGGATTCTATCCATTTTGGATCTGCTGCGGGAGGAAGGACTTCTCCAGAGGTGCAGATGGATTTCGTCCTTCCGATTTGCATCGGCAATTCAAATCGCCATTTTTTAATTGCGTTAACCAATAAATCTTCTGTAGACTTGCAGAATGGATACCTTCACACGAAATGTCGAAGAATTGAATTCCCACGACCGGCAATCACTGGAGAACGTGATCGGTCGCCCCTTGCATGAAGACCAGCAACTCGTAATTCGTATCATAGATCGCAATCAGACGGAGATGAACAATCTGCCAGAAACACGCGATCCAGACCTGAGTACGACATCATTGCCAGGCTGGTGTAATGTTTACGCTGGACTGTCGGACCAAGAGATCGACGCAATTGAACAGACGATTCTGAAAAGATCCCAACTGTGTCGACCAGCGTGAAGCGATGGACGAAGTACTTCTTGACACTGACATACTGAATGAAGTTCTAAAGCAGAAGAACGGAACCGTCGTTCGTCACGCAACGAATTACCTTTCCCAGCATCAGCAGTTTTCACTTTCCGTGATCAGTCGATACGAGATACTTCGCGGGCTTAAAGAAAAGCATGCATCAGCGCAAATCCTTCGTTTTCATGAGTTTTGCCAGAACTCGCTACTGCTGCCGATAGTCAATGACATTCTAGACGAAGCAGCCGATTTGTGGGCATTTGGTCGCCGTCGGGGGATAACACCAATGGACGCGGACCTGATCATTGCAGCAACAGCAATTTTTCACCGCCAAAAACTGGTCACGGGAAACACCATTCACTTCGACTGGATTCCAAATTTGGCAATCGCAAATTGGCGATATCCTTGAATCAAATAGACGGTGAATCTGCGGCGATCCTAAGATCTGTCGCTTCGCGCATCGTATCTCATCAAACTCGCGTGGAAATCGACCCCGGTTTCAACTCAATCGTGGTGTGGCAACGAGGACAATGTTCACGCGGACCGGACAACAGGTTTGCGAATCTGGGTGAGGATGAACCGAGTTCCAGGCGGTCAATCAGGATCTGAAGTTCCCCAAATACGAACTTCGCTCCGCGTATGATTCTTGCGGCCAACAGGGTTTGATCGGTCTTGAATTCCCAACGGTTGCCGTCGATCTTCAAGACGCATTTTGACGTTCCACCTTCCCCTGACGCAGCCCCCGAAAACGAGGGTTCAACTGTCACATTCGGAATCGACGTATACCTGCAACCTCGAAACTCAATACTGCCAGCCCGCAGCAGGATCGCATCGGCGTCAGATCTTCCCGAGAGTTTCAGATCTGATCGTGCCAGGACGTGCACGTCATGCATCACGCTGTGAAAGTTTTTGGCATTCACCTGCTTTTTGGCAGAACAGAATTCGACAGGAAGACGTCCCGAGGATTCCATGGCCAGAATGGCAAAGAACTGAAACAGGGATTTCGGACGCAGAGACAATCTGGCGGCCAGAACTTTCAGCGTTGCCGACTTCCGGAACAGTTCCGCCAGATCCGCAGCACTCAATCCCAATCGACGTGACTCCAGGACCAGATGCCAGACAGCAATCATTAATTCGTCACTACTGAATCGTGTGAGTGCCGCTCCCTGATGAGTCACCGCATCCAGCGGAAGCTCGCCTTCCAATGCCAGCGTCAGGAGTTCCGTTAACACATCCTCATGTTGCCGGGGTCGAGCCGGGATTGCTGGACCACTGGCTGCTGTCAGCAACGGCAACCCGTCAACCAATCGTAAATAACAAAGCTCGGCTAAATGCTGAGCGGGAAGTATCCCACGTCTGACCAACGGCCGGACGGCATCGATGGCACGAACTAAGTTTGCATCGCGTCGCAGGAACGAACCGTGACCGGCAGTGGACCTGGCCAAACTCGCCAGAAACTCGGAATGCGCCCATCCAAACGGCTGTTCCTTATCCTCCAGCAGTGCCGGAGCAACCATCTGCCAGGCGACATCCACCGGTTCAATCGTGCGATTCCAGTAAAAGATCGCAAC
>CAZSTW010000006.1:68915-73407 GCA_964609845.1 uncultured Planctomycetaceae bacterium | reverse complement strand
ATCCCGAGAACGCCCGCCAGAAAACTGTACACGACAAATGCCTGAGTCGCGGTATAGCCTTGCCAGGCCAGCAGCAGACAGACGATTGCGGCTCCGAAAAACGGCAGACCAATCGTTCCCATGGCCCCCCAGCGAGTAAACGTCCATGGGGGAGAGACTCCCTCCCACGGGGCAATTTCCACACTGCTCCACAATCCCGGTATTCCAACGCGTCGAATGGAGACGGCTGGCGAACTTACATTTCCCCCATCATCAATCTTCACCAGATCAAGCGGAGCAGAGCCTGTCGGAATCGTTTCCCAGCAATTCGGGCATAACGTGTCCGTTGTTGTTTTGACCGAGTCCACCAGGACTCCGCGATAGTGTGCAGGGGCAATTCCGCGACGGAGCGCCTCGCGACTCAGACGTACCCTTCCGAATTGCGGTGAAGCGAGTTCCGCCATCTGATCAGCGCGTTCCAGGTACTCGGCTTGAGGATCTTCGGCATAGGCATCCAGCAGATCGATGGCGACCGACCAGGGCTTTCGTACATTACGTCCCTCCAGAATCAATCCGTGCTCAGACAGAAGATGAACAGAAAGCTCCGGCGGAGGAAGGCTGACACTGCACCGAGGGCAGCGCATGCGAACCTGCGACAGCAGTTCATCGCACGCCGCCTCGATCATCGGAGACGGTCCCACCCATTGTTCCAGTGCCCGCAGTTGCTCGACACCGTTAAGCTTATCCGCCGCTCGCGATGCAAAGGCTCGCAGGGCCCGCTGGCAGATTTCGGAATCTGTAGATATCCAGCGCAGCAGATGAACCACCAGTTGTCGACAAACGGCATCGGGAATCCTGGGATTGCCCAGCAGTGGTACCGCTTCACGCAACAGATCCGCAGGTGGATCACCATCAAGGTTTCCCAGGATCGCCAGTCCCGTCATCTGGCAAGCCCAATGGTCTTCACGCAGAAACAGTCGGGACATGCTTGCAGCCAGTTCCAACGCTCCCAGCGTCTGGCCTACGCCCGCAGCAAGATTGGACGCGTTCTCATGTTGCAACGAGTCCAGCAACTGACTGCGCAGACTGATATACAGCTGATGCCAGCCGCCACCGCCCGAGGGATCGACAAACAGGTCTTCCAGGTTTCTCGCCGCAAATGTATCCGGTTCGGCCGACACCGTGCGGTTGAGAAGCAGTGAGATCAGGGCTTCACGCGAATAATTAAATCCTTCCCATTCATAGACATGGTGCTCGCCTCGTCGATGCCGTCCAAGTTCACGAATCGGGAATGTCGATCCGCATTCCGGACAATCCGTCAATCGATCAAGCTCCAACTCCCGCTCACACGCGGCACCAGCCAGCGGGTCAGCACCCGACTCCAGCAACCGATGACAGGTCTCAATGCGTTCACCCACGATCGGCAGCGGTACCAGTTGATCTATCACTCGACGGAACATCGCAGCCGTCGTCTGATCATCTGCCAGTCGCCGTACCGCTTCAGCCAGTGTCGTCTCGCGTGCCAGCAGTCGAATCCGACTGTCGTCATGTCCCAGCAGAGTTCGGCAGGCAGATCGGGCAACGTCGTTTGTCCGCAGGCACTGCGCAAGGACTTCGATCCACTTCCGTTGCTGGTTGTCCGTCAGTCGATCCTGGCGCAACTGGATCGACAGAACCACTTGCTGAGACAACGCCGAAGCGAATGCCGAGACGGCTCGTTCACCATGTCGCTGCTGCAGATGGCCAGCCAATGCCGAAAGTGATGCGGTATCGGATTGAGTCAGCACACGAGACCAGAGTCGAGTCAGAGCCTGGCCGAACGGCAGCAGTTTTCCTTCGAATGGAACGTACTTGTGCTCAGCCTTCAGGTGTGCGTCGAGGTCACGAGCCCGCAATTCCTGCTGACATTCGGGACATGCGATAAATCGATGCTGCTGCTCAAGCAGTTCAATCGCAGCTTCGATCACGGACGCTGTGATTCCAAACGCCGCAAACCCGCGCACCGCGCGGATCATGTTGTCAATTTCACCTTCGCTCAACCTCTGTGCCAGGTTCGCGACACTGGTCGCATCGACAAACGGAGTCGCCCGCAAGAGTGCTCCTGCAGCAGAAATCCGGACTTCATAGTCTTCATCCGTCAGCGCGCGAGACTCGATCTGTTTGAGGACGGACTGACTGATCGCTTCAATCCCCAACCCTCGTTCCAGCAGCGCGATCGCCCAGCAACGAACAGTTGGTGAGTGAGATTCCAGCAATTCCCCGGCCACCACCTCGATGGGGCTGAGATCACACAGCAGTAAGATCTCTTCCGGCAGCGAACCAGCACTGCTTCCCAGCGATTCTGCAAGAAGGCGGCGATAACCAGAAACTGTCGCATCGACATTGATCGCAATTGTCGGGCGTGAGACGGTCGTCGTCGTTCCATGCGTCTCCATCGCGAAAACGCTGAAGTACCATTCACGCCGCGAATCCGCATCCAGTGTCATTCCCGGATCAGGGGGCAGTCGTGTTTGAATGTTCTGCGAACCTGAACCGCTCCAGACCTTTTCACCTTCGACACGTGACTGAGGCCCGTTGCCAAACTGTCGCGAGATCTGAAACTCGATCCCCGTCGGCAAGCCACTCGTAGAGAACAGTATCCGCGCTGTTCGATCGCGTTGAATCACATTCAAACAGGCTGGTACTGGTGACGGTGGCGGGTTCTCCCACCATGCTCTCAAGTCTGAAACGGAACCTGGCCGCAGCGCTGGATCTGCTTCCAGGCAGGACCAGAGACCATCCAGAAAGCTATCTGGCCAGTGCGTTTCGAACCGGTTACCAGACACCCCCAATTCACGAGTGAACTCTTTGACCTGAGCCGATGACCAGCGAAACAGGTCTCGCTTCAGTCGCTCACGATGCGATGCACCGAACCGAGTCCAGCGCTGTTGCTGATCGGCAGCGAGTTTCGCGGGACTGTCCCCTGTCAACAAGTACCATGCCAGTGCCCCCCAGCCAAACAAATCGCTACGTCGCGTTGGAGCATGTGTTGGCTGCAAAAGTTCCCGGGCAACAAATCCCTGTGCGTACCGCTCGGCGGGAAACAGTCCGCGCCAGGCTGTCGCATGCTTTTCGTCAACAACAGTCTCGGTCCCGAGGAAATGGACACGTGGTAACGGATCGACCCAGAAACCTGCAGGTGAAACAACATTGACCAGAAACGATTCTTCGTGCATCGTCGAAAAGAATTGCAGAGTCTGGCCCAGGACGCGGATGACTGCCGAGACATCAGCTGCGGCAGATTGTCGCCAACGAGCCAGGTTCATACCTTGAATCGTCTCAAGGATCAGGATCGGTTCTGCCGCGGGAATCTTGCCCGGCCGTGGAAAAGCGAACTGGTCCTGGTCATTACGAACCTCGAGGTAGTCGAGCGGTTCAGCGATCGAATTTGTGCGACGACATCCCAGAACCTTTTTTGCTTCAAACCACAAATGCTCACGACGCGCCTTGATGTAGTCGCGGTCATCGGTTCTTGGATAGGAAAGCGTGCGGATCAGCACATCCAGGCATTCGTCATCCGTTGCCTCGCTCAAGGTCCCCTTGGAAAACTCGAAGTTTCGAAAGACCTTTTTTCCTCGATATAAACACGACCACGGTGTCTCGATCAAGACTTCGGTGACGCGATAGAGTGCCCGATTACGCTGAATGACTTCGGGTTCATCAGCAGGAATCTCGGCAAAATCATGAGGTAGCCGCGCCCCGACTGGCAACTTCATGGTGCGTCAATCCGTTGCAGCAGCGCTGCGATTTCGGAGACAAGTACACCACCATCCACAGGTCGCTCGGCTGCTTTTTCGGCCAGGCATCTGCGTACAAATGCATACGTTTCACGCCGAACTCGTTGTTCCAACGCACCCCAATCCCAATTGCGAAATGAAACCGACTGTGCACCTCCGACAGCGGCATTCGATCCCAGAAACTCCGCCGGACTTCGGCCGGTCAGCATGTGGTAAAGAGTACTGCCAACGGCGTACGAATCCGCTGTTGGTTTGAGCGTGTCACTCGACTGGCATTCCGGTGGGCAATAGCCGGGAGTGAACGCCCCCTTGTTCCCGACAACGCTTCCAACCATCAGGCGACATCCACCCAGGTCGAGTAACGACACGGCATCACGACCGCCAAGCATGATGTTGTCCGGCTTCAGATCCTGATAGACCAACCGCCATTCGCGCGATTCGCGTTGTACAGGCAAATGCAAGATTGCCAGGACGTGGCAGACCTGCTGCAGAATCTCCAACGCTCGCTTTTCAGGCAAGCCCGTGCCAATCACATCACTGAGAGGCCGGCCTTCCATCCGCTCCATGACCAGATAGGGTTCCGTGGAAAGGATACTGGAATCCTGGAACTGCCAGGTCCCCCCGTTGGCTTCAAACGGCTCTGCAAGCCGGGGATTCCAGTCGAAGACGTAATCATTCGGGTTGGGGATTCCGTTGCAGCCCCGATTCTTCAGCAGAACCATGATTCGACGTTCGGT
>CAZSTW010000006.1:23359-68745 GCA_964609845.1 uncultured Planctomycetaceae bacterium | reverse complement strand
CCTTCTTCGTCACGGCTGTGAGCGTATTCGACAATTCCATCGTAGCGCAATGTCGTCTTGATCAGAACATCCGACTCCGTGCGAACATCACGCCCCTCCAGCAGCAAACCACATCCTCCAGAAGCGAAGAACTTTCGGACTTCATAACGTTCGGCCAATCGCTTCGCGATCGTGAAGGGGAGTCCGGCATTGTTTCCATGGGGAACCGTGGCACGAATGAATTCCCGGCCGCGAAACTGGAATTCGCTCCAACCTGCGGTGGTTCGTGTGGATGTCGCGACCATCGGATGAAAACCCATCTGCTCGACCTGAAACAATCGACGTACCGGTCACCGAGCTTGCCTCAGTCGTAAATCAGGCGTGACCCACGTCACATTTCAAACATCATCAGGATGCTGTCCACTCACTCCATCGCCGACGAGTCACATGCGGGAATCGTCAACGGTTCGACTACTTCATCGTTTCAAACTTCATCCACACCGCGCCCCCCAGAACTATGGGCATTCCATCTGTCAGCAGATATTCTTTCCCCGGCGTTGCCAATTCTTTGCCAATCTGAGTCCCGGTATTACCGGGCAGCGGCCTCAGCAGATAGGATTGAGTACTGCGGGCACGGAGCAGTTCTGCATGACGACGCGACACCTTGCGAGCGGTTGATTCGTCGAGTAACCCTGCCAGGTCCAGATCCGGGAAATCACCACGCACCGCATCTTGCCGCCCCATCAGCACGACATCTTTTGTGATCGGAAAATACTTCACAGGCTGCCGTGGCTTTGTGTCCGAATAAACGACCAGGCAAACCGTTCCTGCGGGAGGTCGGACAGACCCACTCGCGACGAGCGCGGAGGGGAGATTCGGCTCGACTGGCGGAACATCCACTGCGACAGGAACAGCTCCAGAAGTCCGAGCACGCAACTCGGTCCCGCACGCACAAAAGTCATCTGTGAAATCTGAGCCATACGTCTTTCCGCATGCAGGACACTCCCTATCACCCGAAGCAGTTGCAACGGGTTCAATGAATGGTTCGGCAACAACGGGCGAAACAACATCCGGCAGTTCAGGCACGGCGGTACTCGCCGGGATCGGACTGGACACTTCTACATGTGAACCGCAAATGTGACACGTTTTCTGTTCCGACTGAAGCTCAGCATCACAGACAGTACATTTCAGCATCAGATGTTCCTTCTCGGAGGTTATCGTGGAGCATGAATCAGCTTTTGAACGAAGGCAGAACGCGGCTTTTCAGACGGATTGATTGCGGTGGTGATCAGTACACGGTGACTGGCCTGCGGATCAGAAATCGTCGACTTCCTGAACGGCAATCGCCCCTTCCACCTTCGATGATGCGGCCAAAGATCGGTTCATCATTTCTTGCGTGATCACACCCTTCGTCGTGTAGTCATCCCGCATCTGGCGATACAGGTTCAAATTCGCCTGATCTCCCTGCTCATCGAATTTCTTGACGAGTGCATCCAGCAGTCTCGCAACAATGTCCTTGTCCTTCTGTGTCGCCTGTCCACGTTCGATCAGATCGCGTTTGTCCTGCAGGAACAGCAACTGCCGCTGAGTTTCCGCCTGAGTGATCACGCGGCGAACATCGCCATTTCGCATCAACGTCCGGCTCTCGTCGGCTGACGATTCCACGGCGATATTGGCTTCAACTCGACCTGCCGTCACTCCCATGGCCGGAACATCATAGCTCAAGGTTGCCTTGGCCAATCGGAACCGTCCCCCATCACGTGCAGGAACGGTACTGCGAAACAGCACCTCGTAAACCTTGCCCCGTTCCATGTACTCCAGATGGATTGAGACCTTGTTGCCAGCATCGGGTTGCAGGTCTCCGACAAACAGAACTTCGGGCTTGGTTCGGTAAAGTTCTCGCACAAAGATCTCTGGTGACAGCCACAGGTCCAGGGTGACATTTGTGGCGAGGATATTCTTCTGTCCGGTGAAAAACTTCTGGAAAGAGTCTTCCGCCTCGCGTTCGTTCCGAATGTCGTCGAAGGCCCCTCCCAACGTCATCTTGCAGACCTCCATCAGGAAGTCCGCTCGCGAATCTCCGGTGCCAAATGCAAAAATCGGCAGGTGATATTCTTCGGCAATCTGACGCGCTTCGTTAATCGCCTTGTCCGGTTCGTTGTCCTCACCATCGGTCAACAGCACGATTCGCTGCGTCTCTGCAGAAGCCCCCGTTCGCGACAACGATTTCCGAACTTCCGAGAACGCAGTACCCAGTGCGGTTCCACCGCCTCCCACATCAACGAGTTGCCGCACCGCATCATCCAGTTCCCGGCCTCGGCCCAGGCCACGTGCCAAGGGATGTGCCTGATCGTCGAACGCGATCAAAGTCATGCGATCAGAAGGCCCCATCTGCTCAACCAGTCGCAAGACCACGTTGACCGCGACCATCCGGCGGCTTGGGACACTCGATTCGACTTCCGACATCGATCGGCCTTCGATCGTTGACGATCCTAAAGTTCGAGCATTCGGATCAGGCTCGATCAACATATGCATCGAACCACTGACATCAACGACGACGATCAGGTGAGCGGGAAGGCTGGCCCCCTCGCCGGATTCCATGAGCGCCCCGATCCTCGCAACATTTGGCTTGATGGTGATCAGGCTGTAAACATCGGCCGAACGACCGCTCAATACGGCCGGTTGATCCAGTTTGCATTCCAACAAGAACTCTTCAGCCACGGATTCGCCCTTTCAGTTCGACGTTTCACGAGAGTTGCGGAACCGTATCACAATACAAGCAATGTTATCGCCATAGCCATTCGGCTCGAGTTCCGATGGAAGCCGCTGCCGTTGATCCGCCGCCTCGACCAGCCGCTCTGCCAGAATTTGTGACGACACGTTCCCGGCCGACTGATTGATTTCAACCAGGTCGTGCGGTTCCAGGAACACTCGTTCTTCCACCAGTCCATCAGTACACAGTACGACCACCTGTTCCGCCGTTAGCTTCCACCGACTGACTTGTGGACGACAGCGATCAGGATCACAAACAATTCGTCCGTCGCTCTCAATGCGACACGCCCCCAAACAGAACCGGAGCGCCTTCCCACCCGATCCCAGTTCCTGGACCTGCTCGGGTGGAACACCAGCAATCAGCATCGCTGAGGCGACGTCACCATCCACGGTCAATTGTTCTGCCTGATCGCCCAGAATGAGATAAGCACGACTGTCGCCAACATTCGCCAGGTACAAGTCATCGCCATCAAGGACGCCAATCAGCGCCGTGGTACTCATCAGATCACTATCGCTGATCTGGCTGGCCGGAATCGACAATGCGCGCGACGTGCCGCTTTCAGATTCCGCGACGATCTTCACAGCAGAGTTGATGATCGCTTCACTTCCATGCAGGCATGCCCGAACCAGTATGTCTGGCCAGACGGGATCGGAGTCCGGTGGCAGCACCTGCAATTGCGAGCGGATCGAATCCACAATCGCTTCTGTCCCCAAACCACTCGCCATCGCGCCATCACCCACTCGGGCGGTGGAGACGCCATCCGCAACGATCAGGAGATGCATGACTCGCCCACGGACCTTTTCCTGAACCACAACGACGCGATCCTGATTGACCGAGTTCAATGCTGATTTTGCGCGGCCAGGAATTGTGATTGCTCCGATGTCGACACTTGGTTCATCGGGTTCGACGGCTGCGGAATCGCTGGGCAAATCAGTCGTTCCGGGAAAGATTCGTTGCCAGAATGAAGGTGCGGGGTTTGGGAACACGGGAGATGAAGAAAGGGGGAGATCTTCGGTCGGCAGTTTCGGCGGGGTCAGGAACCCCGCGCCGAACGCGGTCGAGTGACCGGCACCATTCACGACCACATTCTCGAATTCACCAGCGAACTCTGCGACGGTCGAAGGGCGGCGAGTAACATTTGTTGCCAGGCCGCGACGCAAGATATTCCAGATTCCGGCGGGTAGATCAGGGCGAAAGACTCGTAACGGGGGGATATCGTATCCAAAAGCTTCCAGGCCGCGCCCTGCAAATCCCGAGTCAAGCCCCGCCAGGCGGTAATAGATTTCGATGGCAAGGTGGTAGACATCCGTTTGTGGCCTGATCAAATCGTCGCGAAACTGACAGATTTCGGGGGGAGAATATTTCTGGGAAATGCGAGCCAATCGCTCCGGACACCTTCCCAGAGGAAATAATCTCCAATCCAGATTGGTAATCCGTATCTGCTGATTACGGACCTCAATTGCCCGCGGATCGAATTCATACCAGACAAATCCAGCGGCATGTAATTCCGACATGACGCCACTGAACATTCGACTGGCTGCAACCGTGTCAACGAGCAGTTCATCGATCGACATTGCTGCAGACGTGATCGCAACTTCGGATACCGAATTGCGATGCCAGGTCGTGGCCTGGATCAGTGCTCCCCCATCAATCTCCAGAATACAGATCGGGGGAAGTGCCGCAAGCAAGGTCGTTTGCCGTGCCTGCGTCTCCGCTTTCGCCCATGCCCAGTGTTTTGGATGGATTCCGCGAACACGTATGCGATCAGCACCGGCTTCAGTTTCAAATGCAGACGAAGGATCTTCAGGCCACTGAATGCCAATTGCTGCACTTCCCCAGCCAACAGTCGACATCGACGAGACATTTGGCTCTGCAGGCGAGGGTATTTCAAACTGACAATGGTCACAGAACTGGCAATCAAGGGATTGCTGATGACAATGAGGACATTGAACCCCGCTCACAGGTAAACCATCAGACGGCAGATGACACGTGGAAATGCCATCCCCTGCGGCGGCAGAAGAGTCCGTCATCGTGAAGCCCGATACCCAGAGATGTGATCAACCGTCTGAAATGAAATCAGCAAGGCTGATGATACTCCGACAGGTCAAGGAAAACACGCATGGAACGGCGATTCACAGGGAGTCGTTGGTTGATGTGTGATCCCATTTGTCAGCACTCAGTAGCAACTCTGATTGATGACCGACAAAAAAATACGCCTCGCCCAATCGGGCGAGGCGTATCTATAAAAACTCATCGATCAGGCGCGGTCGACCGCGCGTTGATCAGGGCTTGCGAATCAGTCGAGCCAATGACTGGCCAGGGCCGTGATCGTAGCAGTCTTCGTCGTGCCACAGCGGGACACCGGCGGCGTAACGTGCAGCAAGCATCAGGACCTTTTCTTCGGTCCCGGGCTTGGCGGTCGTTGGTTCGCTCGGATCAATTCCCAGGGAATCGAAATCGATCTCCTCAAATTCACCGACATACTCCCCACCGTACTCGGAATCCCCTTCCTCGACGGCAGCGTATTCCAGTTCCTCAGATTCGATCTCGTCTACGTCGTAGTCGAACGACATTCGCCCAATCTCCCGAAACTTGGTTCAAACTTGGTAACACAAAAAAATTTATTCAAACCCCGACTCAAAAACCGTTTCCAGCGGGGCATTCCTTCAAACAGAATCTTCCGAAAATCGCACCCAACAACTCTTGCTGATGTTCAACCAACACCCCGACTCCTTGCACGTACGTGCACGCAAACCATTAAGAAACTTTGATCTGGAAAGTCTGGCTTGGCAGGGAGAAATCGGCAGGTCATTTATCAATCAAGAGCGAGGGGTATTGTTCTATCGGCGAAGCTGAATGTCAACAAGATTCTTCGAGAAATCATCGGCACGAGACCAGTCGATTCTCTTTCGTTTTCTCTTGCGATTCCTCAAACTTTGCCAGGAATACCAACTTCGTCACCGACATCGCCCCATCCGCAGAATGATCGCAATCCTTGCAAGATCAATTGCCGTCATATCGCGATGTTTTTCCAACGAATCAGAATATTCTCTCTGCGAATCGTGCCGATTCACATCCTTGCACGTTTCGTCAGGTATTCGAAGCAGGCACTGGAGCAACTGCAACAATTGCCGTTATCGTCAGTGACGATCGACGACATCGTGATGCCTGTTATCTCCAGTCGATTTCTCCGACGTACAAGCTGTCAGAACTGCTGAAGGAATCGCAGTTCATTTTCATAGAAGTGCCGTATGTCGTCGATTCCATGCCGCATCATGCAGAATCGTGCGATACCCAGTCCGAACGCGAAGCCACTTACCGCTTCGGGATCGTAGCCGCACGCTGACAGGACGTTGGGATCAACCATTCCAGCCCCGCCCAGTTCGAGCCAGCTGTTTCCGCGACGCACGTCGAATTCCACACTCGGTTCAGTGAATGGAAAGAACGAGGGGCGAAAACGAACCGGGACGCTTTCACCCAGATATGCGGCTGCAAACAGTTGCAAGACAGTCTTCAGTGATGCCATTGTGACATCAGGGCCAACCATCAGACCTTCCATCTGATGAAACATCATGTGATGCGTCGCATCAATCTGATCCGGACGATAAACGCGCCCCACAGAAACGATTCGCACCGGCGGCTTTCGCCGTTCCATCGTCCGGATTTGTACGGTCGACGTCTGACTCCGTAACAACCGAGCCTCCTGATTCACCGTCGATGCAACGGAGAGATAGAAGTTATCCAGGGGATTGCGAGCCGGATGGTCTTCCGGAATATTCAGCGCAACGAAGTTATGCCACTCATCTTCGACCTCGGGGCCTTCTTCAGACTCAAAGCCCAACCGGGCCATGATATCTTTGAACTCTTCGATCGTTTGAGTCAGCGGATGAAGCTTGCCGAGTGTCAGCGCAGATCCGGGCAGCGTGACATCCAGCTCGGAACCAGCGGCCTTCTTTGGTGTCTTGAGCGTCAGTTGCTTCTGCTCCCAAGCGGCCGTGACACGATCCTTAATCTCGTTGAATCGCTTTCCAACGATCGGCTTCTGATCAACAGGAACAGTCCCCAGAACGGACTGCAGGTCCTTTAGACGGCCTTGCTTCTTGCCGAGAAACTCGATCCGCGCCTGCTCCAGCATCTCGGCTGAGGTTGCGGCACTGATCGCCGCCAGAGCGTCCTGTTCGTACTGCGTGAATGACTGCTCGTAGTCCATGATCGTCTCGACTCTTCAGACTGCGTTCTTAAAATCAGGGGTTGCCCGTATTCAACAAAACCACCGTATTCAACAAAAAAACACCGCATCGGCAGGCCGAAGCGGTGTCAGTATTTCGTAGCGAAGTGAAAACAACGATCACGTCGCGGCTTTGGCGACCGCCGACAGGGCGTCACGCACCAACCGGGCCACTTCATCAAACACTTGTGGCTCGTGAATCGCCAATTCGCTCAATGTCTTGCGATTCAGCTTCAGGTTCGCGAGGTTCAGGCCATGAATGAATCGCGAATAGGAAATGCCACGCATTTCAGCGGCAGCCTTGATTCGGATGATCCACAGACCGCGGAAATCTCGCTTACGCGTGCGTCGATCGCGGTACGCAAAACATCGATTACGAACAATCGTTTCTTTGACTGTTCGCAACAGGTTTTTCCGGCCGCCGTAGCTTCCCTTGGCTTCACGGAACAATCGCTTATGGGCTCGACGGCGAGCGACGCTGTAACTGATTCTCATGGTTCTTCAAGCTCAACTTATGCTGCACTGGACTCGATGCTGACGGAAAGCCAACGTCAATCGGAAACAATCCCTAGTTTCGGGGCCGCAACGCTTCGCGGATCATCAGGGCATCAGCCCCGATCAAAACCGTGTCATTCCGGTTGTCTCGCTTGCGATTGCCTGACTTATGGCTCAGAAGGTGCCCACGGAACGCACTACGGCACTTAGCTTTACCGCTAGCCGTGACTTTGAACCGCTTCTGAATTCCTTTGTGCGTCTTCTGCTTCGGCATGGTTCAAGTCCTGACAAAACAATCCCCAATGGGGGGAGAATTTCACTGAATAAACACCAACAACAACAACAAAACACCACGAGAACAGCAGCCGGAACACAGCCCTCTGGTTGTCGCTCGATATCGGGGCGGAGAGTATAAACGACGATCGCCGTCGCTGCCAGTCACACGCCGCGAAAACTGCGTTCTTCCGGTCCAAGCCCGAAAAATCAGGATTTTGGAGCCAAAACGGCAGTCATATTGCGACCACCTTCCATCGAAGGGGTCTTTTCGACCTTCGAAACATCCTGCAGGGTCTCGATAATCCCCGCCAGAATCTCTCGCCCACGCTCATGGTGCGCGTTTTCACGCCCCTTGAACTGGACATTGAACTTTACCTTATCCTTGTGCGTCAGGAATTCCCGCGCCTGCTTGACCTTGAATTCAATGTCATGGTCACCCGTTTTGGGACGCAGACGAATTTCTTTCAGCTGCACCTGGTGCTGCTTTGCCGATTGCGCCGCCTTACGCTTCTGTTCGTACTTGAACTTCCCGTAGTCCATGATTCGGCAGACCGGCGGGCGCTCGTTGGGAGCCACTTCCACCAAGTCCAACCCTGCCTCATTGGCCAACCGCTGAGCCTCGGAGGTTGGGATCACTCCCAGCATCTTTCCTTCCTGGTCGACTACTCGGATGGGCGAGAGTCGGATTTGATCATTGATGCGATGCGTTGTTTCGATTGCTGGCAACTCCCGGAAATTCAGGTAACAGACGGCCCCAGTCCCCAGACACGGTGCGCACGTGATTGAAATGGTTATCGGCCATGACGCTAGGCTCGGACGAATAGTATTAGCCCGGAACCAGCGTTCTGTCAACGACTTGGCGATTTCTGAACACGATTCCTGCCTTCCTGGCCCGAAAGATTTCCGCAGTTCCTCCGTTTTCAGTGAAAATGCAGCAAATTTAAACGAACAAATCGAGTACCCATGATCCGGCGTGTGTCCGGCAATTCCTGCCGATTTTGGCCACTGAACAGCTCCGTCACTTCAATGCGTCACGCGTAGCGCCTTGCGGCCAAGATGCGTACCCACAACCGCACTCCCTAACCGACGGCCGTCGAGCTTCAGTGCAACCGAATCACTCGAGGCGACGTCCGTCATGACGATGTCGCCAACCTGCAACTCAGCCAGATCCGCAGCGGTTAATTTCAACGTCGCCAGGCTCGCCGAAACCCTTACCGAGATCTGCTGAATTCCTGCAGGAATCGAATCCAGTCTTGCCTCCTGATGCTCTTCGCTCTCGCCTTCAGCCACGCTGGTCGCAACTCTGGAAAGCCCCCGCTGAATTGGTATCCCCACGTGAACCAGTCCAGAGCAAACTCCAGTAACCTCGAACGTAAACCACGCGAATGGAAATGCACTGATCGCGCTACGAACTGAATCAAGGCTCGGTCGAACTTCGCCAACCCTGAGTGAATCCCCCAGAATGAGTGACAACTCGCTGACCATGGCTTCATTCAGCCGGTCCAACACACGCATTTCAATCTTTGTCAATTTGCAGTCATCAGAAACTGCCGTATCCGACCCGCCAAGCATCCTGCCAATCAAGTGCCGTGCAAGATCAGAACTCCAGACAAGCAGTGACTCCGCTGCAGAACCGGCATGCGCGATGCTACAATGGATTGCAGAGGTCTTATTGGCCGCAAAAAACTCTGTCGCGGTGGACTGACACGCCCCTAACGGACGGATCTTGAATTCTGCCTGCAACAAAGCCCTCAATCGCATCTGCCAGCGATCACAGATTCCTTCGTGCAACGCCTGAACCACCTGCAACGCAGCCCCGCGCAGTGGCTCGGATTGCAGAAAATCATGACGTTCCCATTGCGTGGTTTCTGGATCACGCAAGGGTACCGGACGCGCCTCGGGTCGCGATGGTTCGATGGCTGAAAGAATCGCCTCGACTTCGGCCTGACTGAGAATCTCGCCCATCCCTGGCCCTCCCTCCCCTACAAGTCATTTCCGCGTATCCAGTGCGCACCGCGTGCTCGGCGCGGGTCTCCTGACCCCGCCGAACTAACCGACCGAGGGTCTCCCGACCGTCTCCCGCCCCCGCCGAATCCATCGACCGAAGGTCTCCTCTTCCCCTTTTCGCGACGCTGCCTCACAGGAATTTCACCCGCGAATCTGCCCCTCGCCCCGAGCAATCCATTTGTAGCTCGTCAACGATTCTAATCCGCAAGGCCCTCGGGCGTGAATCTTATCAGTGCTGATCCCAATTTCTGCACCCAGGCCGAACTCGAATCCGTCGTTGAAGCGAGTGCTCGCATTGACTATCACCGCAGACGAATCGACTTCGGCAACGAACCGTTCTGCAGCAGCCGGATCCGTAGTCACAATGGCGTCGGTATGGTGCGAGCCATACCGGTCAATCCGCTCAATCGCCTCATCCAGGCTGTCAACAACACAGGCCGACAGCTTCAGATCGAGATACTCAGTACGGTAGTCCTCTTCAGTGGCAGCCAAGGCCCAGGGAATCCAGCGGCGCGTGCGTGCACAACCGCGAACTTCGACCCCCTGCTCTTTCAACATCCGCTCGGCTTTCGGCAGGAACGAGTCCGCGATTGCCGCATGCACCAGCAACGATTCGGCGGCATTGCAGACCCCTGTCCGCTGACATTTGCTATTTTGCAGGATGCGCAATGCCATATCCTGATCAGCCGACTGATCAACGTAGACGTGACAGATTCCGTCAAAGTGCTTGATGACGGGCATGCGAGCTTCGCGAGTGACGCGTTCGATCAATGACTTTCCGCCGCGCGGGATTGTCACATCAATCTTTCCCTCAAGCTTCAGCAACTCGCCGACAATTTCACGTTCCGTCGATTCCACGAGTTGAACCGAGTGCTCTGGCAGACCCGACTGCACCAGCGAATCTCGCAGCACACGATGCAGCGCCAGGTTACTGTGCAACGCTTCTTTACCGCCGCGAAGGATCACCGCATTGCCACTCATCACGCACAAGGCCGCAGCATCCATCGTAACGTTGGGACGTGATTCGTAGATGAAGAACACGACCCCCAGTGGAACGCGAACGCGGCTGACCTTCAACCCGTTCGGACGCACCGAGGAATCCAACACCTGCCCGATCGGGTCTGTCAGCGCTGCAACCTCGCGCAGCCCGTCAGCAATCTTCGTGATACCGGAAGGAGTGAGCTTCAGTCGATCGATTTCGGCAGAAGTCAGGCCGTAGCTGGGCGCGTTCGCCAGATCCCGTTGATTTTCAGCCAGGACCTCGCCCGATCGCGCGACCAAAGCATCGGCTGCCTGATGCAGCCACTGAACCTTCCGGGCTGTCGACACCGTCGACAGCTTTCGTGACGCCGCACGAGCCTGTTCTGCAAGTTGAAGAGCGTAGTCTGACCAGGATGACATCGGACCGATTCCGCAATAAGCCTATTCGCCGTCAATCGAAGTAATCTCGTATCGCAGCTTTCCCCGTGGAACCGCGACTTCGATCTTGTCCCCGATCTTCTTGTTCATCATTCCAGTGGCGAGCGGGCTGGTTGTCAAAATCTTCATGACATCGCCCGTATAGTCTTCTTCCCCAGGACCAACGAATTCGTAGTGCTCGATGGAACCGTCACTGAGGTCCTTCACTGTAACGCGAGAACCAAACGTCACAACACCCTTCGGCAAAGTCGACTTGTCGACAATGTAGCAGTTCGACAGTCGCGTCTTGAGCTGATTGATCTTGGCCTGCGTCATCCCCTGCGCTTCACGCTGTGCGTGGTATTCGGCATTTTCGCGCAGATCTCCCTCGGCGCGTGCGTCGGCGATTGCCTGCGAGATCTTCGGCATCTCGACTTCTTCCAACAGGCGAATCTCTTCACGAAGCTTGTCATATCCTTCGCGGGAAATTGGCTGGCGTTCCATGGCGAACTCCTCTTCGTCCGTAGCGATCTCGCTGCGGCGTTTTTTGATCAGGCAAAAAGCAAACACGGGCGATACGGTCGATCGCCCGTGCTCTCAAGTTGTCATCGAAAAGTATACAGAACTGCGGCGAGAAAGCTATCCGACCTGTGTCCAGCTTCCCGACTTGCCACTCTTCAGCACCGCATCGCAGATCTTCTGAGTTTCCAATGCATCCCGGAATGTCGGGCCGACCGGCGTCCCCTTGGCGACACCTTCCAGGAAATCGGCAACGTGATGCACAAAGCTATGCTCGTAACCGATTTGCAACCCAGGCACCCACCAGTGACCCATGTAAGGATGATCGCTGTCGGTAATGTGAATGGATCGCCAGCCACGCAGCGCCCCTTCATCCCGATGATCAAACCACTGCAGGCGATGGAGATCGTGCAGATCCCACTTGATCGAGGCGTGTTCACCATTGATTTCGAACGTGTACAACGCCTTGTGCCCGCGAGCGTAGCGGGTTGATTCGAACAGTCCCAGCGATCCATTGTCGAATCGACACAGGAAGGCGCAAGCATCGTCGATCCCGACTTTTTCAACCTTGCCTGTCAGCGTGTGCTTCCGCTCCTTCACGAAGGTTTCGGTCATGGCGGTGACGTTTTGAACCCCACCGTTCAACCAGATCGCCGTATCGATACAGTGAGCCAGCAGGTCGCCCGTCACACCACTTCCCGCGGCAGCAGCATCCAGACGCCACAGTGCGGTACCCCCTTGAGGCAGATCCGCAGAGATTGTCCAGTCCTGCAGGAAGTTGGCTCGGTAATGGAAGATACGACCAAGCCGACCTTCGTCGATCAGCTTCTTGGCAAACGTCACTGCAGGGACTTTGCGGTAGTTGTACCAGACCGTGTTGACGACACCGGCCTTCTCAACCGCCTGGCACATCGCCTCACCTTCTTCGGCGTTCATCGATAGCGGCTTTTCGCACAGGATCATCTTCCCGTTGGCCGCAGCGGCGATGGCAATATCGTGGTGCAGGTTGTTCGGGGTACAGATGTCGATCGCATCAATGTCTTTGCGTTCAACGAGTTTCCGCCAGTCCGTTTCAACAGATTCGTAACCCCAGTTGTCGGCGAATTCCTTCACCTTGGCGGCATCACGCGCACAAACCGCCTTCAAGACGGGCTGATATTCCGACTTGAAGAAGTTCGTCACCTTACGGTAGGCGTTGGAGTGGGTCCGGCCCATGAAGCCGTAACCGACCATACCAATGTTCAATGGCTTGCTCATTGAAAAAAACCTTCTTTGCCAGAACGTGATGAGGCCGTTTTTCGGCCTGAAAAGGTAAACATCGATCAACAGCGGCTTGCTCGTCACACGGCCGCTCATTCGCAAATCATCGACGACTCTCAGCTCCAGCCGTGAGCGTCTCGAACCTTGATCATCGCCCCCAGAATCGTGTTCCAGGTTTTCGGGTTTTCAAGTGTGGCGTTCGCGAACATACACCCGTCCCAACAGATATGGCGGATTCCGCGGTCAGCGGCACCCTTCAACCAGTATCCGGCAGTCGCTGTAATGTCGAGCTTGCCGTTTGGATCATCGGCGGGACAGTGTCGCCCCGTCTTGTCATGATCCCCGGAACCATGCACCGTCCCGTCGTTCTGGGCAACGTGGAAATCGATTGTCCATGGGCGAAGTGCATCTGTCATTTTCGTGTACGCGGCGTCGAATTCGGCCTGCGTATAGCCCGCATGCAGCAAGGCGTGTTCTGGAGCGTTATAGCCCATCAGGTACAGGTACGTGTGTGCCTGATCTGCCTGGAAGCCGACTGTTCCCGGCATATCAACCTGCTCCAACAGATCAACCATGTTCTTCCAGGAATGCATCCCGGCCCAGCAGATTTCCCCTTCAGCGGCCAGACGCTCGCCGTTGGCAGCAGCCACGACAGCCGCTTCACGGAAAGTTGCCGCAATGCGGCGTGTGTTTCCGACAGGATCACTCAGCCAGTGGCTGGGTCCGTCAGCAGCATCAATGCGGATGACACCATACTTGCGCACGCCATGCTCATTCAGGATCCTGGCGATCCGGCAGGCTTTCTTAACTGCCAGCACGAACTTGGCCCGCTGTTCGGGGCCACCCATTGAACTGTCACCTACTGTTCCCGGCCAGACAGGAGCCACCAGTGAGCCAACGTTCAGCCCCTTCGCGGCAATCTTGTCGGCAACACGCTTCACGTCATCGTCACTCAGATCGATGTTGATGTGCGGATCAAACAGGAACAGGTCAACGCCGTCAAACTTCTGGCCGTTCACTTCGGCCTGAGTTGTCAGTTCGAGCATTCGGTCCAGCGAAATAAACGGCTCTGCTCCTGGGGAACCTTTACCAACAAGGCCAGGCCACATCGCGTTGTGAATTTTTGGAAAGACGTTCGACATGAATCAGGATCCTCACCGTAGAGCACTTCAGCGAGCCACAGAACGCTGTCAAAGTCAGAGCGGATTACACCGTTTCTGACGCGTAATTCGACCTTTACTTCTTTTTCTTCTTGCCGGCAGCAGCTGTTGTCACAGCATACTTTTTGTGATCGCCCACGCTCGGATAGATCGAGTCCGGGAAGGCATCAGGCCCAAAATATCTCAGTCCCACCAAAGGTTCCGTCCCGGTGTTTTCGATCTCAACACCTTCGGTGGCAGCACCATGGCTGATGAAGACTTCATCTTCCGTCATGTCGCCAAACTTGATCATGACTGGCGACCGCAACGTCAGATTCCCCATCCGGCCGCTTCCCTGCGTCGTAATCCAGCCCGAGGCGGCGCCATCTTTAATGGTGCACTTCGCCCCCGGAAGAACCGTCAGTTCCTTGGCAGAGAAGAGTTGTTTTCCATTAATGCAGCCGTATACCACCCAGCGATCCTGATATCGCTCTGTGGCCAGCGTTTCACCGATGTTAATCGGCTCCAGGTAGTTATTGTCCTTGAAATTCGGGTCGACATTCTTTTCCCAGTCAAGAGCATCAACGATGTATTCGAGGTCATCGTGCTTGTTTTTGGGAAAATTCTTGGTCAGCAGTTCGCGAGGCACAGCCCGGCCTTCTACCATCGACTGATACATCCCGAACACGTCGGAACCCCATTGAGGTTCATAGGTCAACAGACTTCCAGGCGCATGCAAAACGCATGGAGGAATCAACCACCCGGTCCCCGGCTTCAGTCGGTAGGCTCTGGAAAGATCCAGAATTCCGTTATCGCCTTCGTTCCACCGCGCCAATGCATCGATGACGTTCTGCTTTGTTGTCCCAGGCTCGAGCCCCATGAACGTGTATGGAAAGTTATTTCCGATCTGGTTCATCTGAGGCGGGAAATAGTACGATTCCGGCTTCCCTTCCTGCCCGACCAGCTTGGCCTGCTTGTCATTCTGATGCATGTGATGGGGGATCGGCCCCATGTTGTCAAAGAACTTGGAATAGACAGGCCATCGCCTGTACTTTTTCCAGATCGCGGCACCAACGATATCAGCACCCGCCTCTTCGACGGCATCCCGCAGAGTGAATCGCTCGCCCTTAAAAACGACGTAACTGAGACCTTCGTCCTCGGCTCGATTCTCATTCATCGCGATCGTGGTCGAGCCAAACCAGCGTTCATCAATCCCACCGCGATGAGTTCCAAGGGCGTAGTAGTCGGTTGGGCGCAGCTTCAGACGTTTTCCAGGCTGAAGGAACGAACGTGGAACCCAAGTTGGGGCAAGCCGAAGGAGTCCATTTCCTTCGCTCAATGCTGCCGCAATCAATTTTCCAACGTTCATCGCCATAATTACCGTCAGGTCGCTCTGGAATCTTTTGAAAGCTCGTGTTCGTCAGTTGGAGTGCAGCAAGAATTGTCAGCTGTGGGCATTTTGCATTGAGATGGTCGCACCACGGGGTTGGGAAGTCTAAAACGATCACTTCTCGACTGCAAGCGTGCATCGCCGGACGAAATTCGACAGGAAACCGAACCGAACATCCGCATCACGTGTCACAGCGTATCGTCATGCCAGAATTACCCTTGCGCACCGACAAAGCGTTCTGGCAGAAGGTTCCATCTTTCTACGCCACCCAACCCCTCCCAACCTTGTTTGGCCAGCCACTACCCGCAAGAATGAGATCGTCGTGCAATCACCGGGCAGTTCCTGAAAGGCGAATCGACTTCCATGGTTACAGTCGGCATTCTGGGAGCGACGGGCTACACCGCCCTCGAACTCCTTAAGATCCTTGTGAATCACCCTCAGGCAAAGGTCACGGCCGTGACCTCGCGACAGGAAGGTTCACCCCCCATCTCGTCGGTCCACCCAAGCCTCACAGGGCGACTGGATTTGCGTTGCGAAGACCTGAAGCCAACTCAAGTTGCTGAGCGAGCACAGTATGTTTTCTGTGCATTGCCGCACGCCGCCAGCATGGCTGTCGTCCCGGAATACCTGGCTGCTGGCTGCAAGGTGATTGACCTGAGTGCCGATTATCGGCTCACCGACCCCGCCGTTTACGCGCAATGGTACGGCCATGTTCACACCGACCCCACCCGGCTCGGTTCCACCCCCTACGGACTGCCGGAACTGTTTGCGGATCGGATCAAAACAGCCGAACTGGTGGCCAATCCCGGTTGCTACACCAGCGCCTCGATTTTGGGTCTGGCCCCCGCCCTGGCAGGTGGCTTTATCGAACCGACCGGCATCATCATCGATGCCAAAAGCGGTGTCAGCGGAGCAGGCCGCACCCCCAAGCAAAACATCCTCTATGCCGAATGCAATGAAAGCTTTTCAGCTTACGGAGTGGGGACGCATCGGCATATGCCCGAGATCGAGCAAGTGCTGACGCAATCGTCGGGGCAACAGGTCGAAGTGCTATTCCAGCCACACCTGGTTCCAATGGATCGAGGAATCCTCGCAACGATCTATGCGAACCCGAAAAAGCCTGTCACTCAGGAAGAACTACTCGCGGAATATCGAGCCTACTACGCAGGAAAGCCGTTTATCCGCATTGTCGATCATCTCCCTGCGACTAAAGACAGCTCCTACACAAACTTCTGTGATATCACTGTGCGAGTCGTGAAGGGGAAAGTTCTGATCATCTCGTGCCTCGACAATCTGATCAAAGGGGCTTCGGGAGTTGCCATCCAAAACCTGAATATCATGGCTGGACTCCCTGAAACCATGGGGCTGCTGCCTTGCGGACGGTAGGCTTTGACGGGGATTTCAACGTATTACGCGAATGAAGCCTGGCTGTATACGGACGTAAAGAGATGGCAGACGTGCCAACTTGTATCGGCTTTCTTCACGCGGAGCGATGAAGGCTACATTAAGAACCGGACGCTAGCGCGTTCCGGCTGATATCCAATTCCAATTCTCGCGCAAACTTGTTGCAGCAACGCAATCAACCTCAACAATACAAAAAGCACGACTCACCATGACCAACCTTTTGCCACTCCCCCAGGGCTTTTCCGCTGCAGGCATTTATTGTGGAGTCAAAAATGACCCGCAAAAACTTGATCTGGCATTGTATGTCTCCGACCGCCCCTGTGCCGCAGCCGGCGTCTTTACAACGAATCTGGTCTGCGGAGCTCCGGTCAAGGTCTCGCGCGACCGATTGCCTCGAGGAACCGCTCGCGCGGTGGTCGTGAACTCTGGAAACTCCAACGCAGCAACGGGAGATCGGGGGATCACCGATGCGAAATCGATGACCGCACTCGTTGCATCCCAGATTGGAGCCGCTGCGGACGACGTTCTCGTCTGCTCCACTGGTGTCATCGGCCGGTTCCTGCCCATGGAGAAGCTTCAGGCTGGGATCCCCGTTGCCGCCGGAAAACTGGCTGCAACACCCGAAGCGTTTCACAGTGCCGCGAGAGCGATGATGACAACCGACACCTTTCCAAAGCAGGCGACAACAACTGTCAGTCTCGGCGGAAAGACCGTCCGAATCAGCGGTGCGTGCAAAGGAGCAGCCATGATTGCTCCAAACATGGCAACCATGCTGTGTGTGATCATGACTGACGCAGTCCTGACACCCGATTCTGCAGCGAATCACATCCGCCTCGCCGTCACCGATTCATTCAATTGCATCAGCGTCGACGGACATGAAAGCACGAGTGATTCGGTGATCCTCCTGGCTAATGGAGCCAGCGGAATCGCCCCTGTGACCGACGCCGACAAGGCCGCCTTCCAGGCTGGACTCGACGAGGTCGCCATGAAGCTGGCAACTGACATCATCCGCGACGCGGAAGGGGCCCACCATTTTGTTGAGATCAACATCACGGGTTGCCGCACCAGAGACGAAGCCTTCCGGATCGCGAAAACCATCGCTGACAGCCCGCTGGTTAAGACGGCGATTTGTGGAGCCGACCCGAACTGGGGCCGCATCGTCTCTGCCGCCGGCTATTCGGGCGTCCCACTGAAAGAAGAAGACATGTCGTTGGTAGTCAATAACTTCCAACTCTACAAAGACGGTGCCCCGGTCGACTTCGACGCCAAACAAGTCTCGTCCAGCCTGCGAGACAATCGCAACGTCACGATCGATCTGACACTGAAACACGGAACCGCATCGGTTCGGTTCTGGACGTGCGACCTGACCAAAGAGTATGTCGAGTTGAATGCCGATTACACGACTTAGTTCGCCCGGCGTGACGCTCGACGCTCGGCGAATATCTTCTGACCTCGTCGAAACCCCCGCTCGACGCTCGAAGAAGGTCTCCTGACCTCGTCGAAACGCCAGACCGACGCTCGGCGAAGGTCTCCTGACCTCGCCGAAACTCCCGACCGAAGGTCTCCAATTCTTCCATCGTGCTTCGGATAAAAACAAACCCCGCCAGTACTTGCCTGGCGGGGTTTGATATTTTGCAGAGCGACAAATCAATCACTCATCGTCATCATCATCGTCGGCTTCTTCTTCATCATCGTCATCGTCTTCGGCGCGAGCCTTCTTCTTTGGCTTGACGGGTTCGTCGTCCAAATCGATTGCAACGGGCTTGGCAATGACGACACCACCTTCGCCAAGGATCTCCTTGACGGGTTGGATGAAGTACATCTTCTTCGACTTCAGCTTGAGCTGTTCTATTTTTTCGTGGGCGGCGTCGAGCTGATCGTAGGGGAATCGTCCCTCTTCCTTCATACTGCCGCTGTAAACGACCCAGACGAGTCGCTTTCGGGCCAGTACCTTTTCTTTAGTACGCTTGGCACGAGGAGCTGCCGCCTTAGGCGTCTTTTTCGCCTTCTTTTCTTCGCCCTTGTCGCCAGCAGCTTCCGCCGCTTCGACTTGTTTCCGCATATCCAATCGACTGGGTGATTTACGAGCCATCGCCGTTCCTGAGTCCCTTGTGGTCCCGAGCAGCCATTCCAGAACCGGCACGGGCGCAAAATGCGCCGCAGTTTCCGGGCTGCGTAGTATATCGTCTGCACGCAACGATGAACAGCGCCGGGACTGCAAACGGCTTTTTGCGAGAAAACTTCACCCGGCCCGATCACAACTCGGATCGATGCGCGACGCTGTTCGGCGCGGGTCTCCCGACCCCGCCGAAACGCCCGACCGCAGGTCTCCAACTCCTCGCTCCGCAGCCCCCCCCCCCCAAGGACGCGTCAACAACCGACAACCACCAACTGACCACAAACACTTACGAATCAACGAATTACAAACAGTCAAACAAGACCATCCTGTGAACGCAAAAGAAGAGGAGATCTTCGGTCGGGCGTTTCGGCGGGGTCGGGAGACCCGCGCCGAACAGGAGTGAAACCTGCTGCACATCTTAAACCCTGCTGAACCCAAGGAGCGGGATGACCGATTCAATCGTTGTCGTCGGTAGAAACCAAATTTCCGAAACAACCAGAAAAGTTTGTGTATCCGGACATGTTCGGCCGATGAATAGATGGAACGGGGAATCAGCGCGCCTCACTGGCGGAGCACCAGGTTCCAAAAGCGGCAATTGTGGCCGGACCATGTGGTCCACCAAACGCCTGATTCATCCCCCGGAAGTCGGTGAATTCATTCGATGCCATTCTCGAAGGGATTTGTCGCCGGGCGGACTCGTTCCAGCGGATTCGAAGTCGGTCAGCGAGGAATTGAAGGAGAACATTCCATGCGTAAGTACGGGAAATGGGTGTTGACACTGGGGTTGCTGGCTGCAACTCCGGGACTGACACTCGCCGCTGGAGCAAAGTCCAAGTCGGACGACAAGCCCGCGGCTGAAAGTAAGGGGACGAGCAAAGAGGAAAACCAAAAGCTCGCCAACGAGGTTGCCAAGGCGATGCGCAACAAGCGTATCCAGGGCGATATCTCGATCGAAGTCAAGAATGGTGTGGCAGTTCTTTCGGGAACCGTGGCCGACTCCAAGATCAAGGATAAGGCGACAGAAGCCGTTTCCAAGGTTCATGGGATCGCTCGCGTTGAAAACCGACTGCAGGCCGCACCCCCCAAAGCAACTGCTGAAGCAGCTCGACCTGCCGCAGAATCGGCTCGTGGCGTTGTTTCCGCCAATCACACCGCGGCCCCTGCCAAGGCAAACCGCGTGCAGCAGGTCAACAATGAAATGCCTGCTCCATCAAACAACCAGGAGATCGCCGAGCAGATCGCTGCCGGTTTGACTTCTGCTGGACTGGATGGCTACGACATTCAGATTCGCTTCCAGAACGGCGTTTGCCTGCTGGACGGAAGTGTCGGAACCCAGGCAGAACGAGCGACCGCCCAGAAGGTGGTTTCTTCGGTCCCAGGTGTCCGATCAGTCGCCAACCGTCTCGCCTGTGCGAACGAACCCGCTCAACAACGGATGCCACAAGGTCAATATGCTCAGGCTCCCGGCCAAATGCCTCCGCAAGGACAGTATGCTCAGGGTGGACCACAACAGCCGCAAATGTATCCCGTAAACTTCCGCCAGGGTGAAGCTCCGGCTCCTGGTGGTGGTCCTGTACCAGGCCCCGGCGGCCCCGGCGCTCCGCCGATGGGAGCCATGCCAATGGGCCCAGGCGCTCAGATGCCTCCAATGCCACCGACGTACGGTCATCCCGGCATGGGAGCTTCCCAGGCAGTTTACAACAACCCCAGCGTTCCCGATTACGCGTGGCCGTCCTACGCGCAATATCCGAACTCTGCTGCTGTGAACTACCCAACGCAGTACAGTGCCAGTGCCTTCCCGTACATCGGACCATTCTATCCCTACCCGCAAGTGCCGCTCGGCTGGCGCGATGCCACACTGCGATGGGATGATGGGCAATGGAACCTGATGTTCCGAACCCGTACCGACAAATGGTGGTGGTACTTCAATCCAAATAACTGGTGATCCGGCTGACCCTGTGCTGGCCGACGATGAATGGCTCAGCGTCTGCGAAGTTTTCGCAGACGCTGTTTCCATTTGATGATGACAGACCATCTCGCGCCATCGCGACTGGACTGCAAGTTTGCCTGATCTAATCGATTTAACCGGTAAAACCGTAAGAATTTCACAAGTTTTCAGCCGGAAGACTCGATACATACAGCAGGATCGTCAAAGTCGCGCAATCACGATACGTGGATTGAGTGCCAGACGGTCAGATTCAAAATGACCTACGAACGAATACGGCTCTGACGAGCCACGCCGGAAGACGTCCAACGGCCAATTTTGGCACAACGTCGAGAATCAGCGAATTCCCGGAGAGGAATGATGATGAAGCCAGGATCATTGCTCAAACGCATCACCCTGATGGTCGGGATCGGCCTGATGACGATGTCCAGCAGCGGTTGTCTGCTGACGGCTACCACCGGCACAGTGCTGATGTGGGGCCTGCTCAAAGACGCTTTCGTACTCGGCGGGTTCTACGGAACGACGCCGCTGATCCCTGTCAGTCCGTGGTACAGCGAGCTGATCGAAGATGCCTATGTCCGTGAAGAACGGTACGACAAGGTTCCCGTTCTGGACCCCGTCGAAGGGGAACACGCAAACATCTTCTGCCAGGATCCACCCAGCCCTGATGAAGTGATGCGAGCCGTCCCGAACGAAACTTCAGGTGGAAACCCCTTCATCGCAGAAACTCAGCGCAGCAACGTCAAGATGGTCGTCGAGCCAATCGTTGACCGAATGGATGACTGCCGCTTCTATCCGCTGGTCGGCCCCGCTCGACTGCATCACTGCCACTACAAGTGCACTGTGTACTACGACAAGGTGATCCGATCGGACTGGCCTGTTCCATTCCATCACAAGGACGAGACAATTCAGGTCGTCTACATCGACCACGACCATCTGATCCGCTGTGCTGGTCCTGCTTCCAACCAGTAATTAGCCCGTCAACACCGCATTAACACCTCAACCCCGGTCAAATGGCCGGGGTTGAGTCGTTTACGGAAGACGGTACGCCAGTGATTGGAACCCAGACAGGTTCAGAAGCCGCTTATCCCAGGCGTCCCATATCACAGGACAACCCACCCGCAGCCGGAATGTAAGCCTTCTGGACATAGTCCATCACCATCCGGTCGGCGTTAAATCGCCAGCCGAGTGTTCGCACCGACCGCTTCATCCGGGCAATCCAGGCATCGGGCAACCCGTCGTCTTCGTCGCGATCATAGAACAGCGGGATGACCTCTTCCATCAGCACTTTGGTCAACGCCTTGGCGTCGCGATCGTCCTGCAGGTCCTGATTCACGTGTGATCGCCCGCTACCAATCGCAAAGCCGTTTTCTCCGTCGAATGCTTCGGCCCACCAGCCGTCCAGGATGGAACAGTTCAAACCGCCGTTCAAGACGACTTTCTGACCGCTGGTCCCAGATGCTTCCAGTGGACGCCTTGGGTTGTTCAGCCAGACATCGACCCCCTGTACCAGATGGCGAGCCAGATTGATGTCATAGTCCTCCAGCAGGATGATCTTCCCCTTGAAGCCTGGCTCCTGTGTCAGACGGAAGATTTTCTGCAGGATCGCCTTTCCGTTGTCATCTGCCGGATGCGACTTGCCTGCAAAAATGAACTGCACGGGACGAGCCGAGTCCGCAATGATCTGCCCGAGGAATTCGATGTCTCGCAGAACCAGATCCGCACGCTTGTAAGGAGCAAACCGTCGCGCGAAACCGATCGTCAGTGCTTCCGGGTCCAGGCTCGTCTGAATTTCTGCAATTTCTTCCGCTGTCGCCCCGATTCGTTCGGCTCGCCGCTGCATCCGGGCTCGCGCGAAGTTGATCATGCGATTCTTGAGAGACTGATGAGTCTCCCAGAGCTCACCCGGGGTCACGTCATCGAATCCCGACCAGACCTCAGGCTGTCCTGATTGCAGGTACCATTCCAGCGGCAGATGGCGGTCGTACAGCGATCGCATCTGTGGGGCCAGCCAGCTGGAGACATGGACACCGTTCGTAATATGTCCGATCGGAACTTCTTCCTCTGACCGCCATGGCCACAGACTGGTCCACATCCGCCGACTGACAACACCGTGCAGATTCGACACCGCATTTGCGCGTCGACTGCACTTGAACGCCAGTACGGTCATACAGAAAGGCTCGTGATGATTGCTGGGATCGACGCGCCCCAAGCCGACCAGACCAACAGCCCCCAGTCCCAGTTGATCAGCAATCGGACCGAGGTGTTCTTCGTAAAGGTTCCAGTCGAACCGGTCATGCCCGGCCGGAACTGGCGTATGTGTCGTGAAGCAGCAGTGCCAGATCACCTTGCGCATCGCTTCATCAAACGACAGGCCATCCTCTTCCATCCGCATCCGAATGTATTCCAGCGGTGCAAATGCCGAGTGCCCTTCGTTCATGTGAATGGCACTTGGCTGGTAACCCATCGCGGTTAACGCACGGGTCCCGCCGATCCCCAGGAGCAGTTCCTGACGGATCCGGATCCTCTGATCCCCACCGTACAAACGGGCAGTCAGCTTCCGATCTTCTGGTGTGTTCTGTTCGATGTCGCAATCGAGCAGGAACAGCTTGATCCGTCCGACATCAGCCTGCCACGCCTGCGCATAGATCGGACCACCGCGAGTTTCGACCTGAACAATCACCTTCTGCCCGGATGATGTCACCGCAGGTTTCACAGCCAGACGCGTGTTGTGAACGTAGGGATAAACCTCACGCTGCCAGCCAGTCTCGTCAATCAACTGCGAGAAATAGCCTTCCTGGTAGAACAGCCCCACGGCCACCAGCGGGACGCCCAGATCAGAGGCGCTCTTCAGATGATCACCTGCCAGAACCCCCAGTCCACCCGAGTAATTCGGGAGTGACTCATGAATTCCAAATTCGGCTGAGTAATATGCAACCGGGTTATGCCCCAACACCCCGGCGTGTGTATCACCCCAGGTATGCTTGGAGTCCATGTATTCCTGCCACCGGCGGTAGGCGTAATTCACGCGTGAATGAAGTACCGCTTCGCGACCGCGGTTTTCGAGCTGATCAGGCGTGAACTCATCCAGCAGGAGAATTGGGTTGTGATCGAGCTGTCGCCAGCGGACCGGATTCAGATCCTGAAAAATTGCGACAACTTCGGGCTGCCAGCACCACCAGTAATTTCGAGCCAGCGCGTAAAGACGATCACGAAACGAAAGTTGTTCTTTGGCCATGCCCCATGCCTTCCCTGCTGATGAATCAACGGATTCCACCAGTTCAAACGTCCCTTACCCCAGGCAGACAGATTTCAACCTGCTTCGACAACGAAGAGGTCCGCCTGAGGACTTGGCGGAGTATATCGCGTGGGAACAGCTTGTTCGAGTTACGAACACCGAGTCGGCACCCACATCCCGCGATTGTGGAATTCCGAAGGCACCAAAACGCAACAGCGCACGTTGTTATGAAAGCTGCATCAGGAGAATTTACAGGTGCTTCTTGACGAATTCCCAGGCGGACGGGTCGTGGAATTCATGGCCACCTTCAAAAATCAGGTGCTCGAACCGTTCGGCAAGGCCCAGACGCGAGTAGAAACCTGCTGAGACGGGAGCCAGAGGTTTTCCACCATCCCGATGGTCGACTCCATCCTTCAATCCTGCCTGGATCTGCAGTGCTCGCGGACAAATGATCGCAGCCAGATCCGAATCGCGGAAGAGTGTAAAACGGTCTTTGAATTTGAAGTCATTCGGAACCGAAAATTCATCCCGCTGGTATCGCGATTCCTGAACGCCGTAGTAGCAACTGCAGACAGAAACCTTGATCCGGCGATCGACAGCAGGAGTCACCAGCGCGTAGTAGCCACCATACGACAGCCCCACCATGCCAACGCGAGCCGCATCGACTTCCGGTCGCTTCAACAGGACATCCAGACTGCGCGTGATCTTGGCGATTTCTACGGCGGTCAGACTTGTCCCTACCAGACGCAACCGTTCATCTGTCCGGTTGCGAACATCCTTGGGGTAACCTTCGGCCGAAAACAGATGCTGCGGCGCGAACACGACATAACCGCGCTTCACACCTCCTCGCACCATGTCATGATAGTTCGCTCCACCGTGGAACAACGCCACCTCAGGCGAACCACCGCCGCCATGCATGGAAATGATCAACGGTGCTTTTTCACCTGGCTTGAGCGACTTGGGAATGATATAGATCCCTTCTGCGTGTACTCCCGGCAGAATCGGAATCATCGCCCGGAAATAGGTACCGATCGAGTCTTCCCCAATCTGCTGAAACGACGGTGCCGCCGATGGTATTTCGCCCGGTGGCGGATAACCGATGCTGTCGCAAAACGCCTGCCTGTACCGTTCGGCCGATTTCTCAAAAGCTGCCGGGGAAGAATAGTCATCGGGCAACAGTTTCTTCAGCCGGGATTCGTCCTTCTTCAATCCCAGAATGTATTCATCCAGTTCCCTGGCTTGCTCGGAACGTAACGAATTGGAATTTTTCACATCCTGCTCGAAGTATCGGGGTTTCTCTTGAGCAGGCACCCTGGCAGCATGGCTGAGAGCAATCACCAGGATCAACGCGATTCGCCGCCAGCCCTGAGAGATTGATGGTCGGTGAATGGAGTGCGGAATTAACATGCTGTCAGCCTCGGTAGAAGAAAAAATCATGTGGAACTCTGATGGAAGGTCGAGCTCTTTATTGCGTGCTCGGGGTTGACGGTCCAGCCAGCCGCGGGTCATTCAGATCCAGCCGATACATCATCTGATTGTATTCGTAGCGCGGAGTGGGATCGGTATTCCCTGAAAATGACTGGGTATATGTTCCTTCAAAAAACAGATAGCGACCGTCGCTTGATGTGAACTGCGGGTGCTGCTTCGGGTTGTAGAAGCTGTATTTGTCGTGAGTCACGATCTTGCGGGCCCTGGTCCACGGTCCCTCGGGTCGATCGGCTTCCGCATACCAGACTTCACCCAGTATGGATGTCCCGCGAATCTGCGTTGTGATCAGGATCCACTTCTTCCGTAAGATGTTCCAAGTGACGGAACCTCGATGAGCTTCAATCACTTTGCCGTGATCAGCGTCCGTCAATTGCAACCAGACTTCGTCGCTTTTCAACTGGCCTTGCTTTTTCAGGGATTCCTGCAGCGCAAACGTGATGGCGGCCGTATCACGTTTCCAACCCCAGACAACCTTGCCCGTGGCATCTCGTTCGACCTTTGCTCCCTGTTCGCGTCCCCCCGGAACAAGACACGTAAAGGCTTCGTAACGACTCAAATCGAGCAGTGCATCGGCGCTGGCGGGGACTCGCATCACGGGATACGGATCACCAAAGTAAACGTATTTTTGACCATCAACAACGTGATGGAAGGGATGTCCATGCAGATGCAGCGGAACGTCTTTGGAATACGATGCGACTTTGACAAACTCCTGCCGCTCGTCATCGAATTCACAGATCCCCCGTTCGTAAACTTCCAGCATCCCTTTCACTTTTTCATAACCCGTGAACAGTCGCTCTCGACCACTGCCATCTTTCAGGGCCACAATTCCGAAGATCCAGGTTGGCCCTTCACCTGGCATTTTTGCCACGGGACGAGCAAATCCATCATCCCCCGTGAAATAGTCGAAATCGATGCCCGTCGCCGGATCGAGGCCTCCATCTGCTGGAAGCACAGAGGTTGCTCCGGTGACATTGTAGTTCCCGAGAGGGTAGCGGAACCGGTTGGTATCTCCCCAGAACCAGTAAAGCTTGCCTCGATACTCCGTCATCACCACGCTGTCTGACCCGACCACCTGTGCATTCGACAACGGCTGGCGAATCGGCGCGGCATGACCAAGCAAGACACTGTCGGCATAGATCCCTGCACCCGTCACGCGATACAACCGCTCGGCAATATTCTGCCGCTTGATCTTCAGGGTTTCCTGGCCACCGCTGGTCATCTTCACAGCCTTGCCACGAAATCCGAAACCATCTTTGGGATATTCATACCCGTGACTGCGCACCGTCAGATAGACCTTCTGCCCCAAAAGCTCAGGATCGCGAATCGCCGCATATCCTGCGGAATCTGTTACGAAACGAGTTTCGTGAACCGTACGGAGTTCCACCAGGGGAACCCCCCGCCCCGTCTCTTCATCAACCACGCGGACTTCGAAAGTATCTGGCGGAACAGCCAGAACTTCGATGGGGACCATGAAAAAAGCGAGGCTCAAAAAGATCTGTTTCATCCAGGCATCCCCTGACGGCGCGCCGCATTCATGGCTCAGTTCACTGAACAGCTAACCGCCAACAGCCAATACGGCTCGCACATCCTCTTCTGGAATCTCTCCAAAAGTTTTCACTTCGCCGATTTTGGTCGGAAGAACAAAGCGAAGCGACCCAGAGACTGTTTTCTTATCGAGTCGCATGCGCCCCAGAATGGCATCCTGACTTAACTGAATTCCTGCTGGCAGAGCCACTGGCAGATGCAGTGCTTTAAGCAGTGCGATCTGGCGTTCAGTAACGCTTGCAGGAATCAAGCCGCGACGCTCGGCCAGGCGGCTGGCATGAACCATACCAATCGCGACGGCCTCACCATGCAGCAACTCGCCATAACCGCAGAGTGCTTCGAACGCGTGGCCGAAGGTATGGCCATAATTCAAGACAGCGCGAACGCCCGTCGATTCGAACTCATCCCGCTCGACAACGTCTGCCTTCAATCGACAGCTTTGTGCGACCATATGACGAACAGCATCCGGCCGACGTGCATTGATCGCGTCGATATGCTGTTCCAGATACTCGAAGAACGCCTCATCCAGAATCACTCCATACTTGACGACTTCCGCCAGCCCGGCGCGGTAGTCTCGATCCGGTAATGTTGCGAGTGCTGCGGTATCAATCAGGACACCGATCGGCTGATAGAACGCCCCGATCATGTTCTTGGCCTGAGGATGATTGACCCCCGTCTTGCCACCGACTGAACTGTCCACCGCCGACAGCAATGTCGTGGGAATCTGTGCGAATGGCAGGCCTCGCGTATAGGTCGCGGCAATGAAGCCCGCCGCATCACCCACGACACCGCCACCCACTGCGACAACCAGAGTTCGCCGATCCGCCTGCATCCGAATCAACCGGTCATAAACTCCTGTGACGACATCCAGTGATTTTGAAGCTTCACCAGCAGGCAACACTTCGGTCTCGCAGCGCCATCCGTCGGCCAGCAGACTTTCTCGCACCGTCGCCGCGTGAGAATTCGCCACGTTGGAATCGGTGATCAAGATCGCTGATGGCTGAGGAATTGGCTTGTGCTCATTCAGCCAGACGCTTCCAGCAGGGGGACGCTGACGGCACGTCATGGACGACATGCCGTCACGTTCAATCCACCAGCGACGCAAGTACGTGGCACTCTCGGCCAACCGGTTGCTGACAATCGGAATCTCGTAACTTCGCGAGCCCAGATCGACCTGGACTGTCGTTTCTTCGTTGGACAATTCGTAATCCTGTGTAAGCCGAGAGAAAAATGTGGTTCGAATCGAGAATTGCAGATTTTTGGTGTGATGATTTCGCGACGTGGAACGCCCTGCAACGTTTACGAGGTTGTGACCTGGGTCTCTTCCGCCACGCTGAAGCTGTCAGAATCTCGAGCCGTATTGTAGACGATCAATTCAGCGAGCAATCCGATGGTCATCGCCTGCGCCCCCAGTAATGTCGACGCAATCGAATACGCCAGCAGCGGGCGATTTCCGATCGGCGTTGGCGGCCAGACCGCAAAGACATTCATCAACAGCCACATCAGCGCCAGATATCCGAGGCCCGTAAAGCCAATCCCAAAACAGACCAGGCCGATCCATCCCAGCATATGGTGCGGACGCTGTCCGTAGACGATCAGGAATGACACCGTCAGCAGGTCCAGAAATCCGCGAGTAAACCGCCGGATGCCATATTTCGAATAGCCATGCTGGCGAGCCCGATGATGAACACCGATCTCAGTCACGCGAAAGCCTCGTGCGTGGGCCAGCACCGGAACGAATCGATGCAGCTCGCCGTACAAACGGATCTCACGAGCCACCTGACACCGAAACAGCTTGACCCCGCAATTGTGATCGTGCAGTTTCAGACCGGTCATCCGACTGACCAGCCAGTTGAAAACCCGGCTGGGGTAAACCTTATGCCAGGGGTCAAGGCGTCGCTGTTTCCAGCCGTTGACGACATCAAAGCCTTCGTTGAGCTTGCTGATGAAGTGCGGGATCTCGGCCGGATCGTCCTGCAGATCGGCGTCCATGGTCATCACCAGTTCGCCGCTGGCTCGCTTCAAGCCAGCGGTCAGAGCCGCCGCCTTGCCGAAATTTCGGCGAAAACGGATCCCCTGCACGCGAGAATCCTCGTGCGACAACTGGCGGATCGTCTCCCACGACCCGTCGCGAGAACCGTCATCCACAAAGATGACCTCAATTTGCAGCGATTCGCTCGCCGCCGCCTGAGAAATCTGCGAGTGCAGTTCTCGCAGGCTTTCCACTTCGTTGTAGACCGGAATGACCAGTGAAAGTTTCATGATGACAGGAGTGTCAGCGTTCAATCGATCAGGATCAAGCGTGCCCCACCGGCAAACAGTCGTTTGAACGACAATTGTCTTGACGTTTTATGCCGGGGTGACTACAATTCCGGCATGACAGACTCGATGCCACGTGATGTTCGGGCTCCGCGGTTTGATTCGCTCTATCAGGAAGCGTATCTGAACCTTTGGAGAACGTACGATCGATTGAAGGCGATGGAAGACGAACTGTTTTCACGGTTCGATCTGTCGGCCCAGCAGTACAACGCTTTGCGTCTGCTGGAGGCCTCACACCCGCACACGGTCCCGACACTGACGTTGGGGGCTCGGCTGATTTCGCGGGCTCCCGATATGACCCGGATGCTCGATCGACTGGAAGAGCGAGGTCTGGTGCATCGTGAGCGGCGTCCTGAAAACCGCCGTGTGGTGGAAGTGGGGATTACCGACGCCGGCCTGAAGCAACTGTCCGAATTGGCGGATGCTGTCCAGGATTGCCATCAGCGCCAGCTGGGGCATCTCTCCCATCCCGATCTGAAACACCTTGTCGAGTTACTGCATGCCGTGCGATCACCTCACGAGGAGGCGGGGAGCACATGGCGAAAACCAACGACGCATTTCCAACCGCAGGAATCTCACTGATGACAACTCAGCCGCACGTGATCGTAATTGGTGGTGGCCCCTCCGGAACAACCGCCGCAACCCTGATTGCTCAAAAGGGTTATCGAGTTTCGTTGTTTGAACGTGAAAAGTTCCCGCGATTTCACATCGGCGAATCGCTGATTCCCCAGACCTACTGGGTTATGAAGCGGCTGAACATGCTGCCGAAGATGAAGTCGAGTCACAACATCAAGAAGTACAGCGTCCAGTTCGTCGGGTCCAGCGGCCGATTGTCCGAGCCGTTCTACTTCGTCGATCATAAGCCTCACGAATCGTCGCAGACCTGGCAGGTCCGACGCAGTGAGTTCGACCAGATGATGCTGGAAAACGCCGCTGAACATGGCGTCAGCGTGCACGAAGGTGTGCGAGTTCTTGAAGTCCTGTTCGAAGGGGATCGTGCGGTTGGCGTCCGGCTACAGGACGAATCTGGACAAGAACGAGTCGAACGGGCCGACGTGGTCGTGGATGCCAGCGGACAGAGTACCCTGATCCAGGGGAAACTCGGGCTGCGTGAATGGGATCCGATCCTGAAAAAGGCGGCCTGCTGGACCTATTGGGAAGGGGCACATCGCGACGTCGGCCGGGATGAAGGTGCGACCGTGGTGCTGCAGGTCAAGGGAAAAGCGGGCTGGTTCTGGTACATTCCTCTGCACGACAACATTGTCAGCGTCGGGATCGTCGCTTCGTACGACTACCTGTTCAAGAACCGCGACAGCAAGGATTTCGAGACCATCTATCACGAAGAAGTCGAAAAGTGTCCGGCAGTCAAGGAACGCATCAGCATCGGGAAGCGAGCCGACATCTATCGCGCCGCCAAAGAGTATTCCTACCGCGCGAAGCAAGTCGCAGGAAACGGCTGGGTGCTGGTCGGCGATGCCCTTGGATTCCTCGACCCGCTCTATTCCTCGGGAGTATTGCTGGCCCTCAAATCAGGGGAACTGGCCGCAGATGCCGTCTGTGAAGGCCTGGCCAAGGGTGACACATCACGATCACAACTGGGCTGCTGGGAAGCAGACTATTTCCGCGGCATGGAACGCATGCGACAACTGGTCTGTGCCTACTACTCTGGCCTCAGCTTCGGTCGCTTCGTCTCTCAACATCCGCATCGCAAGGGAGACATCACCGACCTTCTGATCGGCGATCTGTTCCGCCCGGAACTCGACGAAACCCTGCGGTTAATCAACGAAGCGGTCCAGGCTCACACGGCTGTTGAAGCCAACTGATCGCGACGACTGACCGTGTTAATCACAACGATTCCCATACGGACGAAAAATCTGTCTCCGTTTGGGAATCGTTTCATTGACGGCCTGGATGAACTCGCGGCAACGGAACAGGTGGTAGCGACTGGCAAACTTGGGGATGTGCGGGAATGTCAATTAGACACTGACCCCAGGGTGGCCTCGGTTGGCTGCTTTGAGCCTACCGAGGTGACGAAGTCACAGGAAGAAGTCACAGGAAGTTTCGAACGCTTGAAATGGGTAAACTTCTCGTCGCGTTGCGACCCGGGTAGGCCGAGTACGGCCAACCCGGGCCACCCAGCGGGAATGTTAATTGGACACTGACCGCAGTCGGCCATCTTTGTCAAACCCAAGCTTTAGCGGATCGAATGTTCGGGGGTATGTCCAGTAGATCCAGAAATCTCGATCAATTGTCTCGCCTCCATGCGGCATTCCAAGTACACGGATGACCTCTTCTTTCGTCATGCCATCGTGAAGCTGTTTCTCCTGCTCTCTCGTTATTCCGGTAAATGCCTGATATGCAACGGTTGTCATCCATCAACCGCCAATCAAGAGAAGAAGCAACAACCACCCAGATCGCAGACTCAGCTTTGCACTGGCGCCCATCGTAAGTTCCTTAAACAACTCCAGCGTACCGCCGGGGTCGTCGATTTCGATCCCAATCATCCGCAGGGTGACCTCGGTTGGCTGCTTTGAGCCTACCGAGGTCACGAAGTCACAGGAAGCTTCGAAAGCTTGAAAGGGGGTAAACTTCTCTTCGTTGAGACCCAGCCAAATCGCTGGGAGGCATGGGAGGGAAACGGAGGGAAACTTCCCGGGGATGCTTCCGAATATGAATCGCGGTAAGCTTCAGGTCCTTGAACGTGAAGTGGTGAAACGACTGCGAGGTGCCCCGGCGGGAACCCAGCGGAGCTGATACAAACACGTCGATAAACGACACGATCAGAACAGGGAGACCCAGAGCCGACGTGTTGTTCACTGAATCATCCGACGCCGTCGACTCAATAACTGAGTATCTGCATTTGGCTGCGAAAAGACATTTTCTTAATTGTGGTGGCTGTTCATGTCTCGAATCGGGTCAGGGTACGTAGAAGACGCATTTGCCAGCCACCCGGTATTGACGCGGGTAGCGATTGTGGCAGCCGTTGCAGCGATGCTTATTGTTGCTTACGTTAGTTCCTATTTCGCGTGCAAGACAAGAATTCCGATAACGACTTATGAAGGTACACCCCTGTATTATTTCAGCAAGAATCGTCACGTGAATACAGGCATGTGGATCGTTTTCTGGCCGATTCATAGAAGCACGACAATCAAAGTACCGAAAACGTTTCGCGAATGGATGAGTGAGCAGAAGAATTCTGCGGAAATTTTCATCTACGACGTTTCTGACTTCGAGGGAATACTTGATCGTGATGCATATCAGGAAGGCGGAAGGCACTGATCCACTGCAAGGTATAACCTCAGCGAAATCTGCATGTTCTTCGCGTCATTCGGAAAGGAATGCGAATGCGAATTTACGACGCCATCTTCGTTTTGTCATTTCTGCCAGTCATGCTGCTTTCCACAATTTTGCTGTCCGGTGGATTGACAGATTGGAAGCCCTTAGTGGACACCAATTGGCGATTCAGTGTTTTCATGGGACTTGGTATTGGGTACTGCGGACTCTATGGAATCGTGCGACTCCTGTTTTGGAATTCGCGAGGTGGACCAGACCGGTAGTCGTCCTTCTATCGCAGGGTGGCCTCGGTCGTCTGCCATGAACCAACCGAGGTGACGAAGTCACAGGAAGTTTCGAACGCTTGAAATGGGAAAACTTCTCGTCGCGTTGCAACCCGGGTAGGCTGAAGTACGGCCAATCCGGACCACTCTGCGAGTTGACCGTGCCTGCAGGATTCCACTTTCAGTCCATTTGAAGAGTTTCGGGTGATCATGAACCACCAGAGGCACTGCTTCTCCGAAGACTCCGAAGCAGTGGCACATTTCTTGGACTTCGGTCGCGAAAGCAGTGCCATCCCGCCTTGAGAAAGGTAAACTTCTCGTCGCGTTGCGACCCGGGTAGGCCGAGTACGGCCAACCCGGGCCACCCAGCGTATCGCCGGGGCCATTCGATTTCGATCCCAATCACGGGGGGCACGATTTGACGCGTCTTTCGACTGGCTGGTGTCAGCCCCAGGAGTTTGGCGCGAAGTCGCGCGCGTTCCGGCTTTATCCGGGTCACCCACACAATCGCATTCCGGTAACATGTTTGCCTGTAGAACTTTGCGCGTGTGTGATGTCGCGTTGACCGATCTTGCCGGTCCCGATACACTCCCGGCCCGCGCCAGGAAGGCGCATTTCGCGTTGCAAGGAAGCGCGCATGAGTGCGGTGCCCGAACAATCTATACTTCCCGCCTCACGCCTCGCTCAGTTGCGAGAAGCGCGCGAGATCATTGTCCATGAAGGCCAGGAGCTATTGGCCCTTGCCCGCCGACTCGACACACGCTTTTGCGATGCTGTCGACCTGTTGGGAGCCTGCAGTGGCAGTGTCATGGTGACCGGCGTTGGCAAGGCGGGGCTGATTGGCCGAAAGATTGCGGCGACGTTGTCATCCACGGGAACTCGAGCTCACTTTGTTCACCCGACCGAGGCACTTCACGGCGATCTTGGTTGCGTCGGTCCCGGTGATGTCTGGCTGATGCTTTCCAACAGTGGCGAGACGGAAGAAATCTGTCGCCTGCTGCCATTGATCGGGGAACGCGGGCTGCCAGTTGTTGCGATTACGGCGAGTGATGCGACGACACTGGGGGCTGCTGCCGATGTCACGATTACGCTGGGGCGACTGGTTGAAGCGGGCGTCCACGGACTGGCACCCTCGACCAGCACAACGGCCATGCTGGCGATCGGCGATGCCCTGGCGCTGGTCATCAGTCAGGTTCGAAACTTTACGCCGCAACAGTTTGCTGCATTTCATCCGGGGGGCAGCCTGGGGCGTCGCCTCGCGTCGGTCAAAGATATCATGCGAAAGGGTGAACAAGTCCGAATTGCCAGCGAAACGTCTACGATTCGGGAAGTGTTTGTCACGCTGTCACGCCCCGGACGTCGTACGGGAGCAGTCATGCTGGTGGATGCTGAAGGACGGCTTTCAGGACTGTTTACTGACAGCGATCTGGCGAGATTACTGGAACGTCGACGCGATGAGCAGTTCGATCGTCCCATTTCCGAAGTGATGACCAACCGCCCACTGACGGTAGGGCCTGATGCGATACTCGAGGAGGTTCTGCAACTGCTGGGATCTCGCCACGTCAGCGAACTTCCCGTTGTCGATTCACAAGGTTGTCCTGTGGGGATCATCGACATTACAGATCTGATCGGGATTGGCTGAGTCCCGCTGGTCGATTGAAGTCAGCCTGCAGCCCCTTCAAGTGAGTTTTTGAGACTGGAATGTTCAACCGCCTGCTCATGACGATTGCCACAGCCGCCTGCCTGATGGGGGTGTATGCGTTTTATGCTGTGCTGACTCGTCCGCTGGTGGTAATCCCTGAACTACCGACGACGTCTTCAGAGCCTCGTTCGCAGGGAAGCGTCCCGCTCCAGGAAAACGTTCGCGTCGCAACAACGTATCTGTCCGAACAGCGCTGGGCCGCTGATTCGGCCTACATGTTTCGATCGGGCGAAGCCTACATTTTCACGCAATCCTGGTCACATCAGGCTGGCGACACGCGGATCAAGTTTACTCCGTTCGCCATGGTCTGGGTCCAGAAAGATCGCGACGGTCGCGAGCAGGCCGTCTCGATGGTCAGTGACTCTGCACTGCTACGCTTCGCGTCGGCTTTTGACGAAGTCCGGCCAAACCCGGGTCGTGTGGTAGGGGCTGTACTTGACGGTGAAGTCCAGATCAAAGGCCCCGATGGACTGGCAATTGTTGGTAAGCAATTCGTGTTTGACGAATCCGCGCCGTCGCTGGTGAGTACGAACCCTGTCGAGTTCTGGTATGCGTCGCACCATGGCCACGGTCGATCATTGAATGTGAAGCTGATTCCTGCTGAGGGGCCGCCAGGTCGTGATCGCCCTCATGTCTTTGGCATTCGCACGATTCGCCTGGGGAGTGGGATTAATCCAGCCACGCGAGAATTCGAACCCGTCTGGCTGGTGGTCCGGATGCCGCAGCAGGGGCAGCAGAAACCTGTCAGAATCCACGCACGCGATCTGGAATACGACGTGAGTCAAAACGTCGCCCAGTTCTCTCAATCGGTTCGTGCCTACAGCAAGACTGAAGCAGCCGGCTGGGACTCACTCGAATGTGATGACCTGCTGTTACGATTCAGACCGGTCCCCGCAAAGTCAGCGGACGTTGAAACTGTGGCCGCGAAAACACAAGGCATTCCTGATCCACGACAGTTTCAACAGATCGAGACGGACCTGGAGTTCCATCAGCTGGAGGCCACCGGAAAGCTGGTGAAAATCAAGTCGGATCAGCAGAATCTGCGCGCGTGGATGCAGCGGATGGAATACGACATGGTGAAGCACCAGTTGAAGCTTACCGATCCGCGCGAAGTTCATGTCGCTTTCAAGGGATCGATTCTCAAGGTCCCGTCTGTCGATGTCCGCCTGCGTGAGGACAATGCGATTGATGAAATCATCTGCCAGGGGATCGGGCGTCTGGAAATGACGCAGCCCGTCACGAATGATCTGGCTTTCGTTGCACAATGGGGGCGTCAATTGCGACTCGTGACGAACACCGCAGACGGTCACGATCTGATCGAACTCGAACATCAAGCCTCGTTTCGCCAGCCGCAACAGCGAACCGGGCTGGGAGCAGAATTAATCCGTCTCTGGGTTGCTCCCCTGTCGCTCAACGTCAATTCGGCATCCAATCAAAATGCACCTGGGGCTTCCTCTGTTCCCCAACCCGCCCGCCTGATTGCAGCCCGTGATGTGGTCCTGGTCAGCCCGCAATTGCTGGCACGAACCGCAGAGCTGGATGTTCATTTTGACGAACCCAAAGAGCCTCGACTGCTCTCTCGTCGAATGAAGCGCAATCAGTTGCAGCAGGTTTCGCTCGAAGAATCTGGACCGACGACCGTCAGAAAGCCACCACGGGATGCGAGCGCTGGTTCATCATCGCGCCAACCCGGCGTTGCAACCCATGCAAACGCCGTTCGCCCCAAAGTGCAGGGGGCAGGTTTCTCGACCACGAGACCCGAACCGGGTTCGCTGGGACAACCGATCGATATCTCAGGAAGTGACGATACCGCGGGACGAGCAAAACTGCAGACTGTTTCGACACGTGAACCCCTGGACGTGCGAGCCGACTGGATCGGGGTGCATATGCAGACGATTGAAGGAGAACCGGAACCCGAACTCCTTGAAGTCGAATCGCGGGGCCGGGTGAAGATCATGCAGAAGCAGGCGGGCAATGCTCCCTTCACCGCCGAAGGAGATCGCCTGCAGTTGCAGAATCACGGTCTTGGGCGTGAAGTCGTTCATTTGTTTGGTCAGCCAGCGCACCTGCGGGATCCGCGTATGCACGTGGAAGGACGTGAAGTCCATCTGGATCGGCAGGCCAATCGAGTCTGGGTGAATGGAAACGGTCTGCTGCAGTTGCCGCTCCCCGAAGGTACCTCAATCGGGACTTTACGTGAGGGGATTTCCTCTCGTGGAGACAATTCGACGTCGCCAGCGACTGCAAAATCTCCTGGTACAAAGCTACCCGACCTGGATGTCTGGTGGGGCGAGTCGATGGAATTCGACGGACTCACAGCCAAATTCATTGGCAAGATCACCGCAGAACTGGGGCTCAGTCGGATGCGCTGCGAGCAGATGGACGTGAAACTCGACTCGCGACTGTCGTTCACGGATCTGGAAGCGAGAACCCAACCCGAACTCGCTTCAGTCCATTGCCGCGAAGACGTCACATTTGAAAACTCAGAATACGAAGGCAACAAGCTGGTTGGCGTCCAGCGCGGCTCTGTTGCTGAATTTACGGTCAAAAACCTGAAGAGCGAAACGGTGGCACAGGGCCCGGGCCATATTGAAATCTGGATGCGCGACAAGCGATCCACAGATAATGGCAATCTGGATACGACAGGCCCACGTGCCATGAGCCGGGCGAATCGCCCGATCAGCACCGTTGCCTCAGGGTGGAATTACACCCGCGTCGACTTTAAAGGAAAGATGACCGGCAAAATCGATTCTCAGCGGTCGACATTCCACGACGGCGTCTGGATTGTTCATGGGCCAGTCGGCCGTCCAAATGACAAAATCAACCGGGACAAACTGCCAGCAGATGCGGGAAGCATGCGTTGTGAAGAACTTCAATTCGCCAACCACTCTGCCGATGATGACCATCCTGTCGATTATCAGGAAATGGTCGGTCGAGGTAATGCCGAGATTGAAGGCCGTGGTTTTTATGCCAACGCAGATGAGATCTGTTACGACGGATCCAAGGGAAGCTACATGCTTCGCGCTCACGGTAACCAGAGCGCCACAATCGCTCGGGATGCTGAACGAGGAACCCGGCAGGAAACGTCAGGACGACGGATTGAGTTCATCAAGTCGACAAACACGGTCAAAGTCGACTGGGCTAATGGTGGCAGTCAGTAAGATCGATGTTCCCCCTGATCGCTGCTGCGACATGCGAATGAAGTTAACGCAGGGGCACAGAGAAGAACGCAAACATCCGTCAGCTCATCTTTCTTTTCGCGGTCGAAGTCCATCGTACGCCTGATTGGGCTTTTCGGAAATCCCTTACGAAGTAGCGTTGGCCTGGGGGCTTGAACGAGGTCCGCTTACCTCATCCTTTCTTTCCCATGCGTTTCTGCGCCATTGCACCCCTGCGTTAAATTCCTCGATCTTCACGGGGAAGACTTTATCGCAGGGATGCCAGCAGGGACGTAGCGAAGAGCAGATTTCGTGTTCTTGTCTCCAACAGGAAACCCCTGGGCGACGAACCCTCCGCAACAACACCGTAACCAACTGCAATCAAAACACTTACAACACACCCATGCGCACCACCGCCGTGTGCCTTCAGAAATCCTTTAGATTTTTCAAAAAGTCTGTTGAGGCTCCGCCGGAATTCTCGTTTTACCTCCCTGTCGGAGCTGCGAGTCGTGCGGCTTCACCCGATCTCGATCGCCTCATGTCTGTCCTTCAATGTTCCGGACGTTGACTGTGGTCCTTCAGTGGGGATGGCGAGATTGTCTGTCGACCTTCAGGAGATTCACCATGTCATTGACCAGGCCAACGCCTTCAAACGGTCACCATAAAGCGGTCGGGGCATTCGCTCTGTTCGCCGCCACCACGCTGCTCACTTCTCTGGCAGCCGCTCAAAACGGTGGTCCACCGCCACCGCCGAAGTTTGGCGAGCCCTTGCCGGGGCTGACCAGCCAGCAACTCGCTGCCTTTAAAGCAGGTAAAGATGATTTTGTCGAACGTGAGACTCCAGGAAGTGGCCTGGGTCCGATCTTCAATCGCGATTCGTGTGTCGCCTGTCATTCCGGCCCCGCTGTCGGTGGTGCCAGCCCGATCAATGTCACTCGGTTTGGCAAGGTCACCGGCGGTGTGTTTGATCCGCTGACCTCACTGGGAGGCTCGCTGCTTCAGGAACGGGCGATCAGTCCGAATGGATTGGAAAAGGTTCCGACTTCGGCGAACGTTGTGGCGAAACGCCAGACGACGCCGCTGTTTGGACTGGGACTGATTGAAGCAATCCCTGATGCTGTGATCCTGAAGGGTGTCCGAACAACTGCTGTTGATGGCGTACTCGGCAAAGCCTCGATGGTCCAGGATGTCGCCAGCGGTAAATCGCTGGTAGGACGTTTCGGCTGGAAAGCTCAACAGGCATCGTTACTCGCTTTCGCTGGTGATGCTTACTTGAATGAAATGGGGATCACGAACCGGTTGTTCCCCGCGGAAAATGCCCCCAATGGCAACGTCACTTTGCTGAACCAACTCGACAAGGTTAAAGATCCCGAAGATACGGTTGATCCTGCGACAGGCAAAGCGGGGATCGATCTTCTGGCCGATTACATGCGGTTTCTGGCACCTCCTCCGACACAGCCGGTTACAGCATCGACTGCGTTCGGAGCGAAGTTCTTCCTGGATGTTGGCTGTACCAGTTGCCACACCCCTTCAATGACAACAGGCCCCAGCCCCGTCTCGGCTCTGAACAACAAGACGATCTTCCTGTATTCCGACCTGTTGCTGCATGACATGGGAAGCCTGGGTGATGGAATTGTTCAGGGAGCAGCCGGGGCTCGTGAAATGAAGACTCCACCACTCTGGGGTGCAGCTGCCAGTGAACCATATCTGCATGACGGTCGAGCCCGCACGCTCGACGAAGCGATCCGTGCTCACGATGGTGAAGGTCGTTCGGCTCGTGACAAGTATCTGAAGCTGACACCCGACCAGCAGAAGCTTCTGGTGGAGTTCCTGAAATCGATCTGACCCAGTAAACGAATTCAAGAATCCATTCGGATCAAGGGTGCAGTGGGGCTCCTGCCGCGTTCTTCTGGCGAAGTAAAAGGGCTCCCCTTTTTCAACGTGACAGGAGCTCCGCAGCCCCCTTGATCTTCGATAAAAAAACGAACAACGCCGCGACCCAATGGGTTGCGGCGTTGTTCGTTTTCATGATTCTGGTTAATGATCTCACGGGCCCAACGGGCCAGCCATTCTCTCTGGTTTTTCATGTCACACGAAATCATGGCATGGTGGTTGGTGCGCTGTGATCTCGTGACTCACGCTCATTGGATTGCCGATCACCACGACTCAGGCCCATGGGACTGATTTCGGGGAGCTTGTCGTCTCAAATACTCTGAAGGATTTACGTCATAGAGCCCAGTGTTGCTGCTACCCTGGGAATGCGTGCAGGAGACTCATTTACCCAGAATGGGTTACGTCAAGAATGATGACGGAACCCCGTTGGGGTACAGGGGGAGGGAATCGTCCAGCCCCAGGGTAGCTCACTTCGTGAGCATCCCTGGGCTTTTAGACGCAACTCCGTTGGAGTTGAAGACATTGAAAATCTCGGAACACTGATCTCTACTAATTCACGCTGATCCCGAACACAAAGAATCCTCAGGGCGTTGCCCTGGGCTGATATGCCTTGTCCCGTTGGGACAAATCCGGCCCAACAGGGCGCTGCATACCAGCCTGAGGTGAACCAACGATCAAAAGATGCGCCTGAAACTCAGGCCGGAACTCGTCATTTTGGCAGTTTTTCCTGAAGCTGGCGCGCTTCATTCTGAATGTTATTGAACCTCGCGGGCCATTCCGTTTTGTTGAGTTTGTTGAGGGTGACACGGGCTGGATCCCATTGTTTCAAGTGGATCTGGGCCGTTGCCAGTTTCAGCAAGCCATCTGGTTCCAGGCGACGGAGTTCAGCGACCTGCTGCCAGTGAGGAATTGCTTCATCCCAGCGATTCTGCCGCTGCCGTAGTTCGGCCATGGCGGCGTGGTTCTCGGCTTCGTTCGGGGCCGCTTCAATGATGGATGTGGCGGCCCGTTCGGCTTCGGCTTCGTTTGCTTTCAGGCGATCAGCCAGTTGAGTGAAGAGTTTCAGATCGTGACGATCAAAATCGATCAGCGCCATCAGTTGCCGAGTCGCCTTGTCGGGTTGCTGGACGCCATCATAACAGACAATCAATGCCTGATGGACTTCCTTATCGAGCGGCTGCAGTGCGACAGCGAGTTCATACTGAGTGATGGCTTGTGCCAGGTTTCCTCGTGACTGGTAGACCTTTCCGATCTCTTTACGCAGGATCGGGCTGTCCTGGCCGGACTTGGCAGCTTCCGCGTCCAGGTATTTTACGTAATCATCCAGATCCTTTGCACTGCCCAGAACCTGAGCCAGCCCTTGCATCGTATGCCTCCGCTGGTCGTGTCGCGGTCCCCAGCAGACGATCGCAGCACTGGCGGCGTCAACGGCTTCCCTGGTCCGGCCCAGGCGAGATTGTGCCTGTGCTAGATGCTGGTAGAAGTCTGACAACACCGCATCATTGAGTGTTCGTCCACCGTGATCACGTTGATGCAGCGAAATTGCTTCGTTCAGGTATCCGACGGCCTGTTCCGTCAGATTGCAACCCAGGCATCCCTTACCGAACATCGCAATATTTCCCTCGGTCCAGCCACCATTTGCGTGGAAGTGAGTATCGATCTGTTTGACGAGAGTTGCCAGTTGTTCAGGTCGCTGCGAATTGTGATAAGCGGCCATCAGCTGAGTACGGTAGTTCATGGAATCGGGTTGTGCTTTGACCAGTCCTTCGAGCAACGGAATCGATTCCGCATAGCGTCCTTCAATCTGCAGGTAATTGACCAGTTCTGCCTGGGCGGATTCGTCCAGCAGGCCACTGCCGTGCGCGATCATCAGGATCTCAATCGCTCTCGCACGCATTTCCAGTCCGTTGCGGAAGTAATTGGCAATGGAGCGCACTCGTCGGCCTGAAGTCTTTTGTTCCGCATAGACTTCGTTCGCGGCCTTAGCATAGTCGGCGGCTTTCTCGGCCCAGAAGTGGCTGTGATGCTTGTAATAGATGTAGTAGTTCCGCGATTCATCGGTACGAAGATGTCGCTTCAGTTCCCGGATGACGAGAACCAGAACTCGTGGTTCGAGATCTCCCAGGTCCTTCGCAGCGATCTCGCGCCGGCGAGCCAGTTCGTAACCTAGCGTCTGCCAGCCATTATCCCATTGCATGTCGAAACGCTGTGGGTATTGTTCGAGACGCTCCACGATATAACGAAGAGCCAGATACGGACTGAGACTGGTCCCCGTGACATGGACCGGAGCAGAAACCGTATTGCGGTACTGTGACTGCTGCTTCTTGAGGATCTCTGGCAGTGACTCGAACACAAACTTTGCCAGCCGACCCGCGAAATCGCCGATCTTGTTGCGCTGGGCGATATCGAACGTGGAGCAGATTCTCGTCACCAAGTTGTAACGTTCATGTTCATCGCCAGCGGCCTCAATGTCCTTCAGGCCAAGCTCAATGATCCGGTTGAACAGTTCCGCGTCCTTACCGAGTGTCACCTCACCCTTGTGTTCCAACGCATGATTGTAGAGCGACATCAATCGATCTCGCAGATACTTTCGTTGCTCGTTGTGCTTCGTCACTGCAATCCATTTCAGCAATACCGCTTCGCCAGCGGCATGCCGATTTCCCCCCTCGTAGAGACTGACGAAGCTGCCAAGAATGGAATTGTCTTCGTGCGGCCATTGACCACCGTTGGCTTGAGCATAATCGCGGACTTCAAGCTCCATCATCTGGATGGCTTCATCCCGCTTGCCGTAGCTCCATCCCAGCAGGTTGCAGAGGTCATTAGTAATGTACAGATGGTCTCGCGACGCCGCAGGTGCCGGCTTTTGCAACTCTTTCAGTTCTCGAAGTTGCTCTGCAGCCAGTTCGGCATTTGAGATGCCACCGAGCTTATAAAGGAAATCGGACATCAGGCGCGGTTCGCCCGGTTGCCAATCGCGATCAAAGGCACGGCGCAGCGCTGCCAGGCACGCCGTGACGTGCGGGCCGGGTTGATTCAAAACTTCAGACGACTTCCGTTCGACGAGTGCTTCGAGCAGATCGAGTGCTCGCAAATCCGTTGGTGTTCTCTCACCAACGCGGAGCGATTTCACGCGTGCCAGAATTTCATCCGCAGAAGCTTCGTTCCTCAGTTCGTAAAGGACCTGGCTGTTGAGATAGTTCAGATATGCATAGATTTGTTGTGGCGAGCGTCCCAGGACTGCGTCAGGAATCATCTGCAACAACCGGAAGTCGCGTGACGCCGCATAGATCTCTCGCAAGTGCCAGAGATAACTTTCGGGATTGGCCGACTTTTCGAACAACGCTTTGAATGTGAGCAGCATGTTTTCGTCGAGTTCGCTCGGCAATGTGGGACCATTCTGGTACCAGCGATTGCGGATGTGATAGAGCGAATTGCTGAGGTTCCCTTCGGGTGTCTCCTTGAACGCGGTCAGCTTGGCACGCTCGTACTCTGCCCGGCGGTTCGTAACCAGATACCAGTCCGAAAGCATCCGATAGTCACTGGCAGAAAGCAGCTTGTCTTTCATGACAGACTCAAACAGTTGAATGGCTTCGTCGAGTTTGCCTCGTTCCGCAAGAAGTCGGGCGAGTGACTTTCGCCAGGGAGAGGTTGACTGATCCTGTTGAATCCAGTTACGCAGATCGCCCTCCAGGTCATCGGGACGATCCAGAGCGATGAGCATCTGGAATTTCGTTGTCCGCCACGCGCTTCTCGCTTCAGCGTAAGCCTCGTTCATCGCGCCGACTTGCTCAGCGACTCGCTTACCATTTGCAGCATCAGCCCCTTTTGTCTCATCGACGTTTTTCCCGCGCCCCTCGTCTCGTTTTACTTCAGGGCTATTCTGAGTGATGCCAGCGTCAATGTATTTTAGAACGCGTTCGATGGACGCAGGAGTGGCCTTTCGTCGAGCGGCGAGATTCATTACGGTCACAAGAGCCCGTTGCTTCAGCATTCCATCGAGTGTCTCGGACAAATGCTTCATGCGCGCCGCACGAGGATCAACATTGACGTTTTCATTCGGTTCGTCGACTTCCTCTTCCGCAACAATTTCCAGTTTCGGAGGGACTTCACCAAGAACGACCCAGCACCGCTCTGCCGCTTTGTCGAAATTCTGTTCCAGTAATATGTCGAGCCACATCTGTTCCATCCGCATCCATGCGGCGAGCGGTCCTCTAGCCGCCTCTTCCTTGTCAGCTTCCGCTGCCAACCGAAGCAGAAAGGCTCCGTAGCTTGCCTTACGATTGTCAGCCCGCTTCTTGGAAAGCTCCGTGCGAGTCAGCTTATTGACCTCGCCCGCATCGCGCAGCAGTTTCTCATCGCGAGCTTCGCGATTGGCCAGCATCGCATCAACCAGTCGCTGGAGAGCGGGAAGTTGAACAATGATTGTTGCCTCGGGCTCATTCACCCGTGACAACTGACGCAAGACCTGAAACGCTTCCAGCTCGATTTCGTCGGTCCAGGCACGGCCCAGCAGATCGTTAAACAGAATGTCGCGATAGCCGGGCTTCAATTCTGCTGGTGCGGTCGCAATCCGTTCTCGCAGGAATGGCAACAGTTCCGTGTCATAGAAGCGACTGCTGTAGATGGTGTTGAGTGTTGTGCCAAGTGAATCACGGTCCTGGGAGATTTCCGTCTTCGACCAGCGAGTCCGCAGGTCAGCGGCGATCTTTTTCCAGATTTCAAGCGGCACTTCGTGGGCCAGAAGCTGCTTGCGATCATTGATCGGTTCGACAAGTTCCAGCCGTCCATTCAGTGAACTGCTTACCAGGAAACTGAGTTGTGCAGGACTGAGGTTCGCGAGATCCGTGCGAAGAATCTGCAGGAATTCGCCCCGCAGCCGATCACCGCCATCGCTCTGCTGGAACCAATGGTGATTGAAGACACGGTGCGCAATCTCACCGTGATGCGGATGCCGGACAAAGAACCGGACCGTCTCGGCCAGAATGCCGACCCATCGTTCGTCCAGACGCTGGAATGAAAAATTATGGACAGTCCCCTGGGCAAACCGGATTGCGGTTTCCAGGCGAGCATTCTGAGCAGCAGTCAACTTGCCATCAACACGAGACTCTTTGAGCCATTGCTCGACGAGTGAATTGGCCACATCGAATTTATCGTTGTAGATCAGTGTCGACAGATGCTGAGCATAAGCGGAACTCCATGAATTCGATTCAGGATTCTTCGCGATCCATTCGGTCGTGAAAGCGAGCAGTTGATCCCACTGACCACGTGTACGGAACAGATCGGCCAGCGTGGTACGCAGCGTTTCGTCTTCGTAGTCGTGCCGCTCAACATCGCGGCTGATTTCTTTTCGCAGCCAGACCTCAGCCTCGTCATAACGTCCGGCATTTCGCAAACGGTTTGCGACATCCTGTTGCCAGTGAATGTGCCACGGTGACTTCTCGGTCATCGATTTCTGTATCGAGAGTGCCTCTTCGGTACGTCCGAGTGCGTCGAGAACTCGCTTATACTGATCCTGCCACCGTTCCATCACGTTCGTCGATTCCGGTTGCCGCTC
>CAZSTW010000006.1:0-23259 GCA_964609845.1 uncultured Planctomycetaceae bacterium | reverse complement strand
CCGCAACCAGTGCCTCAATCGCATCGATCTGCTTCAGCACTTCTTCCCATTGCTGAAGGGAAGCGAAATGCAGCATCATCGTGATCCGGTCATCAAACCCAGCCACTCCGTCAGCGACGTTTTGTCGGGCTACGGACAGCTTCTGAAACGGCAGTCGCTGGAACTGAACGGTCGATTGAGGAGCCATTTCCGCAGCCATCCGCGCCGCGTACTCTTCAGCGTTAAGGATCTTCAGATCCAGAGTCGTCTCGGTCGTCTTACGGCCTTTACCATCAGAATCAATTCTGCGGCGAGCCAACCACGTGCCGGCCACTTCGACGAAGTCATCAAGTGTCGTTGTCGATGTGATCTTACCTTCGTTCCACGATTCGTACTTCACCACGACATGTCGGACGGTATCGATCAGCAAATGCTGTTCGTATGTCGAATTCTTGTGAGTCAGGATCAGCTTGACGCGATTTTCACCTGCCGGCTCGACCTTGGCCTGATAGTCCCGATAAGAAACATGTAATGCATCGAGCGATGAGTCATGCAGCCCAAGGACACCCGGTGTCAGTTCGCTCGCTACTGATGTACGAACTCGCCCCAGCAACAACGCCAGCGAAAATGCGCCACGATCCTTCGGAGTGGCAAAGTGAATGATGGTCTGCTCATCAGTGTCCAAGGTCCGAGTCAGCCAACTGGTCGGTGAGTACAGAACGAGGTCCGTATTATGGGCGGACTGTCGTTTCCAGCGAGGATCGAATGAATCGACCGTTCGCTTCAATTCCAGGCCACCGGACATCTTACTGAGAGCTTCAACACGCAGCAGACTTCGCGACAGCGCGAGCGATTCGGGAGACCAGCCCTCAGGGTCAGGAAGTGCGGGGGCAGGCTTACCGGGACGAGGTGGAAGCGTCGGGAAGAGATTGTTCAACCAGGTTGATGTGTCCGGTTGAGTCCCCCTTTCATAGCGACCAAAGTTCGCTGATCTCTGTCCCTTGGATTTAAACAGCATGCCGCCTGCCAGTGACTGGAACGGCTCCGATGGCCTCTCGGCACCACGAAATCTCTTTCCGGAATAGGGTTCGGCCTTGGACGCCCCGATCTCCTTTTCGAGGAATCCATTTTCATCCCACAATTGGACTTGTTTTCCGAACTTGTCGGCTTCCAGCTTTTCCCCGGCGAATTCCTCAATCGACTCGTTCAACTTCTTGAATCCCTCGCCGAGCTCTTTGCGGTCCGATTCTTCATCCTGCCGTCCAAATCCAAAACCTCGGGTTTCATCGGAATTCAGGATCGAATCGAGTCGATCACCGCTGCCCTTCGCACGAGAGTCCGATACTCTCAATCCTAATTCCATTGGTTCTCCGTCGAAGTCACCCGTGACAAAAAGGACGTCGCCGCCATAAGCGCCCCCGCCCCCTCCCGCGAATCCACTCAATCGACCCAGTGCCGGTGCCGTAGCCGATGTCAGGCTGATGGGATAGGGTCCGTCCCCCAGGAAGTTGTCACGGTTGCTGGCTCGCTGGGCATCTTCCAGTTGCTCACGAAACAGTTGAGGATTGCGGCCAAGTCCCGCCAGATTCTTCAGGATCTGCCGACGGATCCCCTGACGCCAATCTCCCGCTCGCTTCATCTGCTGCTGGACGAGTTCAAAGTCTGCATGATTGCGACCTTCGGCGAAAAACCGTTCGCCGTCACGCATTTCATAACGACGTTTCACTCCAAACCGTTCTCGATCCGCATCCGTTTCCAGGACCAGCAGTGACGTGAAAGGCGTAATGATATGGAACTGCTCAGACAGTCCGATGATCTCGTCTTTTACTGACGCCGCCTGACCTTGTGCCAGCAGATGATCCAGATGGCCTCGCGCCCACAGTCTCGGAATGAACGAGTTTCCTTCTTCTGCCTCTTTGAAATTGATTTTTGCCGCATATCGGACAGCTTCCGCTCCCCGTTTACCTGTGACAATGATCTCCCCGACCTGATCTTTGCCCTCGGGCAGGTACCGGCCGACAAGAATTTGCTGAGTCCCCGCAGCGACATTCGGCAGCCGCTCGGGATAAACAGCAGCAACTTTCAACCCACGGAATTCCACGTTGATATCACGCAGGCCCGGTTGAGCGATCTCGTTCAACAACTCTTTCGCAACAACGACTGCCGTCTGCTCACCCCCGACGCTGCGGACCGAGCCACCACCGACCGACGCGATCCCTTTAAGGATGGTCGATTCGCTGATATTGCCGACACTCACCGCATGGAATGATCGCTGCGACGTCTTCGGTGAGTTTCCCCCCTGCCCCACAAGTGTGGCCAGTCGTTTCACAAATCGTGCGGGATCGGTGTCGCCAGCAGAGACGATGCCATCACCAATGTAGACCACTTGAGCATCGGCTGGTGACTTCTTGACAACATCCGTAAGTCCCCGATCGAGGTTCGTCCAACCCAGTGAAGCTCGCTTGTCGAGGAAGTCTTTCGCCGCCGCGATGTTCTCGGCCGATGGGGGCGAAAGTTCGGGGAACGCCCAACTGGTTCCGACATCGATCGCACCGAGCAGAAAGCGGTCGTCGGTCCCCAGCGACGACAGGAGCGTTGCAACGAACTCGGCCTGCTGCTTTCGCTTTTCAGAATCCATCGACCCAGACGTATCGCACAGAAGTACGATGTTCAATGGTTTCCCATCAGGCAGCAATTCGCGTTGCCAATTCCCCTCAGGGCCAGGAGGAGTCAATTGCACCAGCAGGTATCCGTCGTCGCCTCGTCGATGCGGAATGATGACCACGTCCGACTGCTTCGCATCGATCTCGCAGACCACTTCAAAATCTCGGTTTGGCGAATATTCCTGAGCCGAGAATTCCACCTGGGCTGAGTGTGCAGTCTGCTGACTACGCACCGTATGTGTCGGACAGCTGACCCCCTTCAAGGGGAGGGCCGAGTTCACAGTGACAGTCAGTGCCAGTTCACGTAATGGTTTTGTACGAAGCAGGTCGCTGCGCAGTCCGTAACTGTAACGATATCGGTTGGCTCGCAATGGCAGGACTTGTGTGTAGACAATTTTGACGCGCTTTTCCGAATGAGCTTCAATCGGGAACACCCGTGCTTTGAACAGGTTTCCGGCCGTCCACTCCAGCAGTCCGGGGTCACGTCTTTCTCGCAGGATAGTCTCGTAGATCTCACGAGCCCGCTGTTTTTCGACGATGTCGGCTTCAACCAGATCGTTGCCGATCCACATGCCGAATCCGCTGATGGAGGCGTCCTGCGGCAAGGGGAAATGAAACACCCCTTCCAGTCGAGACGGCGTGTGATTCACAAACGATTCTTCAATCGTTGTTCGAGCAATCTGGTCACGGATCTCGACCGAGACTTTGTGATAACCTACGGTCAACGGTTCGTTACGACCATCAGGGAGTTTGACGATCAAAGAACCGAGTGATTCGTTATTGGAAGTCCCTTCAAAACCGGCCAGCCAGACGGGTGATTGAGCAACGTCCACCAGCTTTTCCTCACGGTCGACTCGAACCAGCTTCTTGTCGCCGTAGTGGAAAAGCCGCTTGCCGTCACGCGGTGCCAGCAGTGTGAATGGAACATTCTCTTCGACGACTTTGCGGCCTCGATAGTGGACCTGGACTTCGCCTGTGTGCAGTCGAGCCTGAGTCGGTGAAATGCACTCGACGAGAGTCCCAGGGCCCAACGTCAGTTCCGCTTCGGACGACAAGGTGACTTTGAGTCCATTGGCTCCACGCAGTTCTGTCCGCAGCCAGTCGCCTGGTTTGAGCAGCATGCCCGGGCCAAGCGGCGTCCAGCGTTTCGCCAGCATCGGTCGGATGACCGTGATCCCTTGGGAATCACTCACTTTGCCGATACGTCCATCTTCCGTCAGGGACTTCGCTACGACAAACTTTTCATCGGCAACAGCTTCGTTCATCGCGATCAAACGCATCTCGGCCAAGAGAACATTCGGACCTCGCTTTGCACGCAGTCCAGCCAATTGAAGTGTTTTCGCGTCGACAAACCCCTGCAGTTCGATTCGCTCGGCCGTGGCCTGAACATGCGCCCGATAGACAAGACAGTCGCGTCCCTCGAACAGGGCCCGATCGGTCGGACGTGAATTCAGCAGCGCTGTCACGTCGGTAATGCCGAGGTCAAGTAGTGCGACGAGATCGACCTGACGATCCGTTGACTGAAACCACGGTGAGTCTGTTTCTTGAGCGGTATTGGTCTCTTCATCGATCCGCCAGAGACGCGATCCTGCGGCAATTTCGTAACGCTGGGCGGTCTGCTCGCGGCGGACCAGGCCCGGCGCACGAACCCAGACTTCGGCCGTCTGCCCATCACGGACAACCTGCAAGTGAAGCGAACTGGCGCTGCGCACTGCGTCTATCACTTCCGAAAACGCGGCAGCGTGAGAGACCCCGTTCTGATTGATCGGAGCCAGCCAGGCGAACAGCATCGCCGCCATGGCTGAAGCCAGGCAAAATCCACGAAACGCAAGTGTAAACATCTGACGCCTCCGCGTTGAATTTATTGTTGTCCTGGAATTCGTCGCACTCGTTACGTTCGCAGAGGGCGAGGAATCCTGGGAATTTGCCAGACCTGTTTTGTCACCCTTCGCTGTTTCCCCAGCGTCTGCTGCTTGTGATCCATCCGCCGCTGCAAACGCGAGAGTCACCTGCTGCTCAATGGCATCCAGCAACGCGGCATCCAGTACCGGTGCGTCGGGCACGACGGTGCGCAGCACGGCTTTCAGCCGTGGATCGTCTTCGTCGTGAGTACCGTCATCAGACTTGGTCATGCTTCAGCCTCAATCGTCTTCGCCGCTTTCCTGCGGAACTCGCGCCGGGCGCGTGCCAGCTTTGACTTCAAAGCGTCGACGGATTGCCCCCATTGCCGGGACATTTCGTCGAAGCTCTGTTCGTCCAGATACTTGGCCGAAAGCAGCGCGGCATAGTCCGCGGGGAGTTCTGCCAGGATGCCACGAACCAGTTCCGCCAGTTCCCTCTGATCGGTAGAAATTGCCTCCGCCTGGGACTCGTCGAGCCACCGATGCAGTTCCCCCGCATGAGCTTCTGCCAGTCCCTGCAACCGGGCCACTTTGTTGATCTGCCGCCAGTAACGCGAAACCCGATGATGGGCGATCCCCGCCAGCCAACCCCACAGTGATCCTTGGCTGACGTCAAACTTACGGGCCGAGGCTGCTGCCGCAAGAAATGTCTCCTGAACAACATCGGCCACATCAGCAGCGTCAGGTCCAATCAGTTGGGCGACGTAACGCCAGACGTCCGCACTGTAGCCTTTGTACAGCGCAGTCCACGCATTTCGGTCGCCGGCCTGCAAACCGCAGATCACGGACGATTGGTCGTGCTCGTCCAGCAAGTGAGCAATCTCGCGAATGGATGACGAATCAACTGAAAGAGAATTACCCGTACGACGCTGGTCGGTGTCGCGGAATTCCAAAGAAAGTCGGATTATCGAGTGTTTCCTTACGGAAGGGGAGGGAATCTGGCTCTAATTGCTGACGCGAATCCGCGCGTTCCATGCGCGACCCGGAAAGTTTAGAAACGCAGAGGTCGCGGAGATCGCAGAGGAAAACCTGGAGAAGATGATCCACGCTGGCCTGTTCTTCATGAATTCACACGCCACCAGCAGGAACTCGCATTTCTCGGCGTCCTCCGCGCTCTCTGCGTTTCTAAATTCGACCTGCTCTTGATAGAACTGCGTATTCTCTGCCAGACGTGAACGAGCGCTGTTCCATGGACGATGCTTCCCCCTGCTCTGTTGCAGTTTGGCAGCGAATTTGAAACCCTGCCGACATTCTGGATCGTTGTGCCAGGGCAATTTGAGAACCTGATGCCCCTCTCTCCCGTTTACCTTGCGCCGAGGAACATTGTGAAAAACGTCTGCCTCATGCTCTGGATGGCGATTGCCTCAACTGCCGTCGCTGCAGAACCACTGGTTATGAATGTCTGGCCAGGTAAACCGCCCGGCGAGACAAAAGAATTACCCCCCGAGGCTGATCAGACAAAACCTGAAGACAAGCTGATTGCCGGGAGGCGGATCATCAAGCTGGGGAATGTTTCAACCCCTCAGATCGCGGTTTACCGACCTGACCCGGCCAAAGATACGGGGGCGTCGGTGGTGATCTGTCCTGGTGGAGGTCATTACATTCTGGCGTACGATCTCGAAGGGACTGAGGTCGCCACATGGCTGAACGACATCGGAGTGACAGCCATCGTGCTGAAGTACCGTGTTCCATTTCGGGATCCAGACAAGCGGTGGATGGCGGCGGTGCAGGATGCTCAACGAGCGATCAGTCTCGTTCGGAGCAAAGCGACCGAATGGAAACTCGATCCCAAGCGGATCGGATTGCTCGGCTTCTCGGCGGGTGGTCAAGTCGCGGGAATGGTTTCGATCTTCGACGAGCAACGTCAATATACGGCGGTCGACGCAGCCGATCAGATTTCCTGCCGGCCCGATTTCGCAATCCTGATCTACCCCGGCGGCTTCGAGGAGAAAGGACAATTGAAGCAGACCGATATCAAGGTAACACCAAAAACGCCACCGATGTTTTTCGTACACGCCTACGATGACGGCGTTACGGTTCTCAATACGCTTCTGCTGGCATCGGAACTGAAGCGAGTCGGCGTCTCGGCCGAAGTTCACGTTTACGCGACCGGTGGACATGGATATGGATTGAGACATGTCGACGGTCAGCCAGTCACCGACTGGCCGAAGCCGTGTGAAGCCTGGATGAAAACGATGCGACTACTTAAGTAGCCCGCGAACATGTCGACCGTAGCGATCCTGATTGACCGATGTCGGTCAATCAGGACGCCAACAGGTTTTTATAGAGAACTTTCCTGTACTCCTAACGTTTGGCTTCTTTGCTTGGAGCGAAGATTTTGGACCGCAAATCTGTTGCGTGTTTCGGTGATTAAACTCATCGCGACCTTGATTGCCGTATGGTCCAGATGGGATCACGCTCCGTCAGCCGATCAGAAAGGCGACACAACCCCATTCGGGGTAGGATGTGGTCGATTCAGCAGACCCAGGGTAGCCGCAGGATGCGGCAACCCTGGGCTATAAGACTCAACTCCTTTGGAGTAGCTGACAGACGGATTGCATTCAAACCATATCCGCAGGTCACACGATTTGAATCGCCTTACTCATGTCCAGCTTATCCGCTCCAACAAACCGACCGTCTCATAGGAGCCGTCTTCTACTCCAACGGAGTTACGCCTTATAGCCCAGGGTACGTGGCGTACGACGGTCTTCTACCCCAAATGGGGTTGCGTCACCTCCACCACTTGTGGAATGACAACCGATGGAGTTTCAGTTCAACCAGCGTGAAACCAAACGCAGTTTCACGAGTGGGGGCGAAGCCAGCGCCAGGAAGTCTCTGGCTGCGGGATTCAGTTGGCCGGAACTGCAGGCTTCACACCTTCCCGCAGGGCATTCAGCCCCTTCTTCAAACCCGATTGATAGATCCACAAATCGCCGCCGTAGGCGACCATCCGGAAACCTGTTTGAAGCTGTGTCAGACCTTCCGGGACACTGGTCACCAGCACCGCCGGGATTTTGTTGTACGTACGACATGCCGCGAGGACTCGCTGGATCGCGGCCAGAGTGTCGGGATGTTGCGTCTGGCCCGGGATTCCCATGGAACTGGTCAGATCAAACAGTCCGATCCAGAGCACGTCGATCTCTGGAACTGAAGCAATCTTTTCGACATTTTCCAGACCTTTGACCGTTTCAATCTGAGCGATCAATAACCCTTCGGCATTCGCAGAGCGAATGACATCGGGAATCGGGTCATTACGGTATTCATCATGAGCAATCGTGAAGGCCGCGCCACGCCGACCGACAGGAGGATACTTGGCTGAATTCACCAGATGCCGGGCCTGTTCCTCCGATTCCACCATCGGGACCATAATTCCCATCGCCCCGGCATCCAGGACGCGTGCGACAAACTGATAGTCACAGGCGGGGATCCGGACAATCGGCACCAGGGCTGGCCGAGGAGTTGTAGCGATCAACATGCGGATCGTTTCAATGCTCCAACCGGTGTGTTCCATGTCGTAAACGGCGAATTCGGCTCCCGCGACCGAGGCCAGTCGGGCAATTCCCGTGGTCGGGAACTCGAACATCATCGTACCCAGGGACGTTCCCCCCGTCTGCAGTTTCTGCTTCACAGAATTCGTAAACACCAGCCATCTCCATCAAGGTGTGCGGAATATGTTGTCGCGTTGATGAAAACAAGAATAGGAAAGGTTCACTCAAAAGTGAACGCAGACACCGGCCCCTTCAATTTCCGCCTGGAATTGGTTTGCGTTGTCCAGCCTTCAGACCATCCGCCAGAAACCAACGGACGAATTCCCGTCTTGTCGGAAATGACGGAATGTCGACAGTGAAGCGGCAGGCGCGGGAAGTGCAATTGGTTACATTCACCGGATTCCCATATTGTCATTTTTCCCGAGACTCACAATGCCAACGCCACTGCACGACAAATCGACACTCGACCAGATCCGCGATCGTTTTGATCACGATGTCGAACGATTTTCAAAGTTGGAAACGGGGCAGACAGCAACCCAGGACGCTCCTCTCGCGATGCGATTGATTACTCAGGCAGCCGTTCGCAGTACAAATCCGATTCAGCGAGTCCTGGATATCGGCTGCGGTGCCGGGAATAACACTTTAAAACTGCGAGAAGTTGCGGGACACGATTTTCAGGTCGATCTGCTCGACCTGAGCCTGCCGATGCTGCAACGTGCCGCCGAACGAGTCACTGCAGTGAACACAGGATTAATCCGCACGATTCACGACGACTTTCGCCAGGCCGATCTGGGACAAGAAACATACGATGTGATCCTGGCCGCCGCCGTTTTACATCATTTGCGGGACGACAATGACTGGCTTACGGCGTTCCAAAAGCTGTTCGCAATCACGGCCCCCGGCGGCAGCGTCTGGATAACGGATCTCGTCGCTCATGAATCTGAACCGATTCAGGAGATGATGTGGGCGGGGTATGGCGAGTACCTGAGTTCGCTGGGCGGTGACGCGTACCGTGACAAAGTTTTCGCCTACGTTGATCAAGAAGATTCACCACGACCGGTGACGTATCAGTTAGACCTGCTCCGACAAGTCGGCTTCAGCACTGTGGAACTGTTGCACAAGAATGGGTGCTTCGCCGCATTCGGCGCTGTGAAGTAACCTGCATTCCCGTCCCCATCGAACTTGTCTCGATGGAGACGGGCGATTGCGTGGCCCGGCTTGCCTCTCTTTAGACCGGGGACCGCAGGTCCAGGAAACCTCAAGCCGACGATTGACAAAGTGAAGTGGTAACGGCATCGGTAACTTGGCCGCCGTAAACAAAACATGATTTCAAAACCCGCCTGATCTACGGTACCGGTTCACCGCTTGGTTCTGCCGGGCTTTCGCCAACTCACATCAAGGTGAAAGTTATTGAAGTCAGGATCATCCAAATCGCCAGCATGCCGAATGACGCCGCCGGATGGCAACGAAGCCATCTTGACTTGTTGGCCATCCTGAACAACGTGGCCGAACGCCTGGTGTTCGATCAAGCGATTGCAAAGTTCAATGACACCGTCTTCCAGTTCGGTTGTGACATTGTGGATGCTGATATCTGGCCTGCCAAACTTTCGCATGCCGCGTGTATGGTACCACTTCAACGAGGAATCGGGTTCTTCCGAGACGAGGATCACCGTGTGATGACAGGGAACTGCGGCAGCAGGATCGAAAACCTGTTGTTTCCAATCCGAAGGTTGCCACCAGCGGAACGTGAACGGATCGTAGATTGCACATCCGCCGTGATCGATCAAATACGCAATAAGGCCGACCGTGTCGCGTAAATAATCAAGCGTCGATGAATCGGTGGGGGTGCCACGCAAGACGAGGCAATGCTGGGATTGTTCCACGACTAGAGCGAGTTTGGGATTATCGGTGACGAATTCGTCCCAGACGTATCCCTCGCGGAAGCTTCCGGGCACGTCAGGGCGCTTGTTCGGGCCATACGACATGACCTTGATGCCGTCAGGCGCGCCACTGGTGCGGTATTCCGTCCGCGACAATGGAGCGGACAAATTGATCTCGCCGTAAACGACATAGAACAACATCGGATCGCCGCCACCAGCGACGAAATGCTCCCGTTCCCAAGATTCGAGTTCAGAGGTCATGTCATTGTTTCAGAGGCTGGACACGGCACTTCGACTCCAGCAGCACAAGCGATCTTGAATGAGGTTGTATTTCCCTGACTGAGTCCTTGTCGCTCGACAGTAAGATTCAAGCAGTGGGTCATCGTGGCCACTGACGTTCTACAGGAAACATCGACCATTTTGAACATCTTTTGGGTGCCACTCAACGCGGGTAACCGTATTCACAGCTGAATGCGTGAGATTTGATGGCATCGCCTGATGGCGGCACCCGTTGTTTCAAACGACCTAAGACCTATGATCTTGATCGCGGCAGGGTGCCACGGGCGGCGGCTTTGGGCTGCCCGTGTTTACGCGACAAAACACAGAGCCGGGTGATCGCCCGCTCCGGTACCGTATTTGTAGCTGAGGCAACACGCTTCAGGGAAAAAATCGAAAGGCTCGCACCCAACGTTGCTCGCCCGGGATCTGCCCCCGTCAAAACTGACCGAGAATTCCTTGACCGAACCTATCCAGTTTGCCGCCGTGCTCGTAAAATGAGCGGTCTGCCACAACACCGTAATGATTCTCGACAGCACGGACGCGAACTTGGCCAAGAAGTCGACTCGAAAAACACAGACCGCTTCACCGGACGAAATATCGCCGGATTTGCCTGCAGGCATTGATGTTACAGAAAGTGCCATTGAAGCGGGGACACAGCAGATTGGACGATATGTCTGGGAACATCTCGCCCGGCGCAAACCCTCCATCTTTGAACGACGATGGTGGGATGAACGGATTCTCGGAGCGGCGATGGCTGATGAGTCGCTCAAAGTCCAGATGTTCCGGTTTGTCGATGTGCTGCCACGGTTGCGTACCCACCGCGAAGTGACCCGGCATCTGCAGGAATATTTCCTGGAAGTCCGGGAACATCTGCCCTGGGCGGTCGAGATGGTCCGCTTCGGCGTGGAACACCTTTCGCCGGAATCGGTCCTCTCCCGAGCCCTGGCCTACAACGCCCGGGCCAATGCCACCCGGATGGCTCGTCGCTTTATCGCCGGAACCAGCGTCGATGAAGTTTTGACTGCCGTCACAACCCTGCGAAAGCATGGATTCGCGTTCACTCTCGATCTGCTGGGAGAAGCCGTCATCAGTGAAACGGAAGCTGAGGCCTATCAGCAGTCGTATCTCGATTTGATTGACGGTCTGGCCCCTGTGATCAATGCCTGGCCGGAACACGACAAGATCGATTCCGATCACGACGGTCCACTTCCTCGCGTCAATGTTTCTATCAAACTCTCGGCACTGGTCAGCCATTTCCGACCGGCCGATGCGGTTGGAACTGCCGAAGCAGTGAAGGCTCGCCTGCGGCCACTGCTGCGGAAGGCTCGCGAACAGCATGCCTATGTGCATGTCGACATGGAACAGTATTCGTACAAGAACCTGACCTTCGACATCTTCAAACAGACCTTGATGGAAGACGAATTCCGCGAGATGCGTGATGTCGGAATTGTCGTTCAGGCTTATCTGGCCGATTCCGAGCGAGATCTGGCAGGACTGCTGGAATGGTCCAAGAAGCGAGGGACGCCGGTCTGGGTGCGGTTGGTCAAAGGGGCCTACTGGGACTACGAAACCGTCATCTCTGCCTGTCGCAACTGGCCAGTCCCGGTTTTCGAACAGAAGTGGCAATCGGATGACAGCTATGAACGCCTGACGAAAACCCTGCTGCAGAACTACACGTTGCTGCGGCCCGCGTTTGGCAGCCACAACATGCGCAGCCTGGCTCATGCTCTGGCCTGTGCCAAAGAACTGAAGGTTCCCGAGGGAGCCTACGAACTGCAGATGCTGTACGGGATGGCTGAGGAACAGGCCCGAGCCTTCAGTGAAATGGGGCATCGAGTCCGGATCTATACGCCATTCGGACAATTGATGCCGGGGATGGCCTACCTGGTCCGACGGCTACTGGAAAATACTTCGAACGATTCCTTCCTGCGACACAGCTACGACGAACACGTGAAGATCGAGGATCTGCTGATGAAACCGACCGAAGTCGCCGCAAAAACTCCCGCTCGGAAAAAGCCGGCGCCGCCTGAATTCCTCAACGAACCGACGGCTGATTTCAGCCAGGAATCGGTCCGCGAACAGATGCTCGACGCTCTCGACAAGGTCCGCGACGAACTCGGCGAAGACTATGCCATTGTCATCGGTGGAAAATCGATTCACGCGCGACCAATGATCGTCTCTCGCAACCCCTCGCAAAAAACGCAGGTCGTCGGCCGGATTGCATCTGCGAATACCGACGATGTCGAATCGGCGATCGAAGCCGCCCGGCGTGCGTTTCCGCAGTGGTCTCGAACGGAAGTTCAATACCGTGCCGAATACATGCAGTTGATTGCTCGGGAAATGCGCGAACGTCGATTTGAACTCGCTGCGTGGCAGGTCTTCGAATGCGGCAAGCCCTGGGCCGAAGCAGATGCCGATGTCTGCGAAGCCATCGATTTCTGCATGTATTATGCCCAGCAGATGGTGCAGCTCGATCACCCGCAACATGTGGATTTGCCGGGTGAAGAGAACTGCTACTTCTACCGGCCACGTGGTGTTGTCGCCGTGATCGCCCCCTGGAATTTCCCGCTGGCAATCCTGACAGGCATGGCGGCCGCCGCATTGGTCTCGGGGAATACCGTCATCGTCAAGCCCGCCGAACAGGCATCGATCGTTGGTGCGAAGTTCATGGAAGTGATTCTCGCCGCTGGTCTGCCGGACGGGGTCGTCAACTTCCTGCCTGGCATCGGTGAAGAAGTCGGGCCGCTGCTGGTGGGGAGCCCCGATGTCGATGTGATTGCCTTCACAGGTTCGCGGCAGGTAGGCCTGACGATCAACGAACAAGCGGCGTCGATCCATGGTTCGCAGACGAGCGTCAAGCACGTACTGGCCGAAATGGGTGGCAAGAATGCCATCATCGTCGACAACGATGCTGACCTGGATGAAGCGGTCGTTGGTGTCATGCAGAGTGCGTTTGGATATGCCGGACAGAAATGCTCAGCCTGTTCTCGCGTCATCGTTCTGGCGGATGCCTACGATGAGTTTCTGACTCGCCTGACAGAAGCCACTCGATCGTTGAAGGTCGCTCCTGCGGAGCGTCCCGATTGCGACATCGGCCCTGTGATCGACGAAGAGTCGGCCACGCGGATCTTGCGATATATCGAGATGGCAACGGCGAACGAAGAAACGCAGCTTGTGCTGGGAAGCATCGATCCCAAGCTGTCCGCCGAGGGATATTTCATCGGCCCGCATATCTTCGCGAATGTTGACCCCGATTCGGCTCTGGCGCAGGAAGAAATCTTTGGCCCCGTCCTGGCGGTGTTCAAGGCTCGAGATATCAGCGAGGCCCTGGCGATCGCGAACGGAACCGACTATGCGTTGACGGGTGGTTGCTACAGCCGCAGTCCGGCGAATTTGAAGCGGGTTCGCAACGAATTCGCAGTCGGTAATCTGTACCTGAATCGCCCGATTACCGGAGCACTCGTCGGACGCCAACCGTTTGGAGGATTCAAACTGAGCGGCATCGGAAGCAAGGCGGGCGGGCCCGACTACCTGAAGCACTTCCTGATTCCGGTCAACGTCACAGAGAATACCCTGCGACGTGGATTCGCCCCGAAGGCTGCAGAAGAACCTCAGTCGTAGTGCCGTATGTGGCCCGTCAACAGAAAGGCGTAAGAAGCGCCCACAGTAACAGCGGGACGCTTGTCAGAGCTTCATGTTGACGCGTACGCCGTAGACAAATGCGTCATCAGCGATCGCGCCGGCCCCCGGATGGATGTACTGAACGTCCGGGCTGACATCCATCCACGGGTTGACCTGGATTTTGTAATAGGCCTCGACACCGGTTCCGTCGCGGGGACCAAAAATCGCTTGTGGCAGCGGTCCGAACTGATTGCTGGCCCCGACATAGTACCAGCCGATTCCGAACTGATCGCCACTTTTTTTGCGGAAGGGGCTGTCGCCTCCCAGACCAGCACTGAGGAAGTACCTGACAGGGGTTGGGTTTCCGTCGCTGATCGAGGCCCGACCAAACAATCCCCAGCCACGATCGGGCTCATCTGAGAATTGCACCAGATACTGGTCGAAGCCGTAGTAAAGCGTGTAAGAATCCGAGAGCGTTGGAAAACCTGGGACTGTTGGTTCAGGATAAACACCCGGGGGAGGCTCGGCAAACTTCAAGTCGGTCAGTTCAACGTGCTTCCAAAGCGCACCGACATGCTGATCCCCCGGCTTGTCGAAGAATCTGGTTTTTACCCGGACTTCGCTCCCCAGAATCACTCCCTTGGAGAACAGGTCATTCAGGTTGGAAAACGACTCGCGGGTCCGATCCTGGGGATCCAGGACGAAGGTGCTGATTCGCCCCCACTCTTGCGGCATAACGGCCCCCGCAGTGAATGAGGAATACGGCAGGCCGAGCAGAAATGCAGGGTTGACGGTTAACGCCTGGTTCATGAACTGCTGCGTACCATTTCCCGACGCAAACTTATCCACGTCGGCAGCGCCGGGAACCACCTTTTTGCCCGCATAGACCACCAGTTTTTCTGATAGCGGCTGGGTCACGATGAAATTGGTCAGAAAGAGTTCCCCGGGAGCATTGGGGGTCGGTGGCAGAGCCGCACCAAACACCGCCGGAGCAAAAGCGCCTGTATTGAGTGAAACGTTGCCGTATTGTCCGTACCAGTGTTCTGCGGTGACCAGCAACTTCCCATGAGGCAGGCCGCCGAACTTATCCAGATCGAGGATCATGTCGTATGTACCACGACCGGTGTACTTGAACGTATTTCCTTGCCCAAGCGCAGGGACGAAGGGGATGGGGGTATTGATACCACCATCCACACCGAATGCGAACTGCGTTTCCTGCCCGGCGAAGGTGATGCCGGACTGCTGAAGGCCAGTTCGCAGGCCACCCCAGTCACCTGTCAGAGTCGGACGGGACCAGAGATCACAGCAGCCATTCGAAAACACGGAATCACAACAGATGCGTTCTGGAATGCAGGCGGTAACACCATCTTGTACCGCGTCGGCGACCTCGCCGATTGCTGCTTCCTGTGCCGATACGCGGCACAGCGAGAAGGACATCACCACTAAACAATAAATCTTGAAGTGGTGCATTTGGAAATCGCCCCATCCCTAGGTGAAATTCTGCGGTACGCTGAGTGAGGTGGTCGGCCCGCCATCAACTCAATTTCATCGTACAACAACTTCCATCATCGGCTCGACGGTCCGAACTCTCAGGGACAAATTGCACCAACGATTCGACACGGCGAATCGGAATCTGAATTCTGCGCAAGATTCGTACTGTCGATACAGTTTGACACGGTTCAACCGGCATTATCGGAAGATATGCCCATTGTTTACGACGTGATGGGGCAATCGACTTCAAGACTCTTCGACGAATCGTATCTCCGAAAACGAGCGATTGACGGTAGAAAAGAGGCAGGGAAGTCGCAAGACTTGATGACAGATTCGTCACCTCCCTGAGCACATCAACCAATTTCGATCGATTTGATCTATCAAATACGCGGAAGATCAGATCTTCGCTGCGTTTGCAGAATCACCGTCATCGATTGGTCGCAGGCTCCAGGAGTTGTGTCGATCAGGAGCAAGTTGAAGGCCTATTCCAAAGGAGAAATTCGTGAGATTACCGATGCAACTCAAAATCTTGTCCGCGGTCGTGGTCGGAGCCATGTTTGGCTATCTGACCGCAAGGAGCGGACCAGTCACGTCCGCACGAGCAGAGATTGGCCCGGCAACGGACAGGGTGATGGACCATGCAGCCACAGTATCAGCCGCTCAGATACCGTGTTCGGACGCAAAACCTGATCGCAAATCGGCGTTGGCGGATTCGATCGTATTGGCCGACGCCAGTGCCGCGATTGCCGCCCATAATCTTTCTGTCGCGACAACGGCTCAGGCCTCTGGCAAGAAGCCGAACATCGTGATCATCTGGGGTGATGACATCGGCTGGAATAACCCCAGTGCCTACAACCGTGGAATGATGGGCTACAAGACTCCGAATATTGATCGCGTGGCTCGCGAAGGGGGATTATTCACAGACTGGTACGGGCAGCAGTCGTGTACTGCAGGACGGGCGGCATTCATCACCGGCCAGAGTCCGTTCCGGACAGGGTTGCTCAAAGTCGGTCTTCCCGGTGCGAAAGAAGGACTGTCCGAGAAGGATCCGACGATCCCGGAGTTGTTGAAAAACCACGGCTACATGACCGCTCAGTATGGCAAGAACCACCTGGGTGATCGCGATGAGCACTTGCCTTCGAATCACGGCTTCGATGAATTCTACGGCAACCTTTATCACCTGAATGCCGAACAGGAACCCGAGCATCCGGATTACTTCAAGAACCCCCAGTTGAAGAAGATGTTCGGCCCTCGTGGAGTCATCAAGTCATTCGCCGGAGGAAAGATCACCGACACCGGGCCGTTAACGATCGAACGCATGAAGACGGTTGATGAAGAAGTCACGAAAGGCGCCATGGACTTCGTGGACCGCGCTGTGAAGGCTGACAAGCCATTCTTTCTGTGGTGGAACTCCACTCGCATGCACATCTGGACCCACTTGAAGAAAGAGTCCGAGGGCAAGACGGGGCTGGGGGTCTATCCCGACGGCATGGTCGAACACGATGGGCACGTCGGCCAATTGCTGGACCAGTTGGATAAGCTCGGCATTGCTGACAACACGATCGTGATGTACTCGACCGACAACGGTGCCGAATGCTTTTCATGGCCGGATGGTGGCAGCACGCCATTCCGCAACGAAAAGAATTCGAACTGGGAAGGGGGCTACCGCGTCCCCTGCATGATCCGTTGGCCAGGCGTCATCAAGCCAGGCACGGTCTACAACGGCATCTGTTCACACGAAGACATGCTTCTGACACTGCTGACCGCCGCGGGAGAACCAGACATCAAGGAGAAGCTCATCAAGGGTCACAAGGCGAACGGCCGCGACTTCAAAGTACTTCTCGATGGATACAACCTGATCCCGTATTTCAAGGGCGAAGTGAAAGAGTCGCCGCGTCACGAGTTCTTCTACTGGACGGATGATGGCAGCCTGGCCAATCTTCGCTACGACCGGTGGAAAATTGTCTTCATGGAACAGCGGGCTCATGGACTGGACGTCTGGCAGGAGCCTCTGGTGACCTTGCGATTTCCGAAACTGTTCTGTCTTCGTACTGATCCATTCGAACGAGCCGATCACGAAGCTGGCGACTACGCCCGCTGGCGTGTGGACCACGCGTTCCTGTTGTTACCGGCAATTGGCTTCGTCAGCCAGCATCTGGAGACCTACAAGGATTTTCCACCGCGTCAGAAGCCCGGTAGTTTCAATCTGGACAATGTCCTTCAGAAGCTCCAGCAGGGGAGCGGAAACTAGAGCGCATCTCACTTAAGTGTGGCGTCCCGCGGGCATCAAACGACAGCGTCTAACCCATGTTTCGACGCGACACGGAAGTGCGACACGCACTTGTACTAGTCAGTTCTCCTGATCGCTGCGGAAGGTGATGGACGTGTTACAGGCGGCCGGTCCCAATTGGACCGGCCGTCTTGTTTCGTGACCATCAAAAACCGGAACAGAACCTGACATAGGTCAGCTCGCGAGTTTCTGGTCTTTCGCCGCGATGGCTGAAACGCAGACCGTGACCGTCGAATTTCTAAAAGAAAATCTGCAACTGCGATCGTACGAGAATTCCAGTCTGCCCCGCCTGTAGATTCGTCCGATTCTGATCAGCAGCGCACTGGTTCAGCCACGCGGCATCCAGAGTGAATCTCAGGTTTTGTTTTCCGGGGAGCAGGAACCAGTTGAAACCGCCAGCATATTCCGAACCTGTTCCGTTCGGGCCCGTCACAAACGAAGTTCTCGCATAGGGCTCCAGTTTCTGCGGAATCACAAAGTAGCCCGCTTGAGCAAATCCACCGTACTGCCGGATCGATGAACGGGGAAGTAGGCCGGAGCCTGTTAGAGCAAACAGATCCTGAGAGAAGAACTCGCCACTCAGACTGGCTCCTCGATACTTATAGGCAACGTCAAAGGTGGCCAGGCCGATTTTGAACGCGTTTAACGTCACACCGGGTGCCAAGGCTCCCGTTTCCGTGATCAATGTCCCGTCCGAAAGTCGGATGTCCGAGTTTTCGGGAACCGACGAGCCACCTTGCGGTCCTCGCTCAGGAGCATACGTAAGACTTGTTCCCACTCGAATTGCAGGGGCTGTATGGAATTCAAAGTCAGAATATCCCCGTCCGAATTCCCCCAGCGGTTCCCACCAGACATTGCCGGAAAAGGCCATCAGTGAGCTGAGTTGTTGTGGTGTCGCTCCAAGGGTATTGAACCCGTTCGACATCATCACGTGATAAAACAGGCCGGGTACAGGTTCGCCGGTGGCCCAGATCCCCTGGCTGAGACTCGGCCGAAAGAACGTTGTCGCCATCGATCGATCAACTCCCAGCGTGTCGACGAAAGATGCAAGCCATTCACGACTCCCTGGCACCTTGCTCTGCCCGGCATAAATGGTCATCGCTCGACTGAATCGCCAGGCCAGCCAGTAGGCACGAAAATTGATCTGACTGTTTCCAACCGTGTTGTAATCAATGTTCAGGTTGTACAGCAGCTCTTTGCGAAACGAATATCCCGAGAATATCAGTCGGCCTCGCGGAATCTGAAAGCTGCTCATGTTATTGATCGGCGTGGTCACTCCGGCACTGTCCGTCCATGATGCGTCACTGCGTTCAAACCCCGCGTACCGAATTTGATTCTGCCCGTTAATCTTCAGCTCAAATGGAGTCTCGTCTGAATTGGTGGGGCGAATCACGAAGCCGCGATCAAATGTCGCCGCAAATGCCGATGCCGGTGTACTTGTACCCGATGGCGGCGAAAGTTGTTCCCGCGGAAAGTCCTCGGCCGTATCAAAGGACGGCGAAATAGTACTCGCAGGTGCTGAAATCGATTGCTGAAAAGGGGGCAGGAGCCCCGGATTAATGACGGGACGATCGCTTGATGGGGCAGGTGGAACGGCCGAAGGATCAAAACTTGTCCCGGTCGTCAGGCGTGAGTTCTCGATGGAAAGCTTTTCAAGTCGTGATGACAACTGCTGGTTTTGCTCGATCAACATGCGTTGACTGGCTTCCAGATCTCGCAGCCTGCTCTGAAGGCTCTGCGGACTGAATGGTTCATCAGCCGCAGGCGGTGCAGACTTGTCGCCACCGTATAACGGGACAGAGCACAGCGAGACAGAGCTCAGCAAGAGCAAGGCTGTCAACATCCGGGTCAGGAACGTTCTCCGGTTTTGATGCGACCAGAGAATCATCGGCCCAAAACTCCCCGCAATGCCTGTCGGGGTGGCTCCCCGAGACAATCGCTTTTCAACAATTCAACGCAACATGAATTGCCGTTCGTAGTTCATCCTGAATGAGCTGACGTTGGAAATAGTCCCACCAGCGCACGAAAAACGCTTTCTCCTAGTATCGTCAGGGAAGCGTGGCAAACTTTAACGGTAATGCCGATTGTAGCGAATTATGAGAGCCCTCACGACTCGCCGCATCCATCAGGAAGTCCCAGCAAAAGCACCAGACGCGGGAGTGCCACCCAACGCGGGTATCGATATTCGTAGCTGAATTCGTAAGAATTCAGGATTTTCAACCATCTCCGAACTCTCACGAGTTCGGCTACCCGTGGCCTGCGACGCGGTCGTCGCCCCAATGCGCAGCACACAAAACTTCAGTCAAACGCCGATGCACGTATCGCGTTCAACCTTGTCAAATGTCGGCTTGAAGTTTCTTGGACCTACGGCCCTCGGCTTGAAGCACGCCGGGCCACCCTGCGGAAAACGTAATCGAAGACACGGCCTTATCGCAGACTCCAGGACCGTGGCACCCTTGATATTGGCGATACTGGCATGTGACCTCACACCAAGAGTTATGCGCCAAAACGTCATGACCGTCAAAGTGCAAACGGCATTCGTTATGAAAAGTATTTATCCCATGAACTCGACTGCCATCGAATTTCGATGACGATTGCAGGATATCACCCTGTCGCATTGAGTCTTTCAGGGTTGTCACTGGTTTCCTGCAAGGATGCTCCCCATGGCCTTCTCACCGGTCGGTCGTCGTTTTTTTTCATTGGCGCTCGCAGGTCTCCTCGCAGCGTCAGTTGGAACCGTCCAGGCCAGCGAAGGAACCACAGAGGGGACGCTGGTCAAACTGGGGGGTGTCTTCACAGACGCAGCGACGACGGAGATCGTCCCCTGTGTTTCAAGTGACTTCTCGTCTTCGAGTTTAGTTTCACTGGAAGCTGTAGCGCCGAACCCAGCTACCCTGGCAGCGGATCCTCAGACCTCGGCAGAACCCATCTACACGATGACGCAACCAGGTATTCAGCTGGTTGATGGTGGGCCGTATGCCGGACCGACTTCGACCGGGGGAACCTGGGTCTTGATTGCCCCGTATGGATGGATCGCAGGAATCAAAGGGGAAGTCGGCATCGGCAACCGCGTGCTGAATGTTGACCTCACTCCCAGCCGAGTCCTGCAGCATCTCGGTGATGTTGATGGTGCCTTGATGCTTCATACGGAAGTTGGTCGGGGCGACTGGGGGTTTATCCTGGATGCAAATCTGATTCGTGCCTCGACATCAGTTTCGACCGTCCCTGCACAAGTGGATGTGACACTTTCGCAGACACTGCTGGAAGGACTGGGAATGTATCGGGCGATTGTCATGCCTGATTTCATGGTCGAAGGAAAGTCACTGACCGTCGATTTCCTGGCCGGTGGCCGGTATTACCAGTTCAGCAATGGGTTTGCGATTTATCCCGTCAATCCCATTCTTCCCCCGCTGCAGACGAACCTCTCCGCTACATGGGTCGATCTGGTTCTCGGCGTCCGAACCCGAGTCCCCGTCACAGAATCTCTCGATATCTTCGGTCGCGTCGATGCGGGAGGTTTTGGCATCAGCAGTTCGTCAACGATGGCTTGGAATCTGGTGGCAGGTGTCGACTACAAGATGACTGCCAACACGTCGTTGATTGCCGGTTACCGAGTGCTCGACATCAACAAACAAAGCTACAGCGGCACGCAGCCTTTCAATTTCAACGCCCAGTTGTATGGGCCATTCATGGCACTCGCGTTCCAGTTCTGATCGCCCGTGAAATGCATATGGCGCATGTCATGCCGTGTGCGTTTGATCGCCAGCAGGTTCAGGATTATTGCGGCGCTGCCGCCCGGATCCCGTGCAATTCCATCGGAGCAGCACGGGATCTGTGATTTACCGGTCAGCTCTAAAAAGAGCTCGGGCGTCCATCGTTCGTCCCATGCCAGAGATTTGATGCCTCTGGGTGCGAGTCCCCTTGCGAATCAGGCACTGAGTTCGCAGCATGTGCAGTTGTCGGGCGACAGGTCTGTTCGTCGGCGCTGCCCGGTGTCGTTCTTTGGTTCCGGGTAATAAACAGGCGGATCGAGTCCCTCTGAAACAAACTTCCAGTTCCACGTCAGGAATTCATTTGATGATGAATGCAGATTGCCGTCGATGGAGTGTGGGAATAGCCCTGTTGGTAGTTCTGTGTGTGCAGTCGGCGGGGCGTGGACAGGAAGTTGTCTGGCGTCCGAGTCAGCGAACCGCACTTGAGGCCGTGACGCAACGTGAAGTCGAACTCAAGAAAGTCAATCAGCAGATCTGGGAATTTGCAGAAGTCGGACTGGAAGAAACTCGCTCCTCGCAATTGCTTGTCAGGAAGCTGAAAGAGGCTGGCTTCGATGTTCGTGTCGGCATTGCCAACATGCCGACAGCCTTCGTAGCAACTTACGGTTCTGGAAAACCGGTTATCGGAATTCTGGCCGAGTACGACGCGCTGCCCGATCTGTCACAGAAGGTTTCACCCGTTCTGGAACCTGTAGAAGCGGGAAAGCCGGGACATGGGTGCGGACATTGCGGTTTGGGGACCGGAGCACTGGGAGCAGCACTGGCGATTAAATCCGCAATGGAAAAACATCAGATTCCGGGGACGCTGCGATTGTATGGCACTCCTGCCGAAGAAACCCTGATCGGCAAGGTTTACATGCTGCTGGATGGAAGTTTTGACGGTCTGGATGCCTGTCTGCACTGGCACCCTGCTTCAAAAAATGAAGTCTGGAACGGCAGTTCCAAGGCAATGGTCTCGGCAAAATTCACGTTTCATGGTGTCGCAGCACATGCGGCGGGCAGCCCTGAACAGGGGCGAAGTGCCCTGGATGCCGTCGAACTGATGAACGTCGGCTCCAACTTCATGCGCGAACATGTGAAGGAAGACACACGGATTCACTACGTCATCACGGGTGGAGGGGGAGCCCCCAATGTCGTACCAGCCAGTGCGACCGTCTGGTATTACGTCCGTGCCGACGATCATCGAGATGTCGAAGCAGCCTTTGCCTGGCTAAATGATATCGCTCGCGGTGCGGCGCTGATGACACGAACAAAAATGACCGCGGTGGTAGACACGGATTGTCACGAACTTCTGCAGAACACCCCCTTGTCCGAATTGCTGCATCGCAACCTTCAGCGGCTGACACCACCGAAGTTCACCATGGAGGAACAGGCGTTTGCCAGAAAGCTTCAGGAACCATTGACGGAACAGTTTCAGACGAAGTTTGCCCTGGCCATTGATGATGCCGTCCAACCGTTGGCACTGCTTCCCGAGACGAGTAAGGGTTCCACGGATGTCGGCGATGTCAGTTGGTTCGTCCCCACAGGCGGATTGCGTACGACCTGCTTCCCCTCGGGAAGCCCCGGACACAGCTGGCAGAACGTGGCTGCGATCGGCTCGACCATCGGTGAAAAAGGAGTTCTCTACGCTGCTCAGGTTTTGTCTGTCAGCGCATTGGATCTGCTTGAGCAACCGGAATCGCTGGCAGCGGCGAAGCAAGACTGGCAAGAGAAGATGAAGACCCGGAAGTACACAACCCTGGTCCCCAAGGGACAACGGGCTCCGGGGAAGATCCGTTAATCGTCGATTGCCCCCAGTGGTCGATTGCCCCAGTGAAGGTCATCCCCTTCACATCACTTCAGGACACGTGATCAGACTGCGGGATCAATATGTGATCCCTGCTCGCAGCATCAC
>CAZSTW010000005.1:86806-114470 GCA_964609845.1 uncultured Planctomycetaceae bacterium | reverse complement strand
AGGCACGCCGCCAACAGGACTTGCTCGTCGCTGAGATTCAACGTTCGAGTAAGAACTTTGGCAATGCGAGTCTTGATTCCGCGTTGAGGTGCGTCGAGTTTATCCCAGTGAGCGTCTGCGGCCATTACGGCGGCATCAATCAGACTCTGGATTTCCGCATCACTCTTTGTTTTCTCGGCCTTACGAATCGACGGAATGATCGGACCGGCAGGGTCCTCGGGTTTGTCGCTCAATTGCCAGATCATGACCACGCCCGCATCTGCTCCGTTGCGGCCTCCCGCGGCAAGGCGCTTTCCATCGGGACTGAAAGCGACAGCATCGATACGGGCAGAATCGAAACGGAACGTTCTGGTCTGATCCCCGGTCTGCGAGTCCCAGAGACGGACGACACGGTCATAGCCCGCCGATGCCAAGCGGTTGCCGTCAGGACTGAAAGCCACACATCGAACCGCGGCACTATGGCCAAGAATGCGTCCCGTCAATTTGTCGATTTCAACGCCACCGTTTTGTCCTTGATGTCCTCGCAACTCCAACAGCTCGCGTCCCGACGGATGCTCCCACAGTCGAACGGTACCATCCGTGATCGCCGCTGCCAGCAGCGTTCCTGCTGGGTGGAACGCAAGATTCATGACGGACCCGGGGTTGCCTCCAGGTGCAACATCAGAGTGCGTTCGAAACGTGTGAAGCGGCTGGTAGTCGGTTGCGTTCCAGAGATGGACTTCACCAGATTCGGGTAACTCGCCTGAGGCACCTCCCGTACCAACCGCCAGGTACTTGCCATCAGCACTGAATACGACTGCGTCTGGTCGGGTAGACAACGGTTTCAGCTGTTGCAGTTCCTTGCCCGTCTGGGTTTCCCAGATTTTCACAATCCCCCCAGGCAACCCATGCCGTCCCCCAACTTTTGTTTCACTCCCCACGGTCACCAGCCGTTTGCCATCGGGGCTGAATGCGATGGCTGAAATGGAAGGCCGAAATGGAAATGTGCGGCTCCAATTTCCATGCGGGTCGATGCTCCAGACTTCGTTTCCGTTGGTGATATCCTGAAGCGACAGAGTTCCTCGGCGCGCTGCGGGAACGTCGAAATGGAACGACCTGGCAATCGCCAGTCGATCGAAGTCATGATTAAGACCAGTGACGCTTTCGCCGTCGATGTTCAATTGCCGAATATTTTTGCCGGTTGCAGCATCCCAGACGCAGATCTCTTTCTCGCTCGTCGAGATGACCTGGCTTCCATTCCCGCGAAACACCAGCGAGGTCACTGCTGTTGTATGACCGCTATAGATCATTGGTCGCGCAGCAACCTGGGCATCGCTCTTTTTTTCTGAACCTGGCAGGTCGTTCTTGGAACTTGTTTGACCTTGCTCGTCCGGAATGGCCCAGACAGTGAGCTTCAGATCTTTTTTTGCAGAGGCGTCTGAAGCGCTCGAACTGATGACACGTGTCCCGTCGGCCGTGAACCGAACCCGAATGACCCACTCCGGGGCATCCAGTTCCTTCAATCTGGTCAGCGTTGGGGCGTCCCATAGGACAATTTTCCCGTGCAGTCCCGACGTGACCAGAAGATCTCCTTTCGGGCTCCAGTCCACAGAGTACATCTCGTTACAACCAGAGCGTTCTGATTTCAACAAGTTGCCAGTGGCAACATCCCACAGGGCTACCGTCCCATCGACGTAACCAGCGGCCAAAGTTTTTCCGTCTGGACTGAACGCTATCTCTTGGGTCATGTTCCTGCTGAGAATATTCAGCCGCTTGCCCGTGGCGACATCGTACAGACGCGTCTCGTAGTTCCGGTTTCCAACGGCGAGTGTTTTTCCATCGGGACTGAACACAGGCCTGAGGGTGCCAGCTCTCGACTTCTCAAGTGCATGAACCAGTTTACCCGAACGGTCGTAAAGCGACATTTCTGAGTATCCTGCCCCCTCTGCAACCGGATCCCAGAAAGTCTTGCCGATGGCTATCAGCGTGCCATCCGAGTTCATCGCGGAAAATCCAGGTTCAAATTTGTCATCGAGATCAATCGAGATCGTCTTTCCGCCGGTGGTCTGTTCGGAGGCGTCCGCAAACGTGAAAGACTTCTTTCCTTTTTCGAGCCACATCAACGACTTTCCGTCAGAACTGATCGCATAGTCTTCCAGCGTAACATTGGAAACCTCCCGCTGAGTGGCGAGTGAATCGTCATCGACGACTTCGACGCGCCCGGTCCCATGAACGACGATCAATTCGCCAGATTGCGGCCCTCGTATGATGTTAGTGATCCGCTTTCCCGTCACTACCTCGGTGACTGAACGTACTTGTTTCGCGTTCTCAGCAGAAATGATCACCCATTTTTTCTTCGCCTTGTCAGCAACAACATCTGTGGGGTGTACTTCCTGCCTGGGTTTATCCTTTGATTGTGTGTCCGCGATGACTTCGGGGTCTTTTCCACCGGACTGTGGTTTTGGATCATCGACAGCACGGACACCTCCGACGAGTAGACACATCGTCAGGAACAATGCAGCCGTCAGAACGGCCGTTCCACGCTTCGCGCGTGTTGACGTATCTCGTTCCGGCTTGAGAAGGCCAGCAATTCGCTGTTCCAGTGTCCAGCGTGATCCCAACAAACCGAGCGCCGGTACAAAGCGCCCCCGAGAAGCACTATGTTCTGCAAGCTCCAGCAACGATTGCGCGTAGCTCGACGCATCACCCCGTTGCAGCACGAAGTTGTCACAGACTTCCTCCCTCGCCCGGGAAATCAAACGATTCAGGCATAGCACGACTGGATGCCACCACCACAGAACTGCAGCCAATCGCTGTGCTGTATTGACCCACGCATCGCACCGAACGACGTGAGCACATTCGTGAATCAGAATCTCGCGCAGCCGCATTTCCATTTCGGGCCGCAAAAGCTCACAAGGAACGACGATTGTTGGTCGCCATATCCCCAGAACTAACGGCATCGGAATAATATCGGAGACCACAATTCTTGGAGGTTTTCGCAGGGACAATGCACTGCAGACTTCGCCAGCGACTTTATCGATACCAAACGCGTCGGCGGGTTTCGAATCAAGCGACAAGGAACGCGTCAGCAATCGCAGTCGCCATTTCTGCCAGCTCCAGATCGAGGCAGAGACAACTGTTCCGGCGATCCACAAGACCCCCAGCAGCCATGGCAACCAGGACACCCGGCCTTGCTGAGCGAGATGAGGACGGACTGTTTCATTCACCTGGTACGAAACGCCGTCACTTGCGCTGGATGCGGAACGAACTGTCGGCTCGCTGACGTCGTCCATCAGTGGCAATGACGCGTACTCGAGTGGTACGTCTTCTGGTTTTGAAAAGTTACGAGAGATGACGGGCTGTGGCGATTCCGCGTTCGAAACATCGTCCGGACGAGTTGGAGACGATGAGATCAGCTTTTCTTCCTGCAAGTTCGCTCGCCACCAGTTGGATTGTGGCAGCAGCCACGCCACCAGAGGGCTGCACAGTACGAGGATCAGCCCCAGCAGACCAGACAAATGACGTCGTGCGGCGCAGTGGCGTGACGTCAGCATCAGCAGTACCGCCACAGAACTGATCGTCGTCACTTGCCAGATCACGGTCATTCCAAACTGCTGAATGAAGTTCATGACTTCTTCCTCTGCGCTGTGGAAATGAGTTGTCGAATCCGATCTGCTTCGTTCTTCGAGAGCGTGCCGCCAGTGAGCAGTGCGAGGACGAGACCTTCAGGCGAACCTTCGAACACAGTCTCGATCAACCGCTGCACGCTCGACTTCTGTGACGCTTCCCGCGACACCGTCGGCGAGTAAAGAAAGCCACTTTCCCCTTCACGATGCTTCAGCCAACCCTTCTCTTCCAGCCGCACGATTTGAGTATGGACAGTATTCCTCGAAATCCCACGCTTCTCGTTCAGCCTCTTCCACACTTCAGCAACCGTGCACTCTTCGCGGTCCCAGAACGTGTTCATGATCTCCCACTGTGTTTCCGACAAAGCGGGAAGATCTTCCACGCCAGACATCTTTGACTCCTTGAATAGCCGCCTGTACTTGTCCACTTTGGTTCGCAGTGAACTACATCTGTAGTCGCATGCTACCTACAGATGTCGGCAGCGTCAAGTAGGGGATGCGGGCGACTGAAGGCCAATCCCTTTTTGAAGCTGGGGAGGATGTAGGGCGGGACAAGTGGCGCTTCGCCGCGCGGCCCACCATCATTTCTCGATATTTGGTTTTGGTGGTCCTGCGCTCGAAGCGAGCTGGTCCCACCCTACTTTGAAAAAGGTGATTGCCCGGGCATCAAACAAAAGAGCCGCGATCAATAGAGATTGATCGCGGCTTTGATTCAAAACAGGTTCACCGTTTGATCTCAGGCAGCTTCCGCTTCCGCTGGAGCACGGCCTGTCGTTTTCAACGGAATCTTGTCATCGACATCATAGGCCAGCCGACAAAATCGCAAAGTCTTGATCGCCCACCATGTCGGGTCCAGTTCCCACCATTGATGACCAGCGAGGGCCACGTGGGGATGAGCATGGTGGTTGTTGTGCCACCCTTCACCCCAAGCCCAGATCGCCACCCACCACAGGTTTCGGCTTTCGTCGCGAACGTCATAGTTCCGATAACCCCACAGATGGGTCGCGGAGTTGACACACCACGTACCGTGATAGACCAGCACCATGCGCACACACAAGCCCCACAGCAGCATCGGCAACCCGCCAACCGCATACAGCGCGACCCCAGATGCCACCAGCCACAGGAAATAGGTCTTCTCGAAGAATTGCAACATCGGATCATTCATCAGATCCGGGGTGTACTTCTTGAACAGTGCCTGCTGCTGAGCAGGGGTTCGTTTGACGAACAGCCACGTCAGGTGTGACCAGATGGCGCTGACCAGGGGTGAATGTGGATCACCCTCTTGATCGGATCGCTGGTGATGCAGGCGGTGAGTCGCAGCCCAGACCAGAGGAGATCCCTCGCCAGACAGCGAGCCTGCCAGCAGAGTCACGAATCGGACAGGTGACACCAGCTTGAAAGATTTGTGAGACAGGAATCGGTGGTAACCCAGGCAGATCCCAATACTCGCAGTGAACCACTGCAGCACAAACGCCGTTGCCAATGACTGCCAGTTGAAAAAGAACGGAGCCGCCAGGGCTCCGGCATGCATGGCGATCATCCAGGTCAGAACGATCCAGTCGATATTGTTGGCTCGCAGACGATCAGGCAACCAGGGAGCCCAGACCGGTTCTTTCGGTGGACTGCCATCAGACGTGACCGGTGCGACAGGTCGAACTTCCGCTTTGGAATACTTGCGACTGCGACGAGATGGTGTGGAAATTGACATTTGACTTCCAATCGTTTTTGAGAGCTCCCTCGAACGAGCCGAAGCAAATCCTTTGCTTCGCACCAGGCCACCCGGCGTGCTGCCGAATGCCAGATTCAGGGGAACTGTATTCGAAGATCGGAAATCGTGTGTCATCGGTCCGTCATGTCTCTGTCAAACTTTTGTCAAAGCCGCAAGATGCTTGCCTGACAGAGGTTGCATCGCAATCTTTCGCTGGTTTCCGGGCGTCGAGACATCCAAGATTCGGTCGGACACATCGGAATTCCTGTCTTGTGGGACTCAGGCGAAAGGCCTATAACCCTGCCCGCCCGACCAGACATCCATGATTCCGCCGGAGGTGCCAAACCTTTTTTGTGGGCTTGAATCGATTCAACGGTGAGTGCCTCTGGCACTACCGGATTCCGCCCAACTCCTGCGACTCCACCGTCGCGATCCACATGTCTGGCGAGCGAACTTGAGACCACGGCACTTGCTTGCGAGTGCCGTGGTTTCTGCATTTAATCGTGATGGGAATTTGCGGGACGGGAACACGGTCGGTCGACGCGAGCTCGCCCCCTTAGTGCGTGTCGCACTTCCGTGTCGCGTCGAAACATGGGCTAGACGCTGTAGTTTGATGCCCGCGGGACGCCACACTTAAATGAGATGCGCTCTAGGAACATGGCGACGTCCGTAAGAATCTGAAGACCTTCCGTCGGTCGTTTCGGTGGGGTCGGGAGACGTCATAAGACCCGCGCCGATCACGACTGGACGTTCATCCCTGATCACGAAGAGGCGATACGATGCGGGAAAACAGGTTGACTCGTCGCGAAGTACTGACCGGGGCGGGTGTTACCGCCGCGTTACCCGTCGCCAGTCTGGCCGCTGATCCTGATCCGACGAACGTCCCGTTTCCGAGGAATGGTGCAGAAGCCCTGCTGCGTCTGAAAGAGGGGAATACGCGATTCGCTGACAGCAAGACGCGGCATGCCCATGAAAGTGCCAACTGGCGCAAGCAACTGGTGAGTTCCCAGAAGCCGTTTGCGACAATCCTCGGCTGCAGTGATTCACGCGTTCCAGTGGAACTGATCTTTGATCAGGGATTTGGTGACCTGTTCGTGGTCCGCGTTGCTGGCAATGTGATCGCCCCCGATGTTGTTGGAAGTCTTGGCTATGCCATCGAACATCTGGAAACGCCGCTGGTTCTTGTCGTGGGGCATCGCGGGTGCGGAGCCGTTACTGCGGCCGTGCAAGCGCTGGACGGAAAGCTCGATCCGTTGCCCGGAGTCAACGCCTTGGTGGAATTGATCACGCCCGGACTGCCAAAACCGAAACCGGATATGTCACTGGAGCAACGAATCGACAGTGCCGTCGAAGCGAATGTCCAGTGGTCAATGCAGCAGTTGGCGAAACTGCCCCGTGCGAAAAAGGTCCTTGAGTCCGGGCAGGTCACACTTGCAGGAGCAGTCTATGATCTGGCGACAGGACGAGTTCGGTTTCTCTGAATAATCGCCCGAGAGTCGAATTGGGTTAACCATGCAATTTCGAGGTGAATTGAAATGAGTGATAGCCGCCAGAACTGTCGGAATGGACGATCTGCGATTCTCGGACGAAGTTTGGTCCTTCTATTTGTTGCGTACTTCCTGTTGGCAATCCGCAGTGTCGACGCGGCGGGTTGGAAAGCTGGCGTTGCCAAGGCGGTCATCACTCCGGAAAAAGGTGTCTGGCTTGCGGGGTATGGTTCGAAGCGAGCCCCCGATGGCAAGCTGCATGATCTCTGGATGAAATCTCTGGCCCTCGAAGACTCTCAAGGTCGTAAAGTCGTCCTGATCACGAGCGATTTTCAGGGTGTCCCGAAAGTCATGAGCGATCCTGCTTTCGACCAGATTCAAAAGAAGTTTGGCCTGAAGCGTGACCAGATCATTCTGACGTTTTCCCACAATCACTGCGGGCCACGGCTGGGTGACGATCTTGTCGACTACTACCCCGTTGATCCTGATCAGGTCAAACTCGTCGACGAATACACCGAGCAGATGATTGCTCGACTTGTGGCGATGGTCGGCGAGTCACTCGCCAACCTCGCCCCTGCCAGTTTGCAGCAGAGCGAAGGAATCACGACGTTTGCCGTCAATCGGCGTAATAACCGCGAAGCCGATATCCCTGAACTGCTGGCGAAAGGAAAACCTTTGGTTGGCCCTGTCGACCATACGGTGCCGGTGCTGACAGTGACTCGGCCGGATGGAAAGCTGGAGGCGATCCTGTTCGGCTATGCCTGTCACCCGACGACATTGAGCTTTACGAAGTGGTGCGGCGATTATCCTGGTTTTGCACAACTGGAACTGGAGCAAGCCCACCCCGGTACGACAGCAATGTTCGTCAATACGTGCGGCGGCGACCAGAACCCCTTGCCTCGGCGAACGGTCGAACTCTGTCAGAAGTATGGACACATGCTGGCCGATGCCGTCGAACAGACGCTCAAGAAAGAATTCAAGCCGGTTTCACCCACCATTCGAACCGCATTTGAAATGGTGGAACTTCCGTACCTGAAGGTTGTCTCTCGCGAAGACCTGGCAACTGCGATGCAGGACAGTCATCCCATTCGAGCCCGTTGGGCGGGACGATTGATGAAACAACTCGATGCCGGTGAGAAGTTTCCCGCGTCGTACCCCTATCCGATTCATGCCTGGCAACTGGGGCAGGAAATGCTGGTGATCGGAATGGGGGCTGAAACGGTCGTCGACTATGCCCTGAAATTCAAAGGCGAGTTTGGCGCGGGAACATGGGTCTGCGGTTACGCCGATGATATGATCGCGTATATTCCATCACGTCGAGTCTGGGACGAGGGTGGATATGAAGGTGGTTCGAACCTGTTCGAGTACGGTCGGCCGGCGTTTCGCTGGAGCGGTGATATCGAAGATCACATTACCACTTCGGTTCGGAAATTGGTGAAGCAGGTTCGTAACTGATCAAAAGCCGACTGGAAAAGCATCATGGCACGTGTCGAAGCGGATCGAGAAGACTTGCTCAAGGAAGCAGTGGCGCTTGTTCGTCGAATGGAATTCCAGCCAATTGACAGTGAAGAATCGATCATTGTCGGTTTCCGGCAGACAGGTTGGCTGTCGGTCTATTTCGGTCCAGACCGGATGTACCAGTTTGACGAAGCGGGGCGTCTGCGGCGTTCGTACATTCATGGGCTTCTTTACCGCACACAGGGAACGACTCTGGCCCAGTTGCAGCGACAGCGCAGTGATACCGAAACGGCTCTTGTGCGCCATGACCTGGATGAGAACGCACTGGCCGAATTTCGCAATCAGGCGCTGGAAAAGATCCGGTGGCTGGAAGGACTGTTACGCGCCGACGATTTCATGGTCGCCCGCAGGATTCCGGCAGACGATGCGAAGCTGACGCAAGACGTCCTGGCATTCCTCGGAATCGTCTTGAACTCCGCCGAATTTCTCGCGCCTCCCATTCGCGGAAAGCGATGAAAGAATAGATTGAGATGGACAAACTGATCGTCGGTTGCGGATATCTCGGACGACGCGTGGCGCGCGCCTGGCTGGCCGAAGGAGATCGGGTCTTCGCGCTGACTCGATCAGCAGCAAACGCTGCAGATCTGCAGTCGATAGGAGTCGTCCCGATCATCGGTGATATCTGCCAGCCAGAGTCCCTTTCGGATCTTCCTGGTGTGAATACCGTGCTTTTTGCCGTTGGATACGACCGGGGATCGGGCAAGTCGCAGCGCGAAGTCTATGTTGATGGCCTGAAGTCCGTACTGCAGGTCGTTGGTCCCGGTTCAGTACGAAGCTGCCAGCGTTTCATATACGTCTCCAGCAGCAGTGTCTACGGCCAGTCGGAAGGAGAATGGGTCGACGAATCGTCCGTTTCGGAACCCGTACAGCCCGGCGGGGTCTGTTGTCGGGAAGCTGAAGAACTGGTCTTCAGTACGTTTACGGCTTGTCGTTCCGAAAACTCGTCCGCTGGAACTGCACCATATGCCAACGTCTTGAGACTGTCAGGGATCTACGGGCCCGACCGATTGCTCTCGCGTGTGGCGATGTTGCGAGCGGGCGAACCGATCTCTGGTCGCGGCGATGCGTGGCTGAACCTGATTCACGTTGACGATGGAGTTCGTGCAATCCAGGCTTGCGAGGAATCTGGCAAGCCGGGACAGACCTATCTGGTCAGCGACGATGCTCCGATATTGCGTTCGGAGTACTACGGAAAGCTGGCTGAACTGACGGGCTCGCCAACCCCGACGTTCACTCCCGAGACCGCTGCCAGTCGAGGGTCCGGGGGGATCAACAAACGCTGCTTGAATCGGCGGATGAGGGAAGAACTGAAGGTCGCTCTCGCTTATCCCAGCATCAGCGTTGGGTTACCGCACGCGATCGGCACATCGGTCGATTCGAGTTTGCGTCCGTCGGTTGACTGATCCGGATGAAGTGCCAGCGTCGTTCGCCTTCACGGACTGTGTATTGATCGACGGGAACGAAGTTTTCTGTTGCAGCCTTTGTCTGGCTGTTGCTGGACACGGCCAACCATTGCGTCACACCGGACTGGTCCACAACCATGTATTTTCCTGCCGTGATCCCCGGCGGAAGAGGAATGGTGGTGTCCATCGTAGCGGCCGAAAGGCGGACCGCCTTCGGAGCCGGATTCACCTTGCGGTCCGGAATCAGTCGAGGCGTAGAGGAGCGGCGGGCAATTTGCTTTTGCGCGGGGCTCCGCCCGTCTGGACTGTCCGCCGACCACATGCCGGCGAACAGTCCAGTCACGAGCAGCAGTAGTGAGACACGGGTGACCATCATCGCTCTACTCATTGTCACGGCGGAATATCACGGAAGCAGCAGTTTGAAACACGCGTCATCGCAGACGGAGGCGGCCCGATTGCCACCGGCTAGCTTGGGTTGACGCAGGAAATATCGTCGTCCGTAGAAACGATCAAACAGTGAAACCGTGCCACCTTCGTAAAACCTGCCGGTTGCATGGGACAATTCGGGTTAAAACGATTGAATCGCTCAGATCGGCAGGGATGATTGGGTCAGGATTCGGTGAAAGCGAGCCTTGTCTGACATCGCCACGGCTGACCGAAACGAAGTTTGGCGTTACAATCGCTCGGATCATGGCAGGAAATTCGTTTGGTCAATCGTTTCGGATCACCACCGCCGGGGAAAGCCACGGTCCGGCTAATGTTGTCATTATTGATGGCGTCCCTCCCGGAATATCACTTTCCGTCGAGGATCTGCTCGTCGACCTGAACCGGCGGCGACCCGGGCAAAGTCATATCGTGACTCAACGTGATGAATCCGACACGCCCGAGATTCTTTCCGGGGTCTTTGAAGGTCGAACGACAGGAACCAGCCTGGCCATCCTGATCCGTAATCAGGATCAGCGCAGTCGCGACTATGGGGACATCAAGGATCTCTATCGGCCTGGTCATGCAGACTTCAGCTTCGACGCCAAATACGGCTTTCGCGACTACCGCGGCGGCGGTCGATCGAGTGCTCGCGAAACCACCGTGCGAGTGGCCGCTGGTGTTGTTGCCAAGAAGATTATCGACGCTGCCTTCGGCGGTCGCGTCCTGGCCTATGTCACTCAAGTCGGAGAAATCAAAGCTTCGATCAACAGTCCTGAATCCGTGACGCTCGATCAGGTTGAGCGACTACCCGATGGGACGCCGAACATCGTGCGCTGTCCTGATCCCGTTGTCGCTGCAAAAATGGTTGAACTGATCGAACAGATCCGAAAAGAAGGGGATTCGATCGGCGGAGCAGCGGAAATCGTTGCGACCGATGTCCCCGCCGGACTGGGGGAACCGGTGTTCGACAAGATCAAAGCGGATCTGGCCAAGTCCTTGTTCAGCCTGCCAGCCGTTCTGGGAGTGGAATACGGAATCGGGTTCGGCTGCGCGACAATGCGCGGCAGTGCTCATAACGATCATTTTGTTCCCGACCCCGAGCATCCTCGTGATGGCCATCCCGGTATTTCCACCGATACGAACCGGCATGGTGGAATGCTCGGGGGGATCACGACAGGTCGTCCGATAATCCTGCGAGCCGCCGTGAAGCCGACCAGCAGTCTGCCGATCGAGCAACCGACCGTTAACAGCTCGGGAGAACCGGCCACGATCCGCACCAAAGGTCGACATGATCCCTGTCTGCTGCCTCGTTTCATTCCCATGGCCGAAGCGATGGTTGCCATCGTCATCGCCGACCACTGGCTGCGCTGGCGCGGCCAACGCGCATTGTGAAAGTGACTATGCACTGGTCTCAGCACCAATTGACGCTTCCGTCATTCCGGCGAGGTTTCCATCTCATTACGCGCCACGTGCTGGAGGCGATTCCGGAACTGGCGTCGATTCAGATCGGATTACTCCATGTTTTTATCCGGCACACATCGGCATCACTGACCATCAACGAAAATGCCGATCCTGACGTCCCCCGAGATCTGGAATCGTCGTTTAACGCGATCGCCCCGGAAGATTTTCCATACGTCCATACCTGCGAGGGGCCGGATGACATGCCCGCACACGTCAAGGCATCGATGCTGGGGAGTTCGGTCTCGATCCCGATCAATCATGGAAAACTTTGCCTGGGAACCTGGCAGGGAATTTACTTGTGTGAACACCGTAATCATGGTGGGCAACGATCCCTGGTCCTGACGCTGCAAGGTTCAACGGGCTGAATCATTTCTGTATGCGCCTCGGAAATCTGGCGATTTCCTCAGGTTGACAACACGATCTCTCCTATCCGCAGGACACCCTATGGCCACCATGCAATTTCCACTCTCCTGGGACCTCAAGCCGCTCTCACCCGCGCCGACGTCAGCCGAGTTCCGGCAGCGGCTGAACGACTTCAAGTCTCGATTGACGAAGTTTGCCCGGTCCACAGATCACTTGCCTGAAGTCAACGCGGACCCCGCAAATGTCGCTCGCTGGGTTCAAGTCATCAGCGAATATGAATTGCTCGATGCGGGGATCACCGATCTGAAGGCTCTTGTTGAATGCTACGCGGCAGCCGATGCCGAGAATAAACAATACCAGCAGTTGCAGGCAGAACTTTCGACGCTGATGCCACTACGCGAGCAGATTGCGACGAATGTGGAATTCGCCTTCAAAGAAGCAACCAACGAAGGATTCGCGGCACTCGCCGGGGCAGATCCCGTGCTGCAGCGAAACGAATATTTTCTGGTCACACGTCGCCGTAATTCGGCCTTGCGATTGCCTCGCGACCAGGAAATTCTGGCCGCGGACCTGGCTGTCGACGGACTGCATGCCTGGGGGCGACTGTTCGATCGGCTGTCGGGATCGCTCAAGATCCAGGTCCAGGAAAAAGGGGTGCTGGTCACTCGATCCCCCGGACAGGTCCAGTTCGATTCACCTCAACGACAGGTCCGCGAAAACAACTTTTTTGCGGCGGATGCTGCCTGGGGTTCGATCGAAGATAACTGCGCTGATGCGATCAATCATATTGCGGGGACCCGTCTGACAACGTATCGCCATGTGGGTTTGCGAGATCACCTGGAAGTCCCCTTGCGGTTTAACAGGATGACCCGCGAAACTCTCGACACAATGTGGTCCACGATCACTGCAGCCAAGGGTGTCTTGAAGGAATATCTGGCGAAAAAAGCCCAGTTGATGGGGATCGATCAGCTTGCCTGGTACGACTTGTCGGCCCCGTTGCCGCAGTTGCCTGGTGCTGGTGGAGCAGATGAGATTCCCTACGACGATGCCTGCACGCAGATCATCGAAGCTTTCCACCAGTTCAGCCCCGATTTTGGCGATTTCGCCCGGATGTCGCTGACGGACGGATGGGTTGAAGCTGAAAACCGGGCTGGAAAACACCAGGGGGGATTCTGTACCGGATTCCCGACCGCGAAACAGTCACGCATCTTCATGACATATACTAACAGTGCGGACAGTATGAGTACTCTGGCTCACGAACTGGGCCACGCATATCACAGCTGGGTCCTGCGAAATGAGCCTGTTTTCCTGCAGGACTATCCGATGAACCTTGCGGAAACAGCCTCCACATTCGCCGAAGCAGTCCTTGGTGAGCAGCGTTTCCGCCATGCCAAATCGGACTATGAGCGGTTGCAGATGCTCGACGGGCTTCTGGGTGACTCCGTGGCGTTCCTGATGAACATCCATGCCCGGTTCCTGTTCGAAGACAGTTTCCACCAGGAACGGGCCAAGGGAGAATTGACGGCGGCGCAGTTGAGCGAACTGATGCAGACTGCCCAGAAAACGGCGTACATGGACGCCCTGGCCGATGGCGGCTGGAACCCGCGATTCTGGGTGTCGAAACTCCATTTCTATATCACGGGTCTGCCGTTCTACAACTTCCCGTACACGTTCGGCTACTTGCTCTCGATGGGGGTGTACGCTGTTGGACAGGATTCCGGAGGTGAGTTTGCCGACACCTATCGCAAACTGCTGATCGCCACGGGAAGCAAAGACGCCGAGGATGCCGTGCGATCCACGCTCGGCTTCGACTTGCGGAAGCCCGATTTCTGGAACAAAAGCCTGAATATCGTGGCCGATCGAGTTCGCCAATTCGTCAAGTTGGCCGACGCAACGCTGAATAAGACGTCACAAATCTGATTGCAGTCGGGACTCCTTGACGGCAGTGGATAGACTGGTCGTATCTGAATGCAGCCGTTAGAATCAACGGACAAGCAACTGATGATGCGTACGCTGTAGGGCAGGTCCAACCGGGAAGTGAGTCGATGCGCGCCGCTAAAGACGAGATTTCTCCGAGGTCCACTGGAATCAATGTTAAGGTGCAAAATGAGTTAGAAGAATCTGCGGTTTCAAATTGGATCATGTCTCAGCTGCCGGATCGCTTTCCAGTTTCGGCACTTGTGACTTCGCGGGGGCGTTCGCCCGAGGGAAGTTACGCTCATTTTCATGTGAGCGACGATTTTTCGGCGATTCTGGCACCCGACAACGACACGGGCAAGATCCACGAGCGATTGCAATTAGATCCGGAAAATCGCGAGCAGGATCTGCAGCAGGAAATCTTGCTTTCGATCCTGCTGTGCCCGGTTTTGATGGAATTCCCCAGCCTCCAGGAACTCATTTCTTCCATCCGGATTCGTGCCGCCATTGTGCAGGCTGCCCGACGGGCGTCGTTGGCGTTCGCGACGTACGAAGCAGAACGCCCCGCCGACTACTGGCACTACGATGAGGACCGCGGATTTGTATTGCTGCCAGGAAAGTCGTTGATCACGGCTCTCGAAAAGGCAACAAATTCCGGGGATGTCGACAAGCAGTACACCTTTTCGTGCCGACGGGCCACCGAATATCTGGTCCTGCTGGGGTTGGCACGTGAAGCCAGAAACAGCAACACCGTGTTGTACCAGGCCCTTCATCACCAGGCCGAAACGCGTGCACTCAAAGGGCGTGAGTTCGAACAGGTCTTCGTCCGGACGATCGGGTCCACCACAGAACCGCTCCCGATTCGATACTTTATTCCCGGAGATCGTACCTGGTTCCGGAATATTGACCCTGCCTCGGCAGAGGTGACCGGTTACGAAGGGAGTTGGACGTTTTATCTGGGAAGCGGAAAGTTTGCCGATTTCTGGCGTCGCGACCGCGTCTTTACGCTGGAGACCAAGCTGGCGTGTGTCTACCACTGGCGGAATGCCCTGTTTCGTGATGCGGCCGGTGAACTGCAGATCGACGAACAAAAAGTTGACGCATTGATTTCCGAGTCGTGTCGCTCCCCGAGAGCACTCGAGGAGATCCTGCAGGAAACTCTGCGGCTTCAGTCTCCACTGGGAACATCAGGTGGCGGATGTATCGAGCCACACCGGGAGCGCCCCTGCCTGATCTGCCCGGAAACGACCGAAGTTGTTCTGCCGGACGGTTGAGCTCAAAGAAAAGTCAATTTGACCATTGACTTTGGCCGATGTGACGGTAAGAATGCACCTGAGTTGAGACTGAATCTCAACTTCAACTTCCGATTCCAACCCTGTGACTCGTTCGGTTGAGTGTTCGCCATGGACTTCGGTCACCCGCAAACTCTCGTCGAAAATCAGAACCACGCCGACACCTGTCGGACGGTGTGTCATTGTCTCAACGTCACGGAACACGAAATCCGGGCGGCGATCGACGAACACGATCCTCAGTCGATTCGCGGTGTGTCGCAGGTTTGCGGGGCAGGTGCAGGATGCATGTCCTGCCACCGTCACATCCGCCGCATGTTGAACGAACGGGTGCTCTATCGCCGCTCACAATTGGTGGGCGACGCTGAAAACACCGAAACTCCTTGCTCCTGAATTCGTTCGGACGGTTTCAGCCGGACGAAGAACCGTCACCTCTTCTCCAGAAACTCACGAACAATCTTCATCCGCTCCGCATCAAAGAACTCGGCCCCGCCATGCTTTCCTTCGTGAACCACGACGAACTGGCACGGTCGATTCACGGCATCGTACCGCCCCTGAAGTTCGTGCGACTGATTGATCGGAGCTTGCGGATCCTGATCGCCGTGAATCAAGAGCAGCGGTGGATCCCGGTCATCGACATGAAACACGGGACTCGCCAGTCGTGCCAGTTCTGGTTTCTCTTCCGGCTGCCCTTCGAGCAGCAGTTGCAGTGCGGGGACTCGCACTTTCAGTCCATGGGGAGTCGATTGCGACAGAATCGTGGTCAGATTCGACATCCCGTAAAAGCTGACGATGGCATCGACCTGAGATGACTGATCGAGGTGCTCGCCGACCCGCCCTTCCAGTTCATGCTGACCGTTCGTGACGCCCGTCATCGCCGCCAGATGTCCCCCCGCTGAAGCTCCGGCGATCACCACCCGGCTGGCATCGATTCCATAGACGCGTTGCCTGGCCCGCAAGAATCGAATCGCCGCCTTGATGTCATGGACTTGAGCCGGAAACGGTGCTTGCGGCGAAAGCCGGTAGTCGACACTGGCAATCACATACCCATCGTTGACCAGGCTGCTCAGAGGCATGTCTTTCTTCGAACCACCCCGCCACGCTCCCCCATGAACCCAGACGATGATCCCCAGCCTGGCATTTTCAGCCGGCCGATACAGATCGAGTTTTAACTCGATTCCACCAACCGTTGCGTACCGGATATCAACCAGCTTCGTTGGCTCGGCACCGGAAGCTCCTCCGCCAATCAACACCGCAATGACCAGAAACATCAACGATATGGAGAATTTCATTTGCAGTTTGGCCCTGTTTTCTTCATGGCACGCTGAGCTTCATTATTCCCATCAACCGCAACTCCACAGTATAAAGAAAATGCGTCGAGCGTGCGTACATCTTGCAGAAGCCCCCGAAATGGCGTGCTTTTGATTGCCGTCTACCCCGAAGCAGATGCCCACCGTTGGTGTTGTGCAATGCCGGATTTCAAATCGAAAAGTGAAAAAAGTGAGTGGGTGTAGGTTCGCATGGTTGCCACGATCTTGGAGTCTGCGACAAGGTCGTGCTCAATTCCGTTTCGAGCCTGTTTCACGACCGATCTCTGCGCCATCTTCATGAAATCTCGCTCATACTCAGAGTCGATCGAAGACATGGCCTTGTCGCAGACTCCAAGACCATGGCACCCATCCCTTATGATGATGGAACCAGCGGCGCTTCGCCGCGCCGGCCCACCATCACGTGTCGACATTTCCTTCTGGTGGGCCTACATCAGCGCAGACGTAACTGTGGATGTGTTCAGTTTTTCCGAACCCGTTGAGATTCCAGCAGTAATCAACTGGGTGAAACCGTCGAATCACCTGCGACCATCAGCCGGAACGCGCTAGCGTCCGGTTTCTGGAGATCGTGTGTCCAGTCGTCCATCGGAACCGGACGCTAGCGCGTTCCGGCTGATCGATGTCTTGAAATTTATACCCGGTTGGCGGCAACAACCGGCAAGCAAAGAGGCATCGATGTGGGTAAAATTGACTTCACCCTACGTTGAAAAAGCAGATTGCCCTGCTTTTGTGTGAGCTTGACAGTCTTCGGGGTTCGTTCGAGAATCACCCCACTTCAACAGGAGATGAGGATCGATGACCAACCATCATCGAGGCGACGTCAGTGGGACGAACGCCCGTTTTGATTTCTGCGAGTGATTGATACAGAGGAGAAGAGATGAGCGGACCGATCGTGCGTACCGGAACGACCCCCAAGTTCTGGGAAAACTACGACAACATTTTTGGGAAGAAGGCGGCTCCGAAGAAAGCCACCGCTGCTGCTGCCGCTGCACCTGCCAAGAAGGCCACCAAAAAGGCAGCCAAGAAAGCCACCAAAAAGAAAGCCTGATTGGTCTGGCAGTTCCTGCCACAGATCACCTGTCAAACCCCTGCCCCGGCAGGGGTTTTTTGTTGACCGTTCAGACTGCCTTCAGCGGCTCTGGCCCTCTTTCGCCCGCCGGTAATGAGCGACAAACGTATCAACGTTCATCGGAAGATTGACTTTGATCCCGACCCCTTCGAACCAGGGACGAATACGTCGGCTGCGACCCCAGTCGCTCTCGTCGATCGCACCATCCTTGTTGTCGTCCATGTCGCCGAATGTCTTTCGCGCTTCCTGATCGATGGCGTCCGAAGCTGCGACAGGCACCCCTGCAACTGGCGTCCCAGGCGTGGCTGGATTTCCCGTCACAGCACCTGCTCGCCCTGGTGTTTTCGAATAAAAAGCCTTCATGACCCCTTTGGGGAGCAGTTCGACCGCAGTCAGGAAGCCGTCACCGTTCTTATCCAGCTTGGTGAATTCGGCAAATTTCTTGCGATCCCATTCATAGAGCCCTATCTGGCCATCACCATTCTTGTCGCGTGATGCGTATTCTGAAGGAAGCTCGGGCATCGCATATCCCTTACGAGTCGTCCGAGACTGTACCGAAGGAACCACGGGAGGAACCACGGGCATTGCATCCGCATGCGGTGCAACGGGGTCTCCCGTCGAGATCACGGCCTGAACTGGCTGGTTCGGGACCGTTACTTCCACAGACTTTACGGGCACTGGAACAGCGACATTTCCCCCGGCAGCGGACGACGCAGGAACTTCCACCGATTCGACAGGCTTCGCACCCGAGCCCTCGACCGGCAAACGAGGCGACTCACTTCGCTCTTGAGCGGCAACCGCTCCTGCGACACCCAAAACCAGCAGGCTGAAGACAGTTCGCAACACGATCGCTCCACTCCATTTTCTTCGAAGAATCAACCCAGATGATACCATCTGCGCCTGAAGATTTCCTGAATCTCTTTGCGGCTCTGATATCAAATCAGTCACACTCCGCTATGCGTAAACTTGAGGAATCCGCCCTCATTTTTTCCCAAAACCTTCAAATCCCTCAGCGCGACGGTTCGATCGATACAATCCCCCATCTTGTGACCATGTGACGTGGCCGATAGCATAAGTTTTATCGGCAAGTCTGGTGATTCCGATGTTTTCGGCGGCGATAACCGTTTAAGTCTCGTAGTGCACACGAGAGGCGGCGCGTTCCTCGACCGGCACCAGCTCAATTTCCGGAGACGACCATGCGGCGATTCAAGTACCTGATGACACTTCTTCGCAACGGCGGGGTCCTCAGTATTGGGTTGTTTCTCACCTCCAACCTCGTGGCTCAACCCCCCGGTGGTGGTCCGGGTGGTCCCGGTGGTCGCGACTTTGGTCGTGGCGGCCGCGAATTTGGTCGCGGATTCGGTGGCAATATGGGCGAAGCGAGCTTCACGCGCGAAGTGCGTCGCGAATCGTTTGCCTCAAAGCTCGGTCTCACTGAAGAGCAGAAACAGCTCATCAATGAGATCGATATGGAAAAGAACGAATACTTCCGCAGCATGCCACGTGGAGGGAGCGGTGCACCGGGTTCCGAAGAATTCGAAAAGCGGATGCAGGAAATCCGCACCAAGTTCGCAGAGTTCGACGCCAAGGCGATTAATGTTCTGACGCCCGAGCAGAAAGTAATCTGGGAAGAGCGCAAAGCAGAAGTCAAAAAGGAATTCGAAGCGATGCGGCCCCCTGAAATGGCCCGTCCACGAACTGACACTCCCGTAGTTCCAACCACAGAACCGAAAGAACCTGCACGGCGAACCGTCTTCACAGATGAAAAGCCCCCGGAAGGGACGGCTCCCACGGCATCGTTTGCGCCCCGTGTCGCTTCGGCGGAAAAAGGGACCACCGTCCGTACTGAATCGGGTGATGTTCCCCCCGCAGACGATACCGGCAACAAGCCTGCGGCTGCAGAACCCCGGTTGTCCTTCAACTTCCGTTACGCTCCCTGGGCCGATGTTCTGAAGCTGTTTGCGGAAGCTGCCGGACTGACTCTCGACCTGAACGATGTTCCGCCCGGCACGTTTAACTACTTCGATGACAAAACGTACACCGTGACCGAAGCACTGGATGTCCTGAATGGATACCTGCTTCCCAAGGGCTATGTCCTGGTCCGCCGCGATCGGTTCCTGGTCTCGATCGATACCGGAAACGGGATTCCACCGAGTCTTCTGCCGACGATCTCTGTTGAGGAACTCCCCAAGCACGGTGCCAACGAACTGGTGATCGTCGATATTCCGCTCGAAGGATTCGAAGCCGACAAGATTGTCGCCGAAGTGAAGGAACTGGCTGGGCCCTGGAGCAAGGTCGCGGCGCTCAAGAACACCAACACGCTGAACATCATGGATACCGGCAGCAACATCAGTCGAATCATTCGGCTGCTGAAATCGGGTGCTCCCATCGACAATCGCGAAACCTCGTTCCGAGCGGTTCCCCTGAAACATATTTCGGCAGCCGAAGCAGAACGAACTGTCCGGCGTCTGTTCGGGCTGAATACCGTCACACAATCGTCTCAACAGCAGCAGTTCGGGTTTCAGCCGTTCGGCGGATTCAACCCCGGTTTTCCCGGAGGATTCGGAGGATTCCGTGGCGGCGATGGACGCGACAACCGTGATCCGCGCCAACAACAGCCAACAACCCCATCGGCTCCTTCAACTCCTTCGCAATACGCGGGAAAAATCCAGGTCACTTCAGATCCGCGGACCAATCACCTGCTGATCACTGCATCGGCATCGCTGGTCAAGGTGGTGGAAGAAGTCGTGAAGTCGATCGATGTCGACAAGAACGCATCGGGCGATAAGATCGTGGCTAACGACAGCCCGGCCTTCTTGAAAGCCTACGTGGTTGCGGGGGGCGATGTCGTCCAGGTTTCGCGAACACTGAATTCGATGATGCCGGGGCTGGTTGTGGGTGAAGATACCAAGTCGGGCAAAATTCACGTTCAGGCCACTCGCGAAGAGCACGTCGAAATCGAGAAACTGATTCAGACACTCGCGGGCGAAGCAAGCGGATCGGTGGCGGTCGTCAACCTGACCAAGCTCGATCCGATCCAGGCGACGAATACTCTGCGCAATCTGTTTGCCAATGACGCTCGCGCGCCGATGATTGAAGCGGATGCACTCGGCCGACGACTGCTGGTACGTGGATCTGCAGACCAGTTGGCACAGGTGAAGATCATCCTGCAGCAACTGGGAGAAAGTGGACCCACGCCCGAAAATCCTGAGGTCGATCGAGGCCGTGTCCGAACGCTGAATTCCGCAGGCCGTGCCCCGGACGACGTGCTGCCGCTGCTGCAGAAGATGTGGGAAGCAGGAGACCGCAGCCCGATTCGCGTGGTTGTCCCATCCCGGCCAAACCCAATTCGCGATCGACGAATCCCATCCGGCCGCAAGATCGATGACCAGGCACCCGAGGAAGAAGCTCCCCCTGCCCGCCCCATTGATCGCCCAGTTCTGGATCGATCATCAAACGGCAAGACCTCGTCCAGCCAAAAAGCCGAGCCAGCACCGGAACCGCAGCGTCGGTCCTCGATCCTGCAAGTGAGTCAGTCGGGTGAAGGCCGCGATTCCGAAGCACCACGGCGACCCAGAAGATCCGCCGAAGGTGCCGAACAAGCCCCGAAGGAACAGACTCAGGCGCCGTCAGAAACTGAAAATGGGAGCGAGCCTGCACAGATCAATGGAGGTTCTGCTGTCAGCGTCACTGTGGTCGGTGACGAAGTCGTCATCAGTTCCGACGACACCAAGGCTCTGGACCAGTTCGAAGACATGTACAACGCGCTGGCCGCATCGATGCCGATGCGAACTCGCTGGACGGTCTTCTACCTGCGGACTGCCGATGCCACGGATACGGCCCAGATGCTGGAACGCCTGTTCCCTCAAAGCACGGTAACCGCCAGTACCACGGGCAATACCGGGATGCTCGGTTCACTGACCGGTGGACTTTCCACACTGGGACGCGGGATGATGAACGCGACCGGGTTAAATCAGACGCTGGGGGGTGCCAACGATCTGCGGATCATCACCGACATCCGGGCCAATGCGCTGTTCGTGACAGGCCCGCGTGATCAGATCGCAGAAGTCGAAACAATGCTGGAACTGCTCGATTCCTCGGAACTGCCGGAATCACTGCGGGACCGGGTGCCACGTTCCATTCCCATCGAATTCGCCGAAGTCGATGACGTCGCTGACATTGTGGAGAGTGTCTTTAAAGACTCGATGACACCTGACCCTCAGGCTCAGCAAGGGGCCAATGGTCAGCGATTCAATCCATTGGCGATGCTGATGGGTGGCGGCCAGGGAGGCTCAGGCGGTCGAAAAGATCCTGGCGTGCAGCTGTCGGTTGGAGTTGATCGTCGCACCAGTCACTTGATTGTGGCTTGTAACGAAAACCTGTTCCGGCAGATTGAGAGCCTGGTAAAATCGATCGACGAACGAGCCCGCGATGCTCGCCAGACGGTTCGAATCATGCATCTGGAAACCGCCGACCCGACTCTCGTTTCCGCGACCCTGACGTCACTCATCCCCAAAGTGACAATCACCGCTACGCGGGGCGGAGCCAACCGCCGAAATCAAGGGGGAGCCGACCAGCAAGGTGGGGGACAACCACCTGATGCCGTACGCGACCCCCAGCTGATCCAGCGGATGCAACAGGGCAATCAAGGCAGTCGCAATCGAGGAACCGGTGGCGGCGGAGGACAGCGTCCAAACTTCGGCAATGGGGGCGGGGGCGGTCAACGACCGAACTTCGGGGGTGGCGGTGGTGGAACCGGCATTCCACGCCCCAACGGCGGTGGAGGTGGTGGGCGAGGAGCCCGATAATCCGAATTTGCCCACCATCAATTTGGCTCTGAGGATTTACTGACCGTCAAACGGTCATTAGAATCACCCCATCAACGACGCCTGCGGACCGACCGCAGGCCGGGTGAATCCAGCGATTCGCCTAACTCGTTGCAGAGAAATCTCTTGCATCCGTAGCTCAATTGGATAGAGCATCGGTCTTCGGAACCGAGGGTTTGAGGTTCGAGTCCTCACGGGTGCATTTTCTAAAATCAAAGCCAGCAAGTGCTTTGTCTAACTGGTCCCGTCACTGACGTGGATTCAGGACCTGAACTCTGCGTCCCACACTTTCGACGGTGTCTATCCTTGGAAACGCCGTAGGTCAGGCTGTGCCTGACGAAGTGATGTCAGGTTATGACATTGTTCGCCAAACTGCGGGACTATTACAATCTGACGTCCAAGAGTCAGGCACAGCCTGACCTACGGGACTAAAACCAAAGCCAGCAAAGGCTTTGTCTAACTGGTCCCGTCACTGACGTGGATTCTGGACCAGAACTCTGCCACCCACACTTTCGATGGTGTCTATCCTTGGAAACGCCGTAGTGATGTCAGGTTATGACATTGTTCGCCAAACTGCGGCACTATTACAATGTGACGTCCAAGACGTCAGGCTACGGGACTACGGGACTGGTCGGCCGTGAAGATCGTTGATTGTGGTATCATCTCCCAGTTGCGGTCGCCGATGAGCCGCGACGTTAGGCGGCAGAGGGCAACTCGTGCCAGGTTCCGAATTTCAAACCCCATCAGAGGCAATCGACTTCCTTCGGGCGTCGGGCTTTCATGCGTTTGAGAGAGAATGGGCGATTGGAAAATCGATTGGTGTCGCGGCTGATCCTTCGGAGCACTGTGGCATCCAGGGGTGGCGTCGCATGGTCTACATTGCCCCAACGGAACAGGGGTGGGTGCTTCACACCCTTCGCACGACAGCCGAGTGCCCCACGCTAGTTGGCACACTTACCCACGCGTGTCATGAAGCAATCGCTGCGCTTCGTTCTTGGGATTCTGGCGGCGCAGGCTTGCCGCCTAACAAATCGTTGGAGCGGACGCGTGATGGATAAAGTGCCAAGTACGAACGTCGGCGCGGCGGGGTGGCACTGTCATAGATTACGGAATCAATGCAAGTTAGGCATTCTTGTGGGTGCCACTCCTATGAAAAACTGTTGCTCGTCAAGTGACCGAATCGCAAAAAACGGAGTTTGAGCGTTCACTTCACGATCCTGGTTTTTGGATCACAGGCTTGTGAGTATGATGGGGACGGTCCGTTCAGAGAGTCGCTATTGAACACGGCCGGGTGGCACTGTCATAGATAACGGGATCAATACAATTTGGCACTCTTGGGGGTGCCACTGGCGATCGCCGTGAATCGCCAGTGCCAGAGGGCATGCCTTGCAGAGCAGACTTCTGTGGCAATGTCCCGAATCGCTCATCGATTGGCATAAAACGTCTGCTGACTACACTATACTTTTGTAAGTCGCAAATTATGTGTGAGGATGAACTTCTCGTCGCGTTGCGACCCAGGTAGGCCGAGTACGGCCAACCCGGGCCACTCAGCGACCGTTTCAGACCTGCGTTAAGTCCATCGTCGAAGTTCACTGACATCTGTTCAATCGGCGGGGCAGAAGCGAGCGCCGTCGCCGTAATGCAGACAGGGCCAAATACCGTCACCCGCGTTGAGTGGCACCCTTTGGTCCCCCAGAAACGACTGACATCGACGCAAACAAGAGATTGACTTTCAACGCAGGCAAAGTACTCTCAACGCGTTCTTGCTAGTCGTTCAAAGTGTTGGTGTGATTGAAAGCACGTCATTTCTCCCGGGCAAGTTCGGCACTGCAACAACAAGCGGAGACTATCCATGATGTTCGGCCGTTCGGTCATTCATAACTCCGCGAGCATTTCGCTGGTCGTAGTTGCATGTGGACTTTTTCTTGCTCAAGCACCCGTTGCAAATGCGGCCGAGGATTACGCGGAAGTCATTTCAAGTGCACAAGCTGACCTGGATGCAGGTCGGATCGCGGAAGCTCGGCAAAAACTCGAAGCGACCGATAAGTCCCTGCGAGGCTTCGAATACGAGTACCTGGTCGCCCGCGCTGCGGCCGCACCCGCAAACGAGCCTGCGCCTGACTTGTTGCAGACTATCGAGGCACCCAAGGCTCAAACTCGATACGGAGTGATGAACGAAGCAAACCGTCAATTGGCGTTTATCTGTCGTGACGGGAGCGTGCGGGTCCATGATCTTGGCAACCCCAAAGCGCCGGAAAAAGTCATCACGCACGAAGGAAGCGGGGCGATCTGGTCAGGAGCATTCAGTCTGGATGGCAAGACGTTCGTTACGGGTTATGAGAACGGCGAGGTTATGGTCTGGGATGCAAAGACATGGGAACGCCGCACTACCGCCTCACTTGGCAAGAAACCAGTTCGAGAACTCGCTGTTGCCCCCGACGGGTCTGCCTTTGTCGCAGAAGGTGAGTCAGCACTTGAACTCTGGTCTCTCACCGACGTCGAGCCAAAGAAAGTTGCAGATGTCGGGGAACGCTACAATTTCGGCGAGGGGCTGACGTTCAGCCCAAAGGGCGACGTGGTTGCGACCGGTGGCATGTTTGACATTCTCTTGTTCAATGCCAGGACAGGAAAACAACTTCATTCCATCAATCATGCTTCGTATACGATGGGACTGGCATTCAGTCCAGACGGGGCACGTATTGCCAGTTCCCCACGCGGAAACGTCAACAAGTTTCTCGCGGTGTTTCATGTCGCCGACGGCAAAATGCAGTTCAATGCTGGCCCGTTCCCATGCTATGTACATGGGGGTGTCTTCACTGCCGATGGAAAGCGGATCGTCTCGACGGCATGTGACAAGGTGCCGTCGCTTCAACTGTTCGACGCGGCCACCGGCCAGGTGGTCTTCTCGCTGGCCCGTACAACAACCGGATCGAAGCCTGCTGTCTCTCGCGATGGATTGCTTCTCGGATGGTCAGAGCCACGCGGTTTCCAATTCATTGACCTCACTGGAAAGCACAACAGCGACAAATAGACTCAAAGGGGACGCCCTCGCTGCAGGTGACGATGGCACCCCAACGAAGTCCAAAAAGGACAATGCGATCTGTGAAATGTCAACGCCATCTGAGCCACCCAGTCGCTGCAATTTGATGCCCGGGGACACCAAACTTAAGCGGAGCATGCTCTAAAGTCCGATCCAGATCAACAGATTGGCGAAACGGATGTCGGGGCCATCGAGAGAGTTCTGAGCGACGACCGAGTCTCCTTCCAGCTCTTTACTGGTCGCACTTTTACAGCGCCAATTGCCAGCTTCGTAGACAAAGTACACGTCAAAGATCTCTACCATCTTCGTGGCGTTGCCAGGATCGCTGGCTGATTTCTGCTTTTTGACGTGGATGATGCCCGTGACGGGTTCGTTGGGGATGTCGTCAACGATCTGATCCGTGACGGTGAGGGTAAGAACATCCGTCGTCCTCTTCGCCGCCCTTGCCTTGACCTCTGACACGATTTTCCGGAAGGATTCCTGCGGCCCGCTTTGCTGCGATCGTTCTGATTGTTCCGTGGAACATCCCGAGACGAAAAAAGCACACACCAGCATCCACAAGAGACAAGTTTTCATCTGGTATAGATTCCTGAGCTGCCACAAAGACGGCCTCAATCGTACATTGCACGAGGCTGCGAACTGGTACCCAACGCGAGTAATGACATCTCCAACGGCAAAATCGCAACGAAGTAGACTAGAAAATGCCATGCAATGGACCACCACGGGCCGCCAGTTCGTCGACTCGTCGAGTCACCGTCGGGTCTTCGATTAATGGTGGAGCGTGATGAGATTTGATTCGTGCATCGATCACCAGCGGGCCGGTACAACCCCAGTGCTTCTGGTCAACGAAAGCACCGATACCATCGATATCTGCAGCGGGGTTCGAACGTGTAAAAATGACCCATAACAAATTGTTCAAGGTCTTCGCTGCGAATTCGCTGTCGTCGACGAGGACAATCATCGGAAACCCGTGTTCGTTCAGGTTGCCAATCGATCCACGAGACAGTTCACTTCCCACATGCGCCACCGACGTGGCAGGCTTCTCGATGACGATGATCCCTGGCAGGGCGACCCGAGGATTCCGATAACCGTCGGGAAAGTGCCAGTCGCCTGGAATCTCAGTCCCGAGATTCCGGCGTTTGGGCCCGGCCGCGGCGATTACAAGTTTTGAACCTTGATTGAATCCGCTCCCCGAATAATCGAGCGTGTCGATCGTCGTCCGTGTCTGGAAGTGCAGATCGTTTTGCCAGTCCACTCGCTCCAGCAAATGACGCAAGAAGGCCGGGATGTCGTGAATGTCCAGATCCGGATTGTCTTCGCACGCCACGATCAGCAGGTACTTTGCCAGTGACAACTGCCCCTGGCCCAGGATCGCATTGGCGGTCGTCAGCAGTTCTTGAGGTGACCGCTTTGCGGCGTACGGAACATAACGCTCACTGCCGATTGCCAGCAGCAGGGGATGGACTCCAGCAGCATCAACGGCGTGAATCGCTTTGACTCCGGCAATCACGGTTGGAATGATTGGCCCGGTGATTTCATGAATGATCTCGCCGAATGACGTGTCTTCCTGCGGAGGACGTCCGACCACCGTAAACGGCCAGATGGCATCCCGCCGATGGTAGACATGCTCAACTTCCAGAAAGGGAAACGGGTGCTGCAGGCTGTAATAGCCCAGGTGATCGCCAAACGGTCCTTCAGGTTTTGTGCGACTGGGGTCGATCGTCCCGGAAATGCAGAAGTCGGCATCGGCGTAGATCGGCAAGCCTCGCTGGCCGTGGCTGGTTCGTGGGACAACCATTCGCACCGGTCGTTGTCCCAGTGCGGCAGCAAACAGCAGTTCCGACAATCCTTCTGGCAATGGCATCACTGCAGACAGCGTCAACGCGGGAGGGCCTCCCACAAAAATATTGACGGGTAACTTCTCACCGCGACGAATGGCCGCGGCGTGGTGAACACCAATGCTGCGATGGATCTGGTAATGCAGTCCCACCTCGCGGTTGGGAAGGTAATCATTACCACTCAATTGGACGCGGTACATTCCCAGGTTCGAGTTCTTGAAACCGGGGTGATCCGGATGTTCTGAGTAGACCTGAGGCAACGTGACGAAGGCTCCTCCGTCCCTGGGCCAGCTCTTCAATTGAGGCAACTGGTCAAGAGTCGTTTCGCACTCCATCACAGGACCGGTACGAGTTCGTCGGATCCACATGGACAACAGAGTTCGAGG
>CAZSTW010000005.1:16044-86691 GCA_964609845.1 uncultured Planctomycetaceae bacterium | reverse complement strand
GGATCCACATGGACCAAAGAGTTCGAGGGAGTCCCAAGTACCGTAATGGATGTTTGGCGAGTTCGCCTGGGTCGATTTTAAGTTCCACCAGGCGGCGAACTGCTTCCAGGGAATCTCGAAACAAAAATCGCGTTCGATCGATGGTCCCGAACAGATTTGAGACCATCGGAAAGCGACATCCCTTCACGTTTGTGAAGAGAAGTGCAGGACCACCTGCTGCATAGACGCGGCGCTGGATCTCGGCAGCCTCCAGATTGGGGTCAATCTCGGCTTCGATTCGAACCAGTTGCCGATGCTGTTCGAGATCGCGGACACATTCCTGAAGACTGCGGTAACCCATAAGAAGTTAAGTCACATTTCCAACAACGAACGGATTTGCGGATGCTGCGCCAAATGAGATGATCGATTTTAGCAGCAATGACCACTCTCGGGTAACATGTTGATCAGGACCGCTCAAATGCCACCAGCGAAGAGAAAAGAGGGAGCTGGGAGACGCCAGGAAACTCGAGCCCATCAAAACGCGGAAAGTCGGAAGATTGGAAACACAGAGGGCGCAGAGAACGCTGAGCAATGGCTGGAGAAGATGGCTACAGATTTTCGCCTCAGCGCTCTCTGTGCTCTCTGCGTTTCTAAAGCAATTTTACAAAAAGCAAAGAAGTGGGTGCAGAACGATGGAGGGCAGGATGATCGAAGAATTCAGAATCATGATTCTTCATCGTTCTGCCCCACATCGTTCTGCCAAACTCTGGCATTCTTGAAAGTGAAGAGGAGACCTTCGGTCGTCGGTTTCGGCGGGGTCGGGAGACCCGCGCCGAACAATCAATTCCTCTGCGACCCTGCGCCTTTGCGTCTCTGCGTTACCTTCTGTTTTCTGACGCTCGCTCATTGCGAGATCTGCAAATCTGGAAACGCCGTGTCCGCAGAGACCGTTGAGCAATGGATGGAGAAAATGGCTCCAGATTTTCGCCTCAGCGTCCTCTGTGCTCTCTGCGTTTCTAAAGCAATTTTACAAAAAGCAAAGAAGTGGGGCAGAACGATGGAGGGCAGGATGATCGAAGAATTCAAAAGCATGATTCTTCATCGTTCTGCCCCACATCGTTCTGCCAAACTCTGGCTTTCTTGAAAGTGAAGAGGAGACCTTCGGTCGTCGGTTACGGCGGGGACGGGAGGCCCGCGCCGAACAGAGTCGGTTACGGCGGGGTCGGGAGACCCGCGCCGATCGCGATCGCGCTGCCATTATTCGACGGGGGGTTGCCAGTCTCCCCAATGCGACAGGTAATGGGCATAAACCGGGACCGCAGCACTCTGTTCTTCCAGCCACTTCTTGGTGCTCGCCACGAGTTCATGCTCGGTTTCCAGCGTGATCTTGCCCAGCAGGACTCGCGTTCGCAGGAAGACGAAGTACGTATCAAGGACATCGCAACGGCAATAGTCGTTGATCGCCATGGATTCACCGCGATCGTACATGTCCTGGACCTGCGACCCGTCGACCCCGGCTTTGCCCGGCTTGCCGATCAGATTTGCCAGCAGGTTCAATCCGCCACTCAATCGAGCCGCCCCGAAATTGGAAATCAGGTCGAACAGGTCCAGATGCGTTTCCGAGTTGTAACGATTTCTCGCCTGTTCGTACGACCGGGCTTCCATATTGAACCAGGCGGGGACCGAGTAGCCATAGCGATAAGCGGCCAATTCGAGCACCGGCAAGTCGTACCCACGTCCATTGAAACTGACCAATGTCGGTCGACCATAGTGATTCCAGCCCTGCCAGAAGTTCTTGGCGATGACATGCGGCCGGAACTGGGGGGCATCGAGAACGACCAGATCGATCAGTCGATATTCCGCATCAACTTTGGCCACCGCGACTGAAATCGGCAGCATGAATGTCACAGGAAAGACGTCTTTACCCGTATCTGCCAGCAGTTCACCACGATATCGGGCAATAGCTTCCGCAGGGGGTAATCGCTCCTTGGGATACCTCACTTTTGAAACGAGTCCCCCGTCGGCAATGGCCTCGATATCGAAGATCAGGTACTGCACTTGCGATTTGCGATCGGTGTTAGACATGAGAATTCTTCTGTCAGAACCAGACGTGGCGTGGGAAGTGGTGTCACGCCTGCGTAAGATAGCCTGCACGAGATCGGCAAGAAACAGTGGCGAGCGAAAAGCCGGCCGGTCGAGTCGCACGAGCAGGGATCGTTTTCACAGATTTGTTTGAAAGAAACGTTGTGACAGCTTCGAATCAGGACCAGGCGCCGATTACGTTGGATCAATTCCTGAAAATCACAGGACTGGTCGGAACTGGCGGGCAGGCTAAAATCGCGATCCAGGAAGGGTATGTCACCGTCAATGGTGAATTGGAAACCCGACGGCGCCGAAAGCTGGCGATCGGCGATGTGATCGTCATCGATAATCAGCATCGTTTTGTGGTAACTGAAGAAATGATTCGCCGCCCGGAAACGTTCGATTGATTTTTGCAGTTCGCGGCAGAAACAAATGACGGATGCCCAGTCATCATTACTCCCCTGACTCCCATTCTTCCCATTCGACCCACCTCGTCATTCGCAAATCCCCCCATGATTCATCGCAGCCTGGATTCCATTCTTGATCCAACTTCCATCGCAGTGGTCGGGGCCAGCGACCAGCCGCATTCGGTTGGCGGCGCTGTTTTTCAGAATCTGCTTCGCTCCCCGTTTCGCGAACGCCTCTTCGCGGTGAATCGCAAACATCCGGTGGTTGCTGGTGTCAGTGCATTTCCTTCGCTGGCGTCATTACCCGAAGTTCCTGATCTGGTCGTTGTCTGTACACCCGCTCCGACCGTTCCAGGATTGGCTCGCGAATTTGGGCAACTGGGGGGTCGCGGGATGATCGTGATTTCCGCAGGATTTCGAGAAGCGGGTCCCGCTGGTCGCCTGATCGAAGAAGAGCTCAGGTCTGTTCGAAGCGAATTCCCAAACCTGCGGATGATCGGACCTAATTGTCTGGGAGCCCTTCGTCCTGCCAATGGTCTGAATGCCAGCTTCTCACCGGTGATGGCTCTGCCAGGTGGGCTGGCCTTCTTGTCGCAATCAGGGGCGCTGGTGACAGGGATTCTCGACTGGTCCGTGGAACGCAAGGTTGGATTCTCGGCCTGCGTCTCCACGGGCAACATGCTGGATGTCGGGATGGGAGACCTGATCGATTACTTTGCGGCCGACGATCAAACGCAGGCACTGTTGCTTTATATCGAAGGTCTCGACGATCCGCGTCATTTCATGGCGGCGGCACGCGCCTGTACTCGCAAGAAGCCAGTGCTCGCCTACAAATCCGGGCGATTCGCTGAGTCATCTCAGGCAGCGGCGTCGCACACGGGGGCGATCGCCAGTCGGGATGATGTCTACAATTCCGCGTTCAAGCGTGCGGGGATCGAACGAGTGGATTCGATTGAAGAGCTATTCGATTGTGCTCGATTGCTGGTCGGTCAAAACCATTCCTCCGGTGACAGGTTGGCGATTGTGACAAATGCCGGTGGGCCGGGCGTGATGGCCTGCGATGCCTGGCTGGCTCGCCGTGGCAGGCTCGCGAAACTCGATTCCGCAACGATCGAAAAGCTCAATCAATTGCTTCCAACCTGCTGGTCGCATGGAAATCCGCTGGATGTTCTGGGGGATGCGACAGCGGATCGCTACCGTGTCGCGATCGAGGCGTCGCTCAGCGACCCTGGAGTTGACTCGGTGCTGGTCATCCTGACTCCGCAGACAATGACGGAACCCGACCTGATCGCCGAAGTCGTCGTTCAGGCAAAGCAGCAATCGTCGAAGCCGATTGTTGCGTCGTGGATCGGAGGTCCCGCTGTTGAGGCAGGGCGGCTGCGTCTGAAACGGGCAGGAATTCCGGTCTATGATTTTCCCGAAGAGGCGGTCGATGCACTCTCGCACCTCGCCTCCAGTGGTCGACTGCGTGAATCGGCCATGATTTACCTCCCTACCACGGTCCCTGTGACGAGAACTACCGAGCAGCAGCGAATTCAGAGGGAAGCAGAACGAACGACGTGGAGCCAGCAACTGACCGAAGCAAAGGGATTACTGGGCGAGGTTCAATCCAAGCGATTGCTGGATGCGTACGGAATTCCGATCGTCAAGACTGCCGTAGCGCAGTCTGCCGACGAAGCCGTCCAGATTGCGGACGGAATGAAGTATCCCGTCGTGCTGAAGATTCTGTCTCCCGACATCTCTCATAAAACGGATGCTGGCGGGGTCATGTTGAATCTCGCGAATTCCGCGGCCGTTCGATCCGGTTACGAACAAATGCTGGCAACGGTCCGCAGCCGGTGCCCCGATGCTCGCATTGAAGGAGTTGCAATTCAACGGATGATCTCTGCCGCACGCGGAGTCGAGATCCTGCTGGGGATGACACGCGATCCCCGATTTGGGCCCGTGATCCTGCTGGGGGCCGGTGGAGTGACCACCGAACTGCAGCGAGATTCGGTTCTCGAATTGCCGCCCATGGATGACCATCGAATTGATGCCATGTTGCGGTCGCTCAGATTGTTCCCGTTACTCGAAGGATATCGTGGACGCCCAGGAGTCAATCTGCCGCTGTTGCGTGATGTGGTCTGCAGGTTTATCGAACTGGTCGAAGACTTCCCGGAAATCGCCACGGCAGAGATTAATCCACTGCTGGTGACAGCAGATGAAGTCGTGGCACTTGATGCACGCATCGTTTCTTCGGGCGGCAATGACAATTCAGGTCCGATTGCGATCTGTCCCTATCCGACGGATTGGCGTTCAAACAATTCACTACGAAACGGGGTCGAGATCTCGATTCGACCGGCTCATCCCGGGGATGAAGCGAGTTTCTCAGCATGGGTACAACGACCGGCAATCCGCCATTGGCTGGAGAATTCGTCAACGACCTGGTGGACCGATTTCACGCGATTTCCCGAGCGAGGTTGCTATCTCGACTACGACCGTGAGGTTGTCTTGATTGCCCGGGATCATTGGAGAAACTGGCTCGGTACGGCGTTGTTTCAGAAAGGACAACCTCAGTTGGAACAGGGGGCACCTCAGTCGCGAGCGGCGATGGACATTTTCGTTATCGACGACCATCGCGGATTCGGACTGGGACGTCACCTGTTTGACGTATGCTGCAACATTGCCAGAAAATGGGATGTTTCTGTCATCGACGTCCGGTGTGCAGGCGTGGAATCAACGACAGCAACATGGCTGTCGCAACGAGGATTTGCCAATCTCGTGACGCCTGGTGATTTCGAATTTCGCCTAGACAGACCGTGAATCTCAGCGGGCAGGAACAGCACCTCGTGGCAATTCTGGTTCGGCCGGATTACCAATCGGCTCTCGAACGGCTGGGCGACGGCTGAGGAAGATCATGTACCCGATTGCCACGACGAACATTCCGACACTGATCCATTGCGAAATCGTCAGGCCATAGCGTGGCGGTTCATCGTTACGAATAAATTCGATCAGGAAACGAGTGATCGGATATATCGTCAAACCGATGGCGAAGACTTCACCGTTGCGACGCCGGCGGCTGAAGTACCAAGCGGTTAACGCAGCCAGGATGAATCCGTCGAGGGCACTGTAGATTTGAGTCGGATGCAGAGGTTGTGTCCACAAGGCATCGGGATCGAGCAGCTTTTTCTGTACGAGGGAGTCGAACGTTGCACTCCCGCGCGGAAACCTGACGGCCCACGGCAGATTGCATTCGTCGCCGTAGCAGCAACCATTCAGGAAGCATCCGATGCGGCCGAACCCGATCCCCAGGAAGATCGAGGGGGTGATGATATCCAGCAGAGCCAGTGGCCGGATTCGATTGACGGCACAGAACGAAAAGAAGCCAACTGCCGCAGCGATCAAGCCCCCATACAAAACGATTCCACCACTCGAAAGGTTGAAAACCGTGTACAGGAAATCAGGAACCGTGTGGACATCTTTGAAGACTTGATCCCGATATTCCACTAGATAAAACGTGCGAGCTCCCGTGATCCCGGACAGAAACAGGACGAACGCCAGATCCCAGATGCGATCACTGGAGAGTCCCTCCTTGTTCGCACGCCATGCGGCAACCAAGGTACCGACACCAACGGCGACAAACAACATGAATCCATAACCAAAAATCGGCAGTCCGTCCCGGAAGGGGGCCGATCCGTTTTCACGGAGATAGGCTCCCACGGCTGGTGCTTTGATAATCGCCAGCGCGATGCCAATCCATTGACCGCTGATCCACCCATCTTCGCTCGAATATTTAAGGCCTGGCGTCCGAAATCGCAGTACGCTCCACCAGACCCCCAGAAGAGCCCACAGCAGCAGCAGCAATCCAAAACCAAACACAGGGACCTTTCCCAGCGGACCGAGGGAAAGTGATGAATCCAGCGGAATGTGAAACAGTATCTGTCGCATGGTCGCACTCTGCTAACTGTTGGTATTGGACGGGAGTCGCAGGATCATATTGTCGATCAATCGGGTCGTGCCAACTCGAGCGGCCACTAACGCGACCATGATGGGTTCCGCCACTGCTAACGGCGTCAACGAATCGTGGTGGACAATGACCGCATAATCCAGCTTCACACCGGGTGTCTGTTCCATTTCCTGTCGCATTGCAGACTGAATCTGTGCGACATCCCGTTCACCCTCTGCAACTCGCCGTTCCGCCAGTCGTAAGGCTCTTGATAACGACAAACCCGACTGGCGTTCAGCGGGACTCAAATACGCGTTGCGGCTGCTCAACGCCAGGCCGTCGGGATCGCGGATGGTTTCGCACGTGATGACTTCGGTTGGCAGATCCAGTTCACGTGTCATCACGCGAATCAGGGTCTGCTGCTGGTAATCCTTCTGCCCAAAGTAGGCCCGATCCGCTTGAACGATGTTGAACAGCTTCGTCACGACGGTGGCAACGCCGCGGAAATGGCCCGGCCGAATCGCACCCTCAAGGATGTCCGACAACCCACCGACCTCGACAAACGTTCGATGCCCTGCAGGGTACATCGTCTCGACGGTGGGATAAAAAACGAGGTCCGCACCTGCGTCACCACAGATTCGCAAATCCGCTTCACGCGGGCGAGGATATCGATTGAAGTCTTCGTTTGGACCGAACTGAGTCGGATTGACGAAAATGCTGACGACCACATACCCACACTCGGCACGTGCCTTCTCGATGAGACTGACGTGCCCGACATGCAGTGCACCCATTGTGGGAACGAAGCCGATCGTCATCCCCGATCGCTGAGCAGTATTGACCGCTGCGCGCACTTCGGAGACCGAGTCCGCAACTTTCGGCGAACTTTCCTGTGATACCACCTGCGACACCAGATCAGCCCCCGAACTGGTAATTTTTGTTCTTGGTATCAAAGTCCTGATCGGTGAGCGATACGTTGGTCTTGATCTTGGAATAGGTGTATTCCTCAATCACCGGAGGTGACTTGTCACCAGGTTGAGGAAAACCAAGCTGCTCGACGCGAACGGCCATCCCACTCTTCTTTTCAATCCACAGCCGTGTGATGTGGAACTTGAACTGGGCTCGCGGCGTGGGATGAAGTGATTCATATGCGATGCATTCTTCGCCACTGGGAAGTTTCGCCGAAGGATATTTCTGCGTCTTGACTTCGCCCAGTTTTCCTTCAGCTTCCCACTGCTTGATCACTTTGTCGAGCATCGTTTCCAGGCCGATCATCGTGACCGGATAACGGTTGTCTGACATCGCATCAGGACCATTGGGAGGGAGTGACAATGTTCCGACGATCGACTTGATTCCCCCTTCGTGGACCCACAGGTTGTTCTTGTTGCGACCTTCCACATAAATCACTTCGCGCCCCGCGTTCAGGTCCAGGAACTTCAGGTAGACGCTGAAGGGTTCATGGCGCAATTTGAGACTCATGGTCGTCTTGAGGATCTTGCGACCGATCAATTCACGCTTCATGAATTCGGCTTCGTAGTCCTTCACACCCTTGAGGGCTTCGCGAGCCTTATAGGCTTCCTGCAATGGAAGATAGAGCGGATGTTCGGGGTCAATCGCAGGAACCGGGCTGTCTTGAGCACTGGCCGTGACGTTTGAACCCGCTTCAGCTCGAGCCGTCTTGGGAACTGCGGGTTTTGTTTCCTGTGCTCGAAGTGACAATCCCACACTGGCAACGACAAGCACTGCTGCCAACAGCGGGAAACCAATTCGCCGACGCGCAAACCCCGTGATGACCATGATTTCAAGCATTGAAAGTCCTTTCCTCAACAGCACACGTACAGTGACCAACCGAGGCCGGTAGCCGCCCGCAGTGTGACGATCCTGCGCTCACACTAACTGAGACCGGACAATCTGGCAAACCCAATTGTGCAATCGACACGCCAATCGTGATTGCAATCGATCTAAATTAGTGGATATGACAAATGGCGAGACCACTCATGATCGCCGATAAACGTAAATGGGAAATGAGTTAATGGAAATATCGATCGTTGGACAATAACGAGACTTCAAAGGCTTGGCAGGGAATTGGGCAGGGCCGTTTTTACAAATCAGCGACTAAGGGGGCCGCCGGATACAATTTCGCGAACACGACGAAAACGCTCAATGCCACGCAGCTTACCCAGAATTCCGCTCTTCCACCCAAGCGAGTCTGACTTGGAAGTGTTGCAGTTCTTCGTATGACTCAAGCGGATGCAGAGATGTCTTTCAGATCCGCACGCGTCCCTTCATACGTCGTATTGAATGCCAGCGCTGCCGGATCTGGTGACACTCCCATTGTCGAACAGGCAGACCGATAGAATTCCGGCCACCAGTTCTTGTGCTGTGTCAGACCTTGATCGAGATAGTCACGCCAGTGGCCCATGACCTGTGACCAGCAGCTATCTCCGTACTTCATCGCCTCGGTCAGGTCGCCAAATTCTTTGACATACCATTCGCGACCAATCTGTGCATGAAGGACTTCATCCGCCCAGTCGAAATCCTGAATGACTGCGGCAAGCGGAATTCCTGAATTCTGTGCGACCTCCCACTCAAATCGCTTGCCCGTTCGTGGCATCAGCCCCTGCTCAATGAAGAATAATACGGCGTGGCGTTCCCATGGTTTCAGTTGCGTATTCAGGTTTAGCGACCAGGTGTAGTTGATGGGAATCTTTGTCCAGTCGAGGCCCAGTTGAACGAATCCCACTTCACCGAGGAGCGCGTGCCGTGCTTCGTCCCACAACTGCCGCGACATATCAGCGTAGTATTTCCAGGGTTTTCCAGGAGTCTGCTGCAGGATGCTGGCCATCATCTCGGGGACGTCAATCTCCCGCAGACGCTTGTATAACATCATCAGGACTTTGTCGCGCGGCTGGAACTGTTCGTCGTACAGGAATGCCTCCGGGTTGACTCCTCCATTGAAGGAATCATGGAATCTCGAATCCCGGCGGGGTACAGGATCGTATTGAAAGGAAACCGCCGAAAAGTGGGGGGGTGGGGTCATCACGATCGAAGATGGTTCGGCTTGCGTCAGTCTTCCAGAGACGCCACCGGCCGACTGCAACGCTTGTTTGAGCAATGCGATCCACATCGCAAGATTTGATCGTGAGGCGTCATCGACCAGCGAAGTGACCGCCTGCTGCCCAAATGTCCGTATTTCCTCCAATTCAATCTGACAGAACCTCGTGATCCGCACAGAAGGGGCATCAGCCAGCAGATTTGTTGTCTGGCGATAGTCCTCCAGCGATTGCAGCAGTGCCGGGATCACAACTTCGTACAAACCAAGCACCAGTTCGGAATGCGTTGGACTGCACAGGATCTCATCGCAAACGAGCTTCAATCCCTCATGCGGTACGACCTCAAGCCCCAGTGGCGGCTCGCGCAATTCCCCGACCCGTCGGCGAAACGCTGAAGCATGTTCGGCACACAAGTAGGCGTGCAGACTGAACGCTGTTTTCAGTTCGAATACCGGTTCCGCGGTAATTCTCGCTGTGAAGATTTCGTGAAGCCGAACTAGAAGGTAATGGTGACGCTTCATCCAGCCGACACAGTCTTCTACTGACAATGCCGAACGACCCGCTTCTTCAAACGAACAGAGGCCCGCCAATGGTGGCAGTGCCGGAATTACCGCGTCAGGTCTGCTCATGCTTTTTCTCACGAGGGAAATCTGAGGTGTCAGGTCAGTTGTCAGGGATTATAGTTGAACAGTCACGACTGTGCGCGGTCATGATGAGCAACGATGCGCACTGCACCTGGTGATACCGCTCGTCAGCCCACCCTGACGCGAATGCCCTGCTTCCCGAAAAGACAAATTGGCCGATTCATGCATGTGGTTCATTACATTACACGGTTGATTGTGGGGGGAGCCCAGGAAAACACCTTGCTGACTGTCGAAGATCAGCACCATCTGTTTGGTGACGAAGTCACACTGATCACGGGCCCGGGACTGGGCCCGGAAGGTTCATTGGAAGAGCGAGCCCGTCGCGGTGGTCTGGACATGCGGATTCTCGATGCGTCCCGACGCTCGATTCATCCCTGGCGAGACTGGCAGACCTATCGACAATTGCTGCGGTTGCTCCGAGAGATCAAACCGGATTTGCTGCACACTCATTCATCAAAAGCGGGGATCATCGGCCGTATCGCTGCTGCAAAACTGAAGATTCCCTGCGTCCATACGATCCACGGGGCGTCATTTCATGTGGGGCAGTCTCCCCTGGCCTTTAACCTCTATCGATGGCTGGAACGTCGAGCGGCACCGATGACAGACAAGTTTATTTCTGTCTGTGATGCCATGACAGAACAGTATGTTCAGGCCGGGGTTGCCTCGCGCGAGAAATTTGTGACCGTTTACAGCGGTTTTGATGTCGAACCATTCCTGCACCCTCCGCGTCCTCCACAGCAGGTCCGCGCCGAACTGGGACTGAAGCCTGAGGATGTTGTCATTGGTAAGGTCGCTCGATTGTTTCCGCTGAAAGGACACGAGTTCCTGATTCGCTCGGCCAGGTCCGTGATCGACCGCTGCCCCAATGTTCGATTTCTTCTGGTCGGTGACGGAATCTTACGCCCGCAATTTGAAAGCGAACTTGCAGCCAGCGGCATTCGCGATCGATTCGTCTTCGCAGGACTTGTGCCGCCGAGTCAGGTTCCCGAATTGATTCACGCCATGGACATTGTCGTCCATACGAGTATCTGGGAAGGGCTGGCACGTGTTCTTCCGCAAGGATTGATCGCTGGAAAGCCTGTTGTCAGTTACGACGCTGATGGAGCCAGAGAAGTCGTTATCCCGGGTGAAACGGGCTTTCTGCTCCCTCCGCAGTCGACCAATGAACTGACCGCAGCATTATGCGAACTGGCAACCAATCCCGCGCTACGGCTGCAGTATGGGGAAACGGGCCGAACTCGATTTACGGACCGGTTCCGACACCAGAACATGACGCGTCAGATCCGCGAAGTTTATGCTGAGGTTCTGGGACGAACGAACGGAAACACTGGCTGATTGCGTAACGTTTAATCGTCCATGTTTTGACCGCGGGCCAGAGTTACATCTGCACTGTTTGCCTTGATCACCGGTGCCGGGCGAGGACCATCCAGCCGGACCAGTTGCTTTCGGGACGGTTGAGCGGAACGTGTGAACTCGGGATTCAATGCCGGAGCGGCACCGCGATTCAATCTTCGAATGCGGTGCGGTTGCAGATCGTGCCATAAACTTGCACAACCGCAATTCATGATCACCAGCATCAACAGGACGTATCGACACGACCTCGTCATCGTGCGAGACCTCCAAGAAAGAGACGGAAATCGGGAATACCAGGAGACGGCCGGAAACTATCTCAGGCCCCTGATTTTGCCAAGAGCGGTTGCATCCAGAAACAGACTCGCGTTGCCTGATTCCAGTCTCAAAATCACAAAGCGTCTGTCTACCGGCAATTTTTGCCGATCTCGATGAACTTCGCCCTCGACTGACATCTCAGAGATACGCTGCGGATGGTTTGGTGATGCCCATCCATTGGTTAGGTCGAAACGATATCTTAGGACGAATCGTCTGCAGAGGTCGGCGTGCGCACGGAGAGTTGCACGGACGTCAAAGACTTCGCAGACTGAAATCAGGTTTGGGTAAACTGAAAACGAGGATTGTCATGATCTCGGTCAGAAATCTCTTGGCCACTGCAGTGGTAATGGGACTGGGAGCGGTAACGGCTCAGGCTCAGCAGAATCTTCCCCGCCCGATCGTCCTCTATCGCCCACCGTCAAGTTCTCAGCCGCTACGACCCGCGAATGGACCTGTCACGCGAAACGTGACGTCGATGACGGCGTCCCCGACCAACGGTTCCGCGGCAAACACTCCAGCAAACACGCCAACAAGCACTCCGTCAAACCCTGTCGTAAAGCCAGCCACCAAGCCCGTTACAATTATTCCCGGTCAACCAGTTGTTCCCGGCCAATCTGCAGGTACGGTCGTAAATAACAAGCCTGGATCGCAGTCCGTTTCGCCAACGAATGCAAAGCCCGGTGCGACGACACAAGCTCAGAATGGCGCAACGCAAACAGATCTGCGACAGGAAGGGCTCCCCAAGACTCCTCAGCAGGAATGGGAAGAGCAGCAGCGTCGTCCGACAAATCAGATGCTGATGAATCCGTCAGGGGCTCAGAATATGACCCATTCCGGAATTTCGAATAATCAGCAAATGGCCCCCAATACCTATCTGGGTCCGCAGTTTCAGGACTGGTCGAATCAACGTAACGTGGGCCAGATGCCAGTCTCGTTCGGGGAGATGGGACGATTCCAGCCCACGGGTTTTGGTGGGTATGTTGCTCCCAACACGTACGTGGGATCGGGGTTTTCGGCATGGAGTAACCTGTCGCAGGGAGCTCAGTCACCAGGTGCCAATGGCAGTTGGGATTTCGCCATCTGGCCATGATCGCTTAATTCCCAGGATGTTTTGATGGCTTCGACAGGTCCCTCTGAATCTGAAATCCGCCAGTCCCGATTTCGCTGGGTGGCGTTCCGCTGGTCAGCCTTCGGCCTGCTGATCTACATGCTCATCTCATACGTTCTGATGCCTGTACTCTGGCGCGTTGCCGAAGAGGGCTCGCATCCTGCCCTGGGCGACGTTCCCGAGATTACTCGCACCAGTTCACAGATTCCGGGCGATCCAATCAATATCTGCCTGATTGGCTCGGAAGAATCGGTGACTCGTTCCCTGCTCGCTGCAGGCTGGTTCCCCGCAGATCCGTTGACTTTGAAGAGTTCATTGCGGATTGCCAGTGACAGCGTGTTGCGTCGTCCCTACGACGATGCTCCAGTGAGCAGTTTGTACGTCTGGGGTCGCAAACAGGATCTGGCATTCGAGCAACCTGTCGGCAACGACCCGCGGCGCAGACACCACGTCCGATTCTGGAAATCGACGGCACTGGATCGTCAGGGCCTTCCACTCTGGGTCGGTGCCGCGACCTACGATGAGAAAGTCGGCCTCAGCCACACAACAGGACAGATCACTCATCATATCGGCCCGAACGTCGATGCCGAACGGGACAAAATTCTGGCGGATCTCAAGAGTGCCTCAAGGCTGGGCGCGGTTCAGTGGCGACCTCAATTTCATTCAGCGCTGTCGGGGCGAAACGGTGGCGGTGACCTCTGGAAAACCGATGGGCGTCTGGCCATCGCCACTTTGAACAGCGCCCCCTGACGTCGATCATCGCGATTTCATGGCGTGGGCCGCGAAAAACGTGTAGGGTGTGAAGAGATGTCCCCCGGAATTTGCGGGGCATCCTTCGACATGATCTGACAACTACGACCAGAAAGTGATTCCCTTGCGTCACGACCAGCGACAAGCCGACGAACTGAGATCAATCCGAGTTCAGCGAAAATTCACCGGTGCCGCTCCGGGAAGCGTACTCATTCAGGCAGGGCGAACGACGGTCCTTTGTACGGCCAGCGTCGACAGCACCTTGCCACCATGGAAGGCTGCGAATCCCGCAGAAGCCGTCGGGTGGCTGACAGCAGAGTACTCCATGCTCCCGGGCAGCACGTCACCTCGCAAGAAGCGAGAACGAGACAAGATGGATGGACGTTCAACGGAGATTCAACGGCTGATCGGTCGCAGCCTGCGAGCCGTTGTCGACTTCGCAGCCCTGGGACCTCGTACGATCACCGTTGACTGTGACGTACTGGAAGCTGACGGGGGGACGAGAACACTGAGTATCACCGGTGGCTTCATCGCTCTCTGCGATGCAATCGCGTCGATTCGGGGGGAACTCACCACGGGACGTCAGGTGCTCAAGTCAAGTCTCGCTGCAGTCAGTGTTGGTGTCTGTGACGGGACACCGGTTCTCGATCTGGACTACGTCGAAGACAGTCAGGCCGAAGTCGATCTCAACGTGGTGATGACTGGTGCCGGTGAATTCATCGAAGTTCAGGGGACGGCTGAAGGAAAGCCATTCTCGCGCGATCTTCTCAACCGACAGCTTGATCTGGCGGTTAAAGGAATTACTCAATTGACGCGTCTTCAGCGCGAAGCGTTGGGTGATGAATGGCCATTCGAGTAACTCCGCGAACCGATTTGCGGTGCGCACTATCAGCTCGTGGTGAAAGTCGTCGGGTGGCCGGGACTGGACTGGACTGAGGCTTTGCGAAGGAAGTCCCGGTCTTCGTGTGGAACGTACATTCCGGGACTTCGCGAAGACGCTCCAGTCCCCACTAGAGCGCATCTCACATAAGTGTGGCGTCCCGCGGGCATCAAACTACAGCGTCTAACCCATGTTTCGACGCGACACGGAAGTGCGACACGCACTAGTGTTGGAACAGGAATTCGCGGGAATTCAGGACCGCCCAGATGATATCCCCCAGTCCTTCACGTCGATCGTTGACTGTGTGCAAATGACGGATGATTTCTGTCAACTCGTCGGATGACGGTTCGCGGCAGAATGCGGTCATATACAAATTGCTGACAAACGCCTGATCGAGCAGATCAGACTCGGCAGTGGGTGGATCGATCAATGGCGTGGCGAGTGAATTGACCGAATACCGAGTTGCCAGTTGGCGGCTCAGATCGGCCAGTTCTTCGTTCGTCAGGACGCGATCATAAACCAGAAGTTCGCTGATCCGTCCCTGCCAACCGAATTGTGGATGATCTTCCCGATTGCCGATCGTGAATCCGACAGCACCTGAATCCGGTCCAACGCCTCCAGGTTGAGTCACAACTTGTGGCTGCCCATTGAGCCACACGACGAGCTTCTGCCCGGCAGCGGCCGATGCGAATGCCGTCACAAACGGCTGGCGAATCGCATCGATGGCATTCGGAATCGTGGAGTTTCCTGACGAATTGACGCCATCCGAATAGACGTAGTAGGTGCCCGAGTAAAGCACCTGTTGCAGCGTGCAGACGGGGACCGTTCGGCGAAATGTAAACAGTGCTCCGCCGCCGCTTGTTTCGCCCGCTTGAGCCACGGCCACGACAGTCCGTGCCGCTCCTGCAGGTATCAGGTTTGTATTCACGTCGTGCAGAACATCGGTCCCGTCAAACTGGAGTGCGGGGCGATTTCTGATGCCGTTCATGGCTAATGTCGGCCGCAGGGCTGGTTGAGACTGGACAACGCTACGGCCAAAAGGGCTCTGGTCGCGCCAGGTGGCAACCGCGTCACCATCGGTGGCCTCTACACCAGCTTCCGTCAACAGGCCGGTATCCGCGCGAAGCCATAATTGCAGGCCTGACTTCGGAGGTTGGACGGCGACATCGTTACGATTTTGATGACGATCCAGATGTCGAGTGAGTCGACTTTGGGGCTGTGCGAGTTTTTTGGAGATCAAGTCCCCACCCAGTAACTGCAGCGCTTGTGACAATTTGGGCTCGCGCGTTCGTTCACAGTCACAGACAGTGTTACGAGCCGGTCTTCCCGAAATCAGCAGGAAATCATTGCCAATGTCCGGGCTGGGCAGGTCGATGGCTCGTGTGCCGGCGGGCCTGCCAGCGTACTTCTCGTCGACCCCGGTGACGGCGCAGATGGCATCCAGCATCGGTTCGGCAGAAAGCATACGGGCATGGGCGTGCGAAAACAGTTTCTGATCCCGTTCATTGAAGGGGCTTGTCTGACTGCTCAGTTGATATGTGCGGCTTTGAAGAATCAGCTTCAATATCCGTTTCTGGTCGAACGGGATATTCCCCGCGTCGCTACGAACAAATTCACGAGTCAGCCAATCGAGCAGTTCTGGATGTGATGCGGGGTTGGAATCACGGAAGTCATCGACGGGATCGACCAGCCCGCGTCCCAGCAGATGACCCCAAAGACGATTGACACCAACCTTGGCAAAGAACGGATTCTGTGAAGTCGTCAGCCATTTGGCGAAAGCGACTCGGCGGTCAGTTCCCGGGGAAACAGGAATCAGTCCGTCGATCGGGACGAGAGGCTGAATTGGCTGACCGGTTCGCAGGTGCGTGGCTTCACCTGATTCCGAGGCCCAGATGGTGATCTCGTCCGAGTTGCGATCAGGCCGCCGCTGGACTCGACGAAAGAATGCGCCGAGGCCGTAGTAATGGTCCTGCGTCCACCGCTCATAGGGATGGTTATGGCATTTCGCACATTGAATCCGAATTCCCATGAAGACTTGTGATGCCGCCTCGCTGCATGAGTCGACATCGATTGCTGCCCGATAGAAGGCAGCAGGTGGGTTTTCATAGGTGCTGCCCGATGCCGTCAACAGTTCAGTTGCAAACTGATCGTAGGGACGATTGTCACGAATCGCGCGTACCAGCCATTCATGAAATTTGGCGACACCGGCCGGAGAGAGCTTGCTGGCCTTGACCTGTAGAAGGTCCCCCCACTTGATGGCCCAGTAACGAGCGTATTCGTCGCGATCCAACACGCGATCAATCAATGCCGTTCTCTTTGTCGGAGATTGATCCGCAAGAAAGCTGCGGGTTTCATCAGGGGTCGGCAGTGTTCCCAAAACGTCGAGATAGAGTCGTCGGATGAATTCACCATCGGAACAGAGATTTGATGGAACAACCTGCAAGAGCTTCTGCCGCTCATTCAGCAGCTGATCAATCTCGTTATTGGCGGGTGGATTCGTCCAGGCGAAACCGGCAACGGGCTTCAAAATCGTGACAGGGGCTATGGCGAGTTGATCGAGATAACGGACCACAATCGTGGTGTCGCCCCCGGCCGTTCCATGGATCTCTCCAGACTTCGAAACGGTCGCGACGGTATCGTCTGTTGAATTGAAGTCGACGAGCGACGTCACATCCCGAACAGATCCATCGTCAAATCGCGCGTTGACTTGCAGTGAAAATCGGACGTCGGGCCATGTCCGTGTTCGTTCATAGGGAGTCACTGTTAACTCACGGCAGGTGGTCCCAGCCGTTAAGTCAACCGGGCAACCCTGCGCGATCCAGCGGTTCAGGATCTGGTAGCCAGGATCCGCAATACGCAACTTGCGACCACCACCGTGAGCAATCTCCATCAGTGGTTTGCTTAACAGAAGGCTTTCTGCGGAGTCAGTCGTATTGACGCGCCGTCCCAGCGATTCGCGGATCACCGTCATCTGATCGAGTTCTGGATCAAAACCACGGAGCGACAGCCGAAAGCCTCCTTTACCAGACGGGGACCCATGGCAGGCCCCTGTCGCACAGCCGTACTTGGTGAGTACCGGGATGACTTCACGGCGAAACGAAACTTGTGGTTCGTTCGCTTGCAGATTGGAGACCTGCAAAAATAGACCGGACAGAAGAACCAGCAGGCACCCCTGGAATTCACGGAGACAGCCAATCGCGGATCGCAGTCTGGGGAATTCGAACATTGCTAGACCTTAACCGTTTCAATGCGGGCTTTGCCGGTGAATTCGACGGTGACATCATCAATCTCCAGAGTCGCCGCATCAGTATCCGGGACAGTCAAAACTCCCGCCGAGGTCTTTTCGATGATGATGGCAATCCCCATTCCCAGGCCGAACGAAAAGTTGCCACCGGGACTGGGGTTTTCGAAGACCTTTTCCAGAGTGAATACTTCATAGTCCTTCGGCTGGTCTGTAAATCGCGGAACAAAAGTGATTGAAGCAAGTTCCTTGCGTTCCGTGGTCAACTTGCCTTTCGTTGTGAACTGGAAGAACTGCAGGCGAAATACGAACTGTTTCGAAAAGACTTCGTCAAAGAATTGGCGCGACGAACCGGACGCACGCACCGGGACTTTCAGCAGATATTTGCCGGCAAACGGGCTGCGAATCTCCTGTGCCAGAAAAACGGCTTCACCCCTGGCGATCCGTGTGGGATTCGGGCCCCGATGAATGCCCAGCACGACGTGGCTACGGCCACTCAACGAATGAAGGGGATCATTCGTGACGAGCGCCCCCCCAAACCGATCGGTCGGAGAATCAATCAACGGAAAGCCGCGCCAACCTTTGGGGCGATTCGTATCACCAGAATAAAGCGGCACGTCTGCTTCAAAATCTGTATTCAACAGCAAGATCTGGCTGAAAGGAGGAACTCGCGCAAGATCGCCCGTACTTTCACGACGTTCGCGCGTGGCGGGGTCGAGTCCCAGGAGCGGATAGATTGGTGATCCCAACGTCAGCTTATGTTCGCGGCCTTCACGATCATGAAACGTTGACGTATGCGGAATTCCCAGCAGATGGAAGATCGTCGCTGTCAGATCACCACCAGAGACCTTGTCGCGTGCAGGATAGGCTCCATTAGCATCACTGGCACCATAGGCCTGACCAGCGGCGATCCCGGCCCCGGCCATCGCGAAGCTGAAAACCGGTCCCCAGTGATCACGTCCACCATTGGCATTGATCGAGGGAGTGCGACCGAATTCACCGATCGCAACGACCAGCGTTTCGCTCAATAATCCTCGCTGATCCAGGTCATTGATGAATGCCGCAAAACTGACATCAAACTGCGGGCACAAGACATCCTCGACACGGTCGGCATTCTGGGCATGCGTGTCCCATAGAGGATTGTCGACGGCATTATCACCGGGTTCTCGAGGCCAGTTGACGTGTACCAGCCTCACACCCGATTCAATCAATCGCCGAGCCAGCAGCAGGCTTTGACCCCAGGTTGTGAGACCGTAAGCACGGCGCAAGACCTCCGGCTCTTTTGAGAGATCGAATGCATCGCGGGCTCGCGTGGAGGTCATCAGGTCAAACGACTGCTGCTGAAACTTCTGATAATTGCGGGAATATTCGCCCCGTTCTGCAGCCGAGAAGTGCCGTTCCACTTGTTGCAACAGACTTTCCCGCTGCCGAATTCGCAATGGGGGCAGTGAGCTGAGTTGCAGTCCCTGAACTTTGTAATCTGCTGCCGCCGGATCACCCACAAACACATCCGGATTCCACTGGCTGCCAAGAAATCCACCGGACTGGCCCGCGGGAGTCACATTTTCATTCAGTCGCCACAAGTCCGGAATGGTGACTGCCGAAAGCGGCGGTAATACTTCGCTCGGCTTCAGCATCTTGATCATCGATGACAGGCAGGGCCAGTCGGTCGCCTGAATGGTCCGCGAATTGGGACCGATGTATTTGTAGCCCGTCAACAACTGGTATCCGCTGCTGTCGTGATTATTGTCGTCCGTGGAAATCGAACGGACGATTGCCAGCTTGTCGGCAATCTGTGCAGTACGTGGCAAAAGTTCACAGAAGTCGATTCCGGGAACATTCGTATGAATCGGCTTGAACGGACCGCGGACTTCCAGTGGTGCTTCGGGCTTCGGATCGAATGTTTCGTGTTGCGGAGGCCCGCCGAGCAGGTATAGGAAAATGACATTCTTCGCTTTCCCAAATGTCTTGTCCGTCGGAAGGACGCCTGCAGGGACTGCATCGCGTGCTTCAAGCAGATTCGGGAGAGAGAGGCCGAGAGTTCCAAGTCCGCCAATGCGCAACCATTCGCGGCGTGTCAGTCCATCACACAGCTTCGCCGAAGCACCAAGCAGCGAAAACATGTCGTCAACTCCCGCAACTTCGAGATGCCCGTCCGAACCACATTCGTGGTGGAATAAAAAACGCGGCGATCAAGCATCGGCCAGAATTGATGGAAACTCTACCACATGCGACGAAGGGTCGCCACAGGGCTTCGGCAACCGTGACCGGGTGGCCACCATAATTTCGAATTTGGCCGTAGCCCGTGATGCCCCAGCGGTCGCGAAAACTTGAGATGTCTCGCCTGGAACTGCGAGAGAACCGAGACACTCGGCCATTCTGCCAAAAGTGCTCACGGTGCCCTTCGTGGCCAAAAGCCGTACAGTCGGCCAACTCGACTTTATGCCCGAACAGGCGACCACAGTGAACCACTTGGCGAACTTCCAGTCGTCGGATAGCCCATTCGCTCAGGAATGATTCCGTTGGCGAGTCGTGTCGCAGGTCTCGAACAAAGGCGAATTCATTTCCCATTCGTGTTGCCTGTTCCGTGCAGAAAAGCGGTTCTAATCTGAGCCTTTCGGGATGGTGCCAACTTGCTGCAAATCACGAGCTCGGTCGGTATATAGTTTCTGATGACGAATCTGGGCTGAAGCCTCGTGCTTTATTCTTTTGGGCTTTCAGCCCATAACAGATGACGTTGTTTGTCCGAAGTAACAGAACTTACGATGTTCTTTCACGATCCGCTACTCGGTTTCGCGACGGAGCTGTAGCCATGAACGTCCGACTGATTCCGCTGACAATCCCATTCTTCCTGGCTTCAGTCTTGCCGGCCGCTGAACTGCCAGCAAAGAACTCGATCTCCGAACGCATCGCAGGCCGCAACTATCCTTCGGTCTTTCAAGCGTGGAACCCGGCCGAGAACCTCAAGAACGAGGACCGCTGGACGACGTTGGCTCGGCACGACCTCGCCTTTCATGCTCCCGACTTCTTCGGTTTGAAATGGTCAGGAGAATTTCAGGGGCTGGCTACGACCTTCACAACGGTCAGCCAGGAATCGGCGATGCGGACCAGGAAGATCCTGCGTGACAAAAATCCCAATCTCGTTCTGCTGGCCGAACTGCGTTACCGCGATGCCCATCGATCGTATCTGCCTGAGAACCATGCCTGGTGGAAACGCAAAAATGGTCAGCGCGTCGTCGGATGGGAAGAGGGGGGCTATTTTCTGTTGGACTACTCGAATCCGGTCTACCGCTCGCAGATTGCTCAGCAGGCAAAAGCGGTGATGGATTCCGGGCTGTTCGACGGCCTGATGCTCGACTGGTGGGAAGACGACCAGGACCGGCTGGCATTGGTGACAGCCATCCGCAAGGAGATCGGCGATGAGGCCCTAATTCTCGTGAATGCCAACGACCGCAAGACTCCGAAGACCGCGCCATTGGTCAACGGGTATTTCATGGAATGCTACAGGTCAAAGACCGTGGAGGACTGGAAGCAGATTGCCGAGACGCTGGAATGGGCGGAAAGCAATTTGAAGGAGCCTCGCATCAACTGCCTGGAAACATGGTTTCATAAGTCTCGCAACGACCTGCAATTGATGCGTGCGACAACGACGCTTTCTCTGGCGCTCTCGGATGGCTACTGCCTGTTTTCCGATCCCAATCCGCTGCCGACTCCCGATCACCTGCATGACTGGTATGCGTTCTGGGACAAAAGTCTCGGTCGGCCGAAGGCGAAAGGAGTTCGGAGAGAGGATGGGAGCATTCAGCGTGAATTCGATGAAGGGCTTGTTGTTTACAACCCACCAGGCAACAAACCAGTGACCATCAATTTCACGACACCACGCACTGCGGCATCCTCCAAGATAACGGCGCTGACATTCACGGTTTCCTCTGGTGATGGTGACTTGTTCTGGATTCAAAGCCAGAAATGATCGGTGTCAATCAGAGGCACTTCCGTGTCGCGTCGAAACACGGGTTAGACGCTGTCGTTTGATGCCCGCGGGACGCCACACTGAAATGGGATGCGCTCTAGAAACACTGAGGCGACTGGCTGTCACCAGCCTTTGCTCAGCGATCCCTGCTCCCCCTTATGGATTTCAGTTTCTGCCAATCGCTCACGACGTGTGCTTCTTGTTCGGTGCGGGTCCCTGTCCTGTGCGGCGCGCAACGTCGTATTCAGGGGAGCATTCGTCCGTCTTCCATACGGATGACTCGATCCGCGATATCCAGAATTCGCGTGTCGTGCGTTACCATCAGGACGGTACAGCCTTGTTCGCGAGCCATCGCCTGGACCAGTTCAACTGCCTGCCGACCTGAATGGCTGTCGAGGGCTGCGGTCGGTTCGTCTGCGAGGATCAATCGAGGTTCGCCCGCCAGAGCACGTGCAATGGAAACTCGCTGCCGCTGGCCTCCGGAGAGAGCTGTCGGATAGTAGTCCAGGCGATTGGCCAGGCCGACTTTGGCAAGCATCGATTCTGCCCGGTGCTTTCGTTCACGAACCGAGATTGCGGCGTCGAGTTGCACGGACATCTCAACGTTCTGTCGAGCGGTCAGGAAGTCGAGCAGGTTGTGTAGCTGAAACACAAAACCGGTCTGACGCCGCGACGCGATGATTTCTTCGCGAGTGGCTCCAAAGAGTTCACGGCCCAGAACCTGGACGCTCCCTTCCATGATGTGTCGCAGTCCCCCCACCAGACTCAGCAAGGTTGTTTTGCCACATCCGGACGGGCCCGTCAGGATCACCACTTCGCCAGCGGAAATGTCCAGGTCGACATCGAACAAAATCTGTTTGCGAAGTTCTCCGTCACCAAAAAAGTGATTCAGACCCCGGACACGGATCGCAGGACCTTCAAAGCTGGGTGTTGATGATGAGGGCTTGGCAATAGTGTCGGGAATCGTTGTCACAACCTCGTCCTCGTCAATATTAGTGCGTGTCGCACTTCCGCGTTTCGTCGAAACATGGGTTAGACGCTGTCTTTTGATGCCCGCAGGGCGCCACATCTCAATGCAACGCGCTCTAACATACAGATTCGCTTTGAACTTCGAAGATTCACATACGTTTCGCTGTTCTGATCACTGAATTCATGATGGCTTGAAACATAACCTTAGAAGATTTCTGCCGGATCGGCCGCTCGCAGTCGACGCATGGCCAGCAATCCCGAGACGGTGCACATCGTGAACGTCAACACAAACACTTCAATCGCCCGATCCCACGTAACGTACATCGGCAACATCGTCGCTGCCTTCGCGACGGCAAATAGAGCCATCCCCAGGAGTGATCCGGGAATGAATCCCGCTGCAGCCAGAATCAATGCTTCCTGGACAACGACTGCCGCCAGGTACCGGTCTGTGTATCCCATCGCCTTCAATGTGGCGAACTGAGGCAGATGGTTTGAAATGTCGGTGTAGAGAACCTGATAAACGATTGCGAAGCCAATAATGCAGCCGACGATCGTCCCCAGCGTGAAGACGAACCCGATCGGGGCTGTACGCGTCAGGAAATCATATTCCCGGGCCACCACTTCCTCGGTCGTCATCACGGTCATTTCGTTTCCATACATCGCGGCCAGATCACGCTGGACCTGCCTGCTGTCGGCCCCGGGTTTCAGGCGAATCAGACCAACCTGCACAATGCTTGATCGAGGGTCGTTCATGATCCGCAGGTAATTCGCGGTACTGGTGACAAAGTTCCCGTCGGCCTGAAAGCCTGCTCCAATCGTCGTGACGCCGGCAATTCGAATCAAACGACCATTAATCTCGGCTGCAACAGGATCGCCGTGTCGAACCGTCTTCCCTACCGGACCAAACTCTGGACGCGAGGCCGCGTCGAAGATCCCGACATCAGGTGCCAGCGTGGTCGGAAGCAGTTCCTCCAGGTCATCCGCTTCAAACGTTGCGTAGTCGGGTTCCATCCCAAACACGAACAGCCGTCGCTTTTCACCGTTCCAGGGATTCTTCCACATTGCCATGCCGACATACAATGCATAGACATTGGCGACCCCTTCATGTCCCAGTGAACGGGCAATGTGCCGCTTTGCGAAAGGCTCAAGCTGCATGAAGGTTTTGGTGTTGGGGCTGAGCAGCACCAGGTCGCCACGCAGGTGCCTCGCCACCGACGTGGCACTGCGATAGAGAGCGTCGAGGAATCCGAGCTGCATCCACATCAGCAGCACGGCAACGACGACCCCAGTCACGGCGACGGTGAATTTGGCTTTCGAATGCGTGAGTTGCAACCACGCGATGGGCAAATCGCGCCACATTATCGGGTTCCGCTCACGTTGATGATGACTTCGACTCGAGCATTGGAAAGCTGAGCCACCGCAGGCGGGGCATCGGCCCCCAGGCGAACCCAGACTTCCACCACGCGAGCATCGGTGTCGGCCACGGGATCTGTGTTGAAGATGTCTTTTCGCTGAACAACAAAACCGAGGCGTTCGACTTCACCCGCGACTTCCAGCTTTAACGTCGGGATGCGAACCCGGGCTGGCTGACCGACGCGAACTCGAGCCAGATCCGCTTCATAGACTTCTGCAATCGCGTACATCTGATCGACGTCACCGATTTCGACCACGCCCCGTTCACCGACCCGCTCACCGGTTCTGGCATGAATTCGCAGTACCGTGGCTGCGGAGGGGGACCGGATTTCTGTCAGTCGCAAATCTGCTTCGGCTTGTCGAAGTGCGGCACGGGCTTCGTCAACCTGGCGTTCCGCGACAACCACATCTGTCTTGCGAGGGGTCTTCAGAGACTCCAGCTTCGCTTCACTTTGTCGGATATCCAGCACCGTCTGGTCCCGCTTTAATCTGGCCTGCTCCAGGGTCGACTGTGAACTCGCTTTTCGTTCTCGGAGTGACTCTTCACGAGCCAGGTCAATTTCGGCCTGAGCCAGTTCCTGCCGCTGACTCGCGATCAATGCTTCCTGAGCCACGATGTCGGATGGCTTGGCGGATTCACGCGTCTGTTCCAGGCGAGCTTCCGCCAGCGCCAGCATCGCTTCCGCATGGCTGACGGCTGTCTGACGGCGTTCATGTGCGTCGAGAACTGCGATCAATTCGTTTTCCTCGACGCGCTGTCCTTCAACAACGTTAAGACGAGCGACACGCACGGCGTCCATTGTGGAAGGAGCGGCCAATGCCCGGACTTCTCCGCGCGGTGATAACCGTCCCCAGGCACCGATATGGTTCAATTCGCGAGCTGCCGGGGCAGGTCCCTGGGCCGATGATTCGCCGGGAACAACGATGATCCCTGTTCCAAATCCCGCTCCGACCGTGGCTGCGACCAGTACGAAAAGTATTGCCATGATCCGACTGGATCGTGAACACTTAGTTGCGGACATATTCCACCTCCTCGGCCGGTTCCGTCATCGGCGGACGGGAACTGAGTCCGTACAGAAATTGCAGCAATTCGCCATGCATGGGATCATCCTGAGAGATCAATCCCAGTAACTTCCACAGCATCAGGCCATCCAGCGCGAGCCAGATGATGATCTGCCAGAGTCCGTCCGACGGTTGCTGCAGCATCCGCTGTCGTAGTCCGTCTGCATGTTGTTTCAGCGGTTCCAGCAATTTGGGATTCACAACAGCAGCGGCGATGGCGGCATAGAAAAGTTGTTGAGCTTCGGATGCCTGTTTTGAATCGGCTGGAACCGCATCACCACGCAATTCGGGGTGCCCGACCTTCATCATGGCTCGAACTCGACGTCCCGCCACTTCAGGATCGTCTGCGGCAAAGCGGTCCACTTCGCGAATCAGTCGCTGGGCAAAGTGTTCCAGCATGGCGGTCACGAGGGCGTCTTTGGTCGCAAAGTGGTGCGTCAATCCCCCCTTGCTGACACCCGCTTCCCGAGCCACCCCATCGAGCGTGAGTGCCCCCAGGCCATCACGCGTGACAACTCGAATTGCCGCATCCAGCAGGTCCGCGGTCGCCAACATCGGCTACTCCTCGTGAATCATCTCGATTGAATGCGTCGGCCAACGCATCCAATATCTCGCATGTGTCATCCAGCATCAGCCGGAACTCGCTAGCGTCCGGTTTCTGGCAGAATTCAAAAATGTATCGCAACCCGTTGCAATGCAATTGTTTGCGGAGAACAGATATCCTTGGCCGACTGCGCAATCCGGAAAACATACTATTCAGTCGGTTTTTTATAGGCGCCGGTCTGAGTCATTTCCAGTCGAATCTTGTGACGGGACTTCAATTTGTCGAAGATTGATGCTGCTTCGAGAGACGCCGCCCATCAGGAGCCCCCGATGACCTCACGCTTTCCGATGATGAAGTCGTCCCGACGGACGTTGCTGGGAACGATCGCGGGCGGTTTCGGTTCTGTCGCGTTGACGAACCTGCTCGGCCAGCATTCGGTACTGGCGGATGCCCCCAAGCCCGAATGGAACGGAGGGCTGCATCATCCCGCCAAGGTCAAACGCGTCATTCAGCTTTTCATGAATGGCGGCGCCAGCCAGATGGACCTGTTTGACTACAAGCCAGAACTGTTTAAGCGAGCTGGGGAAAAGTTTGACCCCGGCACCAGCGAACGGGTTGAAGCGGCGACGAGTGCTCCCGGGAACGTTTTGAAACCTCCGTTCGAACTGCATCAACACGGGGAATGTGGCCGCTGGATCAGCGATCAGTTACCGCATCTGGCACGACACGTTGACCAGATGGCCTTCTTCATGGCGATGAAATCGAAGACCAATGTTCATGGGCCCGGCAGCTACCTGATGAACACAGGATTTCTTTTGCCGGGCTTTCCCTGTCTGGGAGCCTGGATCAGCTACGGACTAGGCAATCTGACCGACAATCTGCCGACGTTTGTCGTGCTGCCTGATGCGCGGGGACTGCCGTACAACCAGAAAGGGAATTTCTCGTCTGGGTTCCTGCCTGTGACACACCAGGGAACGATCATCAACACGACACTCCCGGAACCGATCGCGGATCTAAGAGCCCCCGCGTCGGCAAAGTACATCACTCCTGAAGCCGATCGAGAAGGGCTGGCACTTCTGCAAGAGCTCAATCGAACTCATCTGGAAGCCAACGATCACGATTCACGCCTCGAAGCGAGAATCAAGTCCTATGAACTCGCCGCAAAGATGCAGTTAAGTGCTCCTGAAGCATTTGATGTCAGTAAGGAAACGGCGGAAACTCAACAGATGTACGGCCTGCAGGACAAGCCGACCGAAGATTTTGGAAAACGATGTCTGCTCGCCCGGCGGCTGATTGAACGGGGTGTCCGGTTCGTCCAGGTCTGGAGTGGCGCTGGGGGGCCATCGAACAACTGGGACAATCACAACAGCATTGTGAATGAACTGGCTCCGATGTGCCTGTCGACCGACAAGCCGATCGCGGCCTTGCTGACGGACCTGAAACAACGTGGACTGCTTGAAGACACACTCGTCCTGTGGAATACAGAATTCGGCCGCATGCCGTTTTCCCAGGGAAGCCAGGGGCGAGACCACAACGGAGGTTCGTTCGTCGGCTGGATGGTGGGGGCAGGAGTCAAAGGGGGAACTTCGTACGGCGAAAGTGACCCATGGGCCTGGCGGGCAGTCCGGGATATCACCACCAACTACGACTTCCATGCGACAGTGCTGCATCTGATGGGGATCGACCACGAACGACTGAGTCTGAAACACAATGGAGCGAATCGGCGGTTGACCGACGTTCATGGACACGTCATCCGGGAGCTTTTAATTGGCTGATTTGGTGGGAAGCGTTGAAGGTCAAGAGCCAGACTCGGTATCTTGATGTGCAAACCCCTGAACTCCCGGAGACTTACCCCATGAATCGATTCTTGCTTGCGGTCAGCGTTTGCCTGCTTTCGACGGCCCATTTGTTTGCCGGTGCTGCCGATGGTCGGCTGGATATTTACTTTATTGACGTTGAAGGTGGTGCAGCGACGTTGATCGTCACTCCCGCTGGTGAATCTCTGCTGATCGACTCGGGCTATCCCGATAACGGTGGACGGGATCGTGACCGGATTCTCTCAGTGATTCAAAAAGTGGCGAAGCTCGATCACCTCGATCACATTGCGGTTTCCCATTGGCATCTGGACCATTTCGGGAACCATGCGGCCCTCGCAGACAAGATCAAGATCAACAACTTCTGGGACCGAGGCATTCCCGAGTCCCTGCAGGAAGACAATAAGTTCGGAGAACGAATCGCTCTTTACCGAGCGGCGGCGCAGAACCAGAGCAAGGCCGTGAAAGCGGGAGATACGTTTACTCTGGAATCGAAAGAGACTCCCCTCAACATCAAGATTGTGACTGCCAGTGGTGAAGTAATTCCCAACGAAGGGCCTGCGAATCCCCATGCCGCACTGCACAAACCGCAGCCAGAAGACACCTCAGACAACGCCAAGAGCGTCAGTATGCTCATTTCGTTTGGCAAGTTTCGCTTCCTGACCTGCGGTGACTTGACCTGGAATACCGAAGCGAAGCTGATGACACCGAACAATCCTGTCGGACAAGTTGATCTGTTTATGGTGACTCACCATGGATTGAACGTCAGCAATAATCCCGTGATGGTCCTGGCGCTCGACCCACGTGTCGCTGTCACCTGTAACGGTCCGACCAAGGGTGGAGCCCCGGAAACGATTGCCACATTGAAAAGTGTGAAATCGTTGCAGGCGATGTACCAATTACATCGCAACGTCAAGCTGGCAGAAAATGAACAGGCGTCGCCTGAGAACATCGCCAATCAGGAAGAGACAACGAACTGCAAAGGCAACTGGATCAAGGCGTCTGTGGCGAAAGACGGGGCCAGTTACACGATTCAGGTCGGTGCCAGCGGGCAACCGAAGGAGTTCAAGACTCGGTAAGGTGTGCTTCGGGTGGAATCGAAGAGGAGACCTTCGGTCAGGGGTTTCGGCGGGGTCGGGAGACCCGCGCCGAGCATAGGCGGCGGGGTCGGGAGACCCGCGCCGAACAGGAGCCGAACAAGCGACGCGCGTCGAATGACGCGGGGTGTCTGCAGAATGGATTAGAAATTGGCATTGCTCATTGGAATGGACGAAGCGGGCTTGGGCCCCAACCTGGGTCCGTTTGTGGTTGCGGCGACGGTCTGGAGAGTGCCGGGTGATCCGGCCTCTTTCGATTTCTGGTCGGAATTCAAATCGGTCCTCACAAACACCCCGACAAAACAGGACCAGCGTCTGTTCGTGGCGGACTCAAAACAGGTCTTTAAGCCGCATCAGGGACTCGGGCCTCTGGAACGAGGAACCTGGTCCGCTCTCAGTTTGTCTGGGATCACGCCACAGACGTTTCCGGCTCTGCGACGCAACCTTTCTCGACCGCTGATTCAAAAGTTCCCGTTGCGCAATCAATCGTCAGACACAGCGACGAAACAACAAGGTTCGCTGTTTGACTCGTACGAACTCTCTGTTGCCAAATCTCCGATCGACACCGACACAATTCCTGTCGACGCACACCCATTGCCATGGTACGAAGATGAGTTTCAGCTTCCGATCGAGCCCCTCGATTTCAGTCTCGTTGATCGCTGGCGGGGACTCTGTGAGCAACGTGGAATCGAACTCGTAGCCATTCGCGCCGATGTGGTCGAACCCGCTCGATTCAATCGGCTGATCAGATCCTTCGACAACAAGTCACTGGTGACGTCGCGCGTCGCGATGACTTTACTGCGAGGCCTCTGGGACCCGGCTGGTGAGGAAGCGCTGATCGTCGCCGATAAGCATGGCGGCAGAAATCGTTACGATTCCCTGCTGGCTGAGTCATTCAATCTGCCCGTCGAGTGTCTGAAAGAAGGTGCAGACCTGAGCGCCTATCGAGTTGGTAATGGCGAATTACGGTTTCAACCACGTGCCGAAACGCATGGACCGGTAGCTCTGGCTTCAATGACCGCAAAGTATCTTCGCGAAGTCGCCATGGACCAGTTCAATCAATTCTGGCAACGACAGATCCCCGGCCTCAAGCCAACTCAGGGATACCCTGTCGATGCCAGGCGTTTTCGTGACGAGATCGCTGATGCACAGGTGCGACTGCAAATCAGCGACTTGACGTTGTGGCGAGAACGATAAAAGTCTGTTATTCCAAGACTTCAATCTGCATCTGGCCGATGACCAGCATTAAGGGGGCAAAACTGCTCAGAGCGCTGGGGCCATCGTCATTCAGGCTGGAATCGGACAGTTTCAAATGGGCACCGCCGATACCACCGCGTCCCAGGGTCGCATCGAGTGGAATCCAGCGTCCATCCAGATTTGCTTCGGTCCACATATGCCCACCAAACGCACTTAAGCTGTCGACGTAAACCAGGCCAACAACGACGCGGGACGGAATTCCCTTTGCTCGCAACATCCCCGCCAGCAGGACGGCATGCTCGGTACAGTCTCCTTCAAGAGTTCTGGCAACTTCACCTGCCGAAGCCATCGCTGTAGAAAAGTTCTTCTTGTCCAGTTTCTGGTGAACATACTTCTCCATCCGCCGGGCAATCTGCGCGGGATCGGTTTCGTCTCCGGCAGCCTTGTTCGCGTGATCTTTGACTCGTTCATCGTCTGATTGCAGGAACTGCGTTGAGGCCAGGAATTCGGCACCGACATCCTTGATGGCCGCCTTGTCAGGGATGGGAAGGGCGATAACGGTGACTTCCGAGACTTCATCTGAGACTTTAATCACCTTCTGACTTTCACCTGATGGCAGAAAGCCCTCGGAATCTTTTCCCTTTGTCGTGACACGGTACTTCACCGATTTTGTCGTGTGAGCGTTCGGAATCTTCTTCACCTTGACCAGCGTGCTGACCGCCAGGTCCAGTTCCGCTCCTGATATCACCTTCAGGGCTTCATCCTTGTCGACCAGATAAAATGCCATCTCGGTCCCCAGCATGCTGGTCCCGGTCTTGATCGCTTCTCCTTTGTCGTCAACGAATGCGTTCATCACCATTCCCGGAAGGACCGACTGCGTCATCTTGATTTTCAGCAGCTTGCGAATCTTTCCTTCCAGCAGGGTCGCATCTTCCAGTTCCGCAGCCGCCTGCAGCTTGATGGTGGCGACCTTGTTGAATTCGGGCATGAACGCTTCGAAGGATCGCGATTCGCCAGCCTTCAACGGCGATTCTTTTAACAGGCGATCCTGATACGCAGGTGACTTGACCTCTTTACGCCAGGCTTGCGTGGATTCCTTGGTCTTGCCATTGACGGTCTGCTTCAGCTTCAGGGTGTCCCCTGTGATGGTTCCCATCGTCGATGTTGAGCTGGCGGGCGGGTTTGCCGATTCATAGCTGAATTTCCGCAATTCCCCGTCAACGGTCTCTTCGGTAATCAGAGTCGTTTTCATGACGAGCGACTGGCCGAATCGCTTGATCGTCATATTGGCAATCGTGGTTGACCGGACCATTTCCTGCCCATCCTGTTCGAATGGCTCAGTCGATGAATGGGCGTAACCGATTCGCTGACCACTCAGGTAGATCACCTGCCACGAATCGGACTTTTCGACTTTTGCTGCCGCGTGCGAATCGGAGACCAGGATCAGTCCGAATGACAGCACCAGGGTCATCAACGTACCGACCTGACGGGCCAGAATGCAGGGGCGATTGTGCATGGAATATGTTCCGTGGGAAATGGGTATCAGATGCGAGGATTGCTTATTACGAAGTATAGCGTCTGAGACGCTTGCGGCGTACCTGCTGAGGTCGAAAATCCACGTCTCCACAGAACAGAAGATCTGGAAATTACCGCTCTGGCTAATCATTCAGGCGCAGCAGAAGCGTCTCATCGAATTGCGGACCGCCGTGTCTCGCTTCGCCACCATGCATGACCAGGCCACCCAGGACACTGTCGTAAGCCAGTGGCGAGCACTGATGACGAGGATGCAGCGGATCAACGTCAATTGTTTTCCAGCCAACCTTCGTCATGACAAGAACTTCACGTCTGATCGCTCCATTGCTGTCCCGCAACAACCCATCGAGCATCACCATTCTTCCGGCGGCATAATGGAAAGCCATTCCATGGTCATCGCGCAGATCGGTATCGAAACTGTCACTCAGTGCGGACCATTGACCGTCGCGAAATAGCCATGTATCTCCGAATTTGAAATGTCCGTCATCGTCAACGGCTCCGCCGTGCAGCACGCAGCCTTTCAGAACAGGGTGATATGCAAGAGCAGCATACCGCCGTGCCGGCGGACCATCGCACTTCACTCGACTCCAGACGCGACCATCGAAAGTCCATGTGTCACCAAGTGGGTTGCCTTGTGGACTGATCCCGCCGAACAACACCGTCCGACCGGACTCTTCATCAAAGGCCATGGCATGCCCACAGCGTGCGGAAGGGCTTTTCCAGAACCAGCCCGATAGCTTGGTCCAGTAATGATCTTCGTAGAGCCATGTGTCAGCCAAAAATGGCCACGTTCCGATTCCGCGAGTTTGACCGCCAAACAGTACCGTAAATCCTCGTTCGGAATCGTAGACCATGGCTCCACGATGCCGAGGAGTCGGTTCAACCGGGACCTCAATCTTGCTCCATCGCCCGCGGCGCAGTTCCCAGGTGTCGGAACGCAGCGAATCTGCTTCCCAATCGATTCCGCCAAATAACACGATGGTCTTTGTCTGCTGGTCATAGATCAGTCCGTGCCGACTACGCGGTCCCGGTCCATCGCGGTCCGATGCGATCACTCGCCATTCAAATGAGGAGTTTTTTATCACGGGAAGGTTTGAATCGGATTGCGAAACGGCGGTACCGGTTTGCAGAGACAGTGATCAGAAGGCCCTGTCAGACGGGCTCCATCGAGCTGAAAGGCCGGAGGAGACCGGCCTTTCAACGTCACAACATCAATTATTTTTACGGCAACGTCACCGTGCGCAGATCGAGGTTCCCAGGTCCCGATTGAACCAGGACGACGGCTTGCGTCTCGTTCAAACGGTCCAGCTGAACGACTCCATCCAGTTCTTTGATCGTCTCAAACGATTGACCAGCCGTATTGCCATCCTTGACTGGCGTCGTCAGTCCATCGTTGCGGGTGATGTTATCCGTGCTGATCTTCATCACGCCGCGAGCGGAATTGGACATCAGCAGGAAGGTTTTTCCATCCTTTTGATAGCTGATCATATCCAGCGGTCGATTCCGATTACCGAGTTCTGCGACCGTTGTCCCCCGTGCTTTGGTACCGGGCTTCAGGCTGTCGATCGGGAACCGGACCAGCGGAGTGCAGACGAATCCCGCCAGCAGGCTGGGTTCACCGTTGATATTCAAGGGGACAAACGTCCGGATGGCGGACGTATCTTCACTGCGACCGTGTGCGGCATGATAGATTTCAACACTGGTTCCGTTGATGCCATCGGCGAACGGGAATGGAATCTGATGCACGCTCGAAGGGGATGCTCCCGCAGCGAGCCCTGAAACGAAGACCTTGCCTTCGGCATAAGCCAGGTCCGTAATGGAATCGTTGCGAGGATTGGACGATCGTCCGTTTCGATTGACTTCCTTATCTTCGGGAGCATCAGCCAGAGTTGCCTGCTGGAATGGTATGTCGTTGAGTGAAACAACGGTGACCTTCTGGGAAACTCGAATGATTGCAGGAGTTGCTTCCGCTCCTGCTCCCTTGGTCACCGCGACATAGACTTTACCCGATCGTGGGTTGACTGCCAGATCGTTGACCGTAATCTTGTCCGGTGTCGTTCCGAGCAATGTGGCAATCTGGCCATTCAATCCGGCAACGGCGGGTTCGGACTTGGCGATTTCATTGTCGCCGGTATCGATTGCGAAAATCGCAGCCCCTTTGGCATCACCGACGAAGAGAATTCCATCGGGACCAAATGCCAGTGCGCTGGCAGACTTGATTGGGGGATTACCCTTCTTCAGGCCCCATTCGGCAGCATCAGTGACCGCAAGGGATGCCAGCCAGCCAGCGAATGCGCAGGATACGATACGTCGAAGTTGCATGCTTCACTCCTTCTGCCAACGCGTGATCCTCGCAGTCCGCCACGCAGACTCATTCGAGTGATCACGGCCAGAGTAGTATGTGAAGCAAATGTTCCGATGGGAACTGAATTCCCGCGTCGAGCACCTTAGGAATAGCTGAATTCAGAAATCGTCGCTCATCAACGTTTGTGCGAATCCGGAAACTCTTTGAATGGAGTACAAAATGAATCCACAGCGGGCTGAACGAGACCGGGCGATCTTCATGTGATTTGCAACACACGCACTCGCATAGACTTGCGACAACAGGCTGTGTCGCCGCCCGATTCAAGAACCAATCTGGACGGATCGTAAGGTTTCTGCAAAACTTCGCGCCATCCCCAATCCCATTATTTAGCCTGTGCAGGGAAGCCGACATGAGCGTGTCTGTTGTCGTGCCCATTTATAACGAAGTTGAGAATATTCCATTGCTGCATTCCGCTGTGACGGCGGTCATGCAAAAGCTTGGGCAACCGTATGAATTGATCCTGGTCAACGATGGATCCAAGGATGGCTCAGGTGCTGCCCTGGAAGCTCTTGCCCAGTCTGATCCATTCTTTCGTGTCATCGAATTTCGCAAGAATTATGGACAAACGGCAGCGATGCAGGCAGGCATGCAGGCGGCGAGCATGAATTCCATCGTGCTGCTGGATGGTGACCTGCAGAACGATCCAGCCGATATCCCGATGCTGCTCGCGAAACTCGATGAGGGATTTGACCTTGTTCATGGCTGGCGAAAAAACCGCCAGGACACGTTCATCAATCGCAAGCTCCCTTCCAAGATCGCCAATTGGCTGATTTCCAGAGTCACTGGATTTCCGGTACACGATCTGGGGTGCACCCTGAAAGCGGTTCGAACTGAGATCGCCCACGAATTACAGCTTTATGGTGAGATGCACCGGTTTATTCCGATTCTCGCACATTGGCGAGGTGCTCGTTGTGCCGAGGTCGTTACGAATCATCATCCACGCCGCTTTGGTCAATCCAAATACGGGATTTCCCGAACGACTCGAGTGATTCTGGACCTGCTGACGGTCAAGTACTTTATTCAGTATGTCGTCAGTCCGATGAAATTGTTCGGCTCGATTGGACTGCTCAGTCTGCTGACCGGTTTCATCTCTGGCGCGGCGACGCTGTGGATGAAGATCGAGCAGGGTGTCGATATGACGGGCAATCCATTGCTGTTGTTGACAGCGATGTCCGTGATGATGGGAATGCAGTTCCTGTTCTTCGGGATGCTGGGTGAACTCTGTTCGCGTATTTACTTCGCGACCCAGCATCAGACGAACTACACGATCCGGCGGACATTTAACTTTGACAATCAGTCAATCTCGATGAATCAGGGGCGACGCGTCGCCTGATCACGAGTGCGCTGAAGAGAAACGAAGGACAATCTTGGAATCGGAAATGCACTTCGATGCAGGTCGTGTCCAAAGACCGGAATAGAATCAGCCTGCCCTCAAGCAATCTTGAGGGCCAGTTCCGATTTCCAGCGCCGATTGCTATCGGGCTCAGCTTGGCAGCAAAGCAGCCAGATCTGCGTGCGGACGGGCGATGACGTCCGCCAGGATCAGTTTTCCACCGAGGCGTTCGACCGTCTGACGTCCGACTTCAATGGCGGTCTGAACAGCAGCGACATCGCCGCGGATCATGATCGTCACGTAAGCCGCGCCGATCTTTTCCTTGCCAGCCAGCGTCACATTGGACGACTTCAGCATGTCATCTGTGGCATGCAGTGCGGCGACAAGACCTTGAGTTTCCAGCAAACCGAGAGCGTTGGTCGTGGTCATGACATTCTCTTTGGGAATTCGCGAATCGTAAACACCAAGTAACGGACTGAATGCCGGCTTTGAATTCGCCAGCTTGCGAGTTTCTTCCAGGGGGGCGGCCATCACCGAAAACATGGCCGAACTCCCCATGTGTTTGGCCAGTTCGATTCCGTGCTCGGCCGCAGCCCGCACGTCTGACACAGACCCGATTATTTTCAGGCACTGGGCAGCTCCATCGGTACTTTCGATCCCGATGATGTGAATGTTGGCCATCTTCGAACAGGCATCTGCGACGATAAATGACGGCGCGAGATTGCTCACTTCCAGCAAGGCCAGGCTCAGCGAGTCACTCATCGTCATTCCTTCCGCCGACTGCGGTTCGTAAATGCAGAAGCTGAGAATCCGCCAATGAAACGGCGAAACTTCCAGCATCGATAGTTCGGGACATCAAAAAGACGGCATCGGGCCAGTGGTCACCCGATGGTGCAACTCTATCTTGCTTCAACCCCTCAGGCTGTCACGAGACGTTGCAAAAGATCCACATTCTGGTGAGCCGCGGCGAATGGGTCAACTTTACCGGCTGGGACGATCAGGCAATCTGCTGATTTGCCGTTGAAATCCTCAGAATCGTCACAGTCGGGCTGCCAAATGCCCTCAGATCAGTTCGCCACAAATCGTGATTTGACCAAACGGTACATTGACGTAGGGTTGGCATGAGATGTGACGGTGCAATTCGGCAGCAGATGACAACATTGCCTGCCGGACGATGAGGCCGCGACGGAAATTCCCGTCGCAGCATTTTGGTGCCCCTCTGCTTCGATGTTCGAAGTGGAAGAAACGAGCGATATGACTCTTGTAGCAGACATCCCGATGCTGGAAGCGTCCATGCCATCTGCCTGGCGTACGGAACCCGTACCGCCTCGTCCAGATGCTCGACCTTCGCGGATCCACTCGTCAGAATCGACGCGTGCCCTGCTCGGACTGCTCAAGCTGTCGCAAACCGCCGCTCGCGAGATGAGCAGTCCCGCTGATGATTCCACATTCGCTGGCGTGATCAGTAAAGGAGTGCTCCGCAGCCTGCTGGGGACACTGCATCACCGGCATACATCGACATTGAAACACAGCCGTCGCGTTGCACTGCTGGCGTTTGGTCTGGCGAACCATCTGGGGTGGGACGGCAGACAATTGCGCATCCTGGAAGTCGCAGGACTGCTGCATGATATCGGCAAGATTGGTGTCCCGGATACGGTACTTGAAAAGCCGGGGCGCTTGAGTCCCGAAGAAATCGAACTGATCACCCTGCACAATAATGTCGGCTTCGATGTGCTGCAGGCCTGCCGGGTTGACCGGCAGATTCAAGAGATTATCAGTCAATCGCAGCAGGCATACTGCCCTGATTTGGATTCCGCTGGAGTTCAATGTCCGGGAAGCGAATTGCACATGGGTGCGCGCATCCTGGCAGTCGCCGATGCCTACGATTCACTCGCCACTGAACAACCACACCGCCAGGCCAAACCCCATCAGGAAATCATGGCGGTCTTGACCGAAGGTTCGGGAACGCAGTTCGACGCCAACGTCGTCAGTGCCCTGGCTCGCTGGGTTCAAAAAGATGGTGCTCCGCTGGCATCAACTCCAGATGAAGTGGACGCGGGTGCCCCATCGCCCGTCGAAGTGCGCGAAGCAGATTCTGTCGGCCTGATGTTTTCTTACCTGCACACACTCGAACGACTGTATGATGGATTCCACCTGGTGGACACCGAAGGCAAGGTGCTGATCTGGAATCGTCGAGCCGAGCGGTTGCTGGGACGGACCGCCGAAGAAATGCTGGGGCAACGCTGGTCACCGCAGCTTTTGGGCTATCGACATCTGGATGATCGCCCGATGACAGCGGCGGAAACTCCGATGCTGCGTGCCATTGAAACAGGCCGGACATCGCTGCTCCCACTGATAGCAAAGCACGGGAACGGACAAGCGGTTCAGATGGAACTGCAGTCGATGCCGCTGTTCGATGAACAGGGACGCTTGCAAGGTGTGGCTGAGTTCTATCGTGACTTGTCCCGTAACAGCGGCAAGAATTCCAGCAATTTCCGTGACCTGAAACTCGCCGCGACGCGAGACGCATTAACAAATGTTGCCAATCGCCGGGAACTGGAAAATCAGTTGGCCGCGATGATGGAAGGCTTCACCGACCGATCTCGAGAACCATTCAGTGTCATCTTCGTGGATGCAGACCACTTCAAACGAGTGAATGACACGTACGGTCACAGCGTCGGCGACCAGGTCCTGATCGATATGGCACGACTGCTGACTCAAGAGACCTATTCTGGTGAAGTCGTCGGTCGCTACGGTGGTGAAGAGTTCGTCATTGTCTGCCCTGACACAAATATTGAACAGGCATATCGCAGTTCCGAGCGATTACGATCAACACTTCGTAAAGCTGTCATCGGCGGCGTCGACCGATTGAGTATCACCGCATCGTTCGGGGTTGCACAGTCGGAACTGGGCGACACAGTTGATTCCTTGATTCGGCGAGCCGACAAGGCGCTTTATCAGGCGAAGGATCAAGGTCGAGATCGCACGTGTTCGTTAACAAATGCTGACCTTCAGAATGCCAGCAAACCCGCAGCACGGGTCAAAGAAGAAGAGACCGAACCGTTCCTGTTTGAGAGTCGTTTCACGTCGGTTGCTTCATCCGACATGATCGCCTGCAAGCTGGGTGGATTCGTGAACGATCAGAAGGCAAAGCTCTCGACGGTCACAACCGAACGAGTGGTCATGTTGATCGGGAATGCCGGATTGCTCGCGGCTCTCAATCCGTTCAGCCAGGAAATTCCCGTGGAAGTCGATCTGGTGATGAAAGGATTGTCAGACGCGATTGCCAAGCGGGGCGTCCCCAAAATCAATTTCCACGTAAAGATTCGCCCGCGCCGAACCCTTCTCGATTCAACGGCGTTTCAAACCCGGGCCACTCAGTTGATGAACGACCTGCGGAAGTACTTCTCGACTGATTGAAATCGCGAGTTCGAAGGCGAATCTCAACCGTAAAGTTTATTCGCTTCTGCGTGGTTAATCTTCCGTGCCTTGATCCGATCCCCTGAGATTTTCTCGCCATTGGGATCGATATAGACGCGACCGGTCGCCCCGGGCTTAACGCTCATGACGTGGATGTTGAAAATAAACGATCCGTCGGTCGTCGCCTGGAACCAGTGCACATTGTCTTTCACGTCGGTCACGGTGGAATAGGTGCCGGGTCCAAACGTTCCGTCGATGGTCGGACGGATGATCATGTGCGTCTTGTCGTCTTCCAGGCGGTCGAAATGTCGGCCGTGAAAGTTTCCCTTCAGGATCAGGAACGCTGTGGCCATATTGTCGTGGCCATGCGGAACAACCGACCGATCCTTGTTGAGAGCGAAGACCTGATTTCCATAGACCAGCGTCGGATGCCCCTCGATCTTTGGCATCTTCGGCCGCAAACTCAGCTCCCCTCGATCCTGAAACTTCACATCTTTTGTCAACGCATCGAAGTCGATGAACTTCAACATCTCTGGAAGGTCGACTTTTGCCAGCAGTTGTTCAACCTGCTTCATCCACTGGACTTGTTCCAGCTTCTTCCCCTTCAGATCCAGACTCATCGCATTCAATTCAGCCAGCCACTTGGAGGCAATCAGTTTGACTTCGTCTCCAAAGGCATTTCGGGAAAACAACGTATCAAGCAGTGACCACGTCAACAGTGACCCCAGAGCTTGCTGCTGAAAATCGCGACGCGTCAGAGATTGCATGTCGAGTTTCCTTGGAGTGAAAGCGACGGACGATGACAGGAGACGGAGTATTCACGACTGCAGGACTATAATCCAATCCCGGTGATGGCGTAAGGTCTCGCTTTCGCACTGCAGAGTCTCAGGGACACAACTGAAGTTTCGTTTGGCCGAGCGCCAGTCCAGGCGATGAGGGCATCGCATACGAGAGTCCGCTTGATTCCTCGGGTCGATTTTTGCATTCTGGCAGGGTCACCATCAATCAACCTGGCGTACCCGAACCCGCGAGACTTCTATGAGCGACTTCATTCCTGGCCCTGTGGCTCCACCACGTCGAATTTTGATGGGGCCCGGTCCCAGTGATATTCATTCCCGCGTTCTGCTGGCGATGGCCGCTCCGACCGTCGGTCATTTGGATCCTTACTTCCTGAAGATCATGGACGAGACGCAAACGATGCTGCGTCAAGTCTTTCGGACGCAGAACAGGTTGACATTGGCCGTCAGCGGAACCGGTAGTGCCGGGATGGAAGCGGTTGTCGCCAACCTGATCGAACCGGGCGACAAGATGATCGTCTGTGTCAATGGTGTCTTCGGCGGTCGCATGGCAGACGTCGCCGCTCGCTGTGGGGCCGTTGTCGTGAAGCTCGAACGGCCGTTCGGCGAGATCTTCTCTTCCGAAGAAATTGAAGCGGCGATCAAGCAGCACAAGCCAAAAGTCCTGGGAATCGTCAACGCCGAAACATCGACCGGGGCATCGCAACCAGTGGCTGACCTGGCTCGAATCTGCCATGAAAATGGCGTGTTGATCGCAGTCGATTGTGTTACCTCGCTCGGTGGGCAACCGGTGGAAGTCGACGAATGGGGCCTGGATGCCGTTTATAGCGGAACTCAGAAGTGTCTTAGTTGTCCGCCGGGGCTGGCTCCCGTCACATTCAGCGATCGAGCCGTCGCCGCAATTGACGCTCGCAAGACGAAAGTCCAAAGCTGGTATCTGGATATGCAGATGGTGAAGGACTACTGGGGCAGCAACCGGGCCTATCATCACACGGCTCCCATCAACATGAACTACGGGCTGCACGAAGCTTTGAGAATTGTGCTGGAGGAAGGGCTGGAGGCTCGGTTTGCACGTCACCAGCGGAACCATCTGGCACTGAAAGCTGGCCTGAAAGCATTAGGTCTGGAATATGCTGTCAAAGAGGGGCAGCAATTGCCGATGCTGAATGCTGTGGTGATTCCCGCCGGCGTGGATGATGCGGCGGTGCGTAAGCAGTTGTTGACAGAATTCGGGATAGAAATCGGCGGCGGGCTCGGACCGATGAAGGGCAAAACCTGGCGAATTGGTCTGATGGGTGTTGCCAGCTCCCCTGCCAACGTTCTTGTATTTCTCGCCGCGCTGGAGAAATGTCTTTTAGATCAGGGACTTACGGTAACTCCTGGGGCTGGGGTCGGGGCTGCAAATGCCGCTTACCGGACTCTGTAGGCTGGTTGAAAATTGGTCAATTCATCGATTTGTGACGAAAATGTCTCAAGGAATTGTTGGTAGTACTTCCCGAAATGCAGTGACGCTGGTGCTCAATTGAAGTGAATCCACTTGACGTTTCCGATGCGTGAACGGTACGCTCGCTGCAGTTTGTTCGACCTGCCGCGCTAGATCCGCCTGAATCTCCTGCGATTCGACCTGCCTGTTGAAGTAGTTCGTAACGAAACCCTGTGAGAAATCAATTGAACATTAGCGGATTGTCCGCTGATGGTTGTCCTGCCGGAAATCAGTTTTCGAACTGAATCGTTTCTGACTGAATGTGCTCGATCTCCTTTACCTGTTTCGAGTGGAGTTTTCGTCATGCAGAATTGCAATCCTGACCACTTCCGACGGCTGAGCCGACGTGGTTTTCTCTCTGTCGGTGCTCTCGCTGGTGCCGGATTGACGTTGCCTGAACTGCTCCGGTCGCAGTCGGCCTACGGTGATCTGAAGGATTACAAGAACTTCGAAGGGACTGCCAAGTCGGTCATTCACATTTACCTCCCCGGCGGGATGGCCCATCAGGAATCGTTCGACCCCAAGCCGAATGCTCCGATCGAATATCGGGGAGAAATGAAGCAGGTTGCCACCAAGATCAGTGGTGAACTTTTCGGCGAAACCTTGGCCAAGACCGCAGAAATCGCTGACAAGCTGACCGTGATCCGCTCCATGACCCACGGTGAAGCAGCTCACGAGCGTGGCACGCACAACATGTTCACCGGCTATCGCCCCAGCCCAGCGTTGCAGTACCCCTGCATCGGTTCGGTTGTCAGCCACGAATATGGTCCTCGAAACAACCTGCCTCCTTACGTTTGCATTCCCAACATGCCAAACGAATATGCTGGCAGCGGTTACCTGAGCTCGGCATTCGCCCCGTTCAGCCTCGGCAGCGATCCTGCTGCAGGTGGCTTCAAGGTTCGTGATCTTGATCTGCCTGGCGGGGTTGACGACAGCCGTTTCGCAACCCGTCGTTCTGCACTGGAAGCCATTAACGCTCACTTCCAGAAGAAGGAAAAGTCAGACGACCTGAACGCCATGAACACGTTCTACGATCGAGCCTACAGCTTGATCAGTGCTCCCGAAGCACGTCAGGCGTTCGATCTTGAAAAAGAATCGGCTGCAATCCGCGATGAATACGGCCGCAACACCGCTGGTGCCCGCATGCTGCTGGCTCGCCGACTGGTTCAAGCAGGCGTTCGCCTGGTGAACCTGACCTACGGTGGCTGGGACATGCACAACGCCATCGTCGGTGGCTTCAAGAATCAGATGCCTGCCTTCGATCAGGCGTTTTCGACGCTGATTAAGGATCTGGATCGCAGCGGAATGCTGAAGGATACGCTGGTCATGGTTTCGTCCGAATTCGGCCGAACTCCAAAGATCAACGCTCAGGCTGGTCGTGACCACTATCCAAAGGTCTTCAGCGTCGTTCTGGCCGGGGGCGGGATCAAGGGTGGCTACATCCATGGATCCTCGAACTCAACCGCTTCCGAACCGGAAGAACTGGCAATGGGTCCAGAAGACCTGTTCACCACCGTCTACCACTGCCTCGGGATTGTGGCCGACAAGGAACTGATGGCTCCTGGTGATCGTCCGATCGAAATCGTCGACGGCGGCAAGGTCATCAAGGAATTGCTGGCCTGATTCTGATATGATGCCGCGGCAGTCACGCTGCCGCATGATTTGAAAACTGACACGGATGGTCGGGGCTCCCGACCATCCGTGTTCTGCAAAATGCTCACTGCTCGCCGATCTCCTTCCCAATTCAACGTCGTTTGCTGTCGCGTCGATCATCGCCCGATGTCACGCGGCCAAGGGGGCACAATGACGGTACGACCGTTCGCTCATTTCGCTATCGCTCTGCTTGCTGTTATCGCTGCCGCCAACTCGGTCTGGGCATCCAGCCCTGTCCTCTCCAATATCATTCCACGCGGAGGACAACGAGGAACCGAAGTCGAAGTCGTCTTCAACGGCCAGCGCCTGGACGATGCTCAGCAACTGATGATCTACGAACCGGGGATTGAAGTTGCCGAGTTCGCTGTCGCCAGCCCGACTCAGGTGAAAGCCAAGCTGAAGATTGCTGCCGACTGTGTTCTGGGGACAAAGCACATTCGCATCCGCAGTGCGACGGGGATTTCCGATCTGCGCACGTTTCGCGTCGGTGCACTTCCCAGCGTTGCCGAGAAAGAGCCCAACAGCGAATTTGCCAACCCTCAGGTGATCGCCAATAACGTCACGACTGAAGGAATCATCCAGAACGAAGACGTTGATTACTACGTGATCGAAGCCAAAAAGGGTGAGCGGATTACGGCCGAAGTGGAAGGGATTCGACTGGGGGACACGATGTTCGACCCCTACGTCGCGATCATGAATGAAGCCCGGTTCGAACTGGCGACCAGTGATGATGCGGCATTGATCTGGCAGGACTGCGTGGCCTCGATCATTGCCCCCGCTGATGGCAAATACATCATCCAGATTCGCGAAAGCAGCTACGGCGGCAATGGTGCCTGCCATTATCGTTGTCACATTGGAAGCTTTCCCCGTCCCTTGGCGATTGTCCCTGCGGGTGGAAAACCGGGAACCAAAGTCGCGGTGAAATTCCTGGGAGATGTCTCGGGGGAATTCACGCGCGAGTTTGATCTTCCTGCCGCTGGCGGACCTGAATACGAAATCTTCCCGCAGGACGATAAGGGAATCGCCCCTTCGGGAATGCAGTTCCGACTGACAAGTCACGACAACGTCGTCGAGGTCGAACCCAACGAAGCCATCGCATCTGCGACCAAAGGGGGTGCGACAGCGGCGTTCAACGGAGTTCTCTCTTCCAAGACCGATGTCGATTATTTTGGATTCACAGCGACCAAAGGTCAGGCCATCGACATCAATGTTTACGCTCGCCGGATTCGGTCCGAACTCGATCCTCTGCTGATCATTTACAACGCTCAAGGTGGCGCCATCGCCAGCAATGATGACGCCAATGGAACGCCGGACAGCTATCTGCGATTTGCTGTTCCTGCCGATGGTGAGTACTTCCTCGAAGTTCGCGATCATCTGCGTCGTGGTGGAGACGCCTTCCACTACCGCATTGAGTTGACCGCGGTTGTTCCGACGCTGGCTTTGGGTGTCAATGAGTTCGTTCAGTACGTTGAGCCGCACATGGCGATTCCGCAGGGAAATCGCTTCCCGCTTTTGATCAACGCAAGTCGCCAGGGTTTCGGCGGACCGTTGGCGTTTAAGGGCGAAAACCTGCCTCCAGGTGTCGTCATTGAATCCTTCGGGATGTCAGCTGACCAAAACGTCGCTCAGGTCATTCTGGCTGCCGCACCCGATGCTGCTATCGGTGGAACGCTGGGGCAACTGGTGGCGACTCTCGAAGACCCGATGAATCCCGCTCCACCGACCGGGAAAGTGCGACTGCCAACCGTACTTGTTCGTGGTCAGAACAATACACCGTTCTGGTCTGAACGGACGTCAGCACTCGCCATGGCCGTCACTCAAAAGGCCCCGTTCACACTGCAGATCGTTGAGCCCAAAGTGCCCGTCGTTCAGGGTGGTCAGATGGGTTTGAAAGTTGTTTGTACTCGTGAAGGTGACTTCAAGGCACCGATCAAGATCGAACTGCTGCTCAACCCCAACGGGCTGAATTCCAGCCGTGAAATCTCGATCCCCGAAGGCCAGAATGAAGCGATCATTCAGCTGAATGCGGCTGGCAATGCACAAGTCAAAGAACACAAGATCGCCGTTCGGGGTGAGGCCACCGTTGGCAATGGACCGATCATGGTTTGCTCGCCATTCGTCAACCTGCGGATTGCCGAGTCCTACCTGAAATTCACCTACGAATCGGCTGCAGTCGAGTTGGGAGCTGAGACCGAACTGGTCGTCAAGGTCGAAGCAACCAAACCATTCGAAGGAAACGCAACCGTTCAATTGCTGGGGCTTCCGAATAAGGTCATAACGACTCCTGCCGAATTCAATAAGGACGCCAAGGAACTTGTCTTCAAGGTGAAAGCGGAAGCAGACGCCAACCCTGGCAACAACAAGAGCCTGTTCTGTCAGGTCGTGATCACCGAGAACGGTGAGCCAGTCATCCATAATCTGGGGACTGGACAGATTCGCGTTGACAAGCCGCTGCCGCCAAAGGTCGCTCCGATGCCAGTGGCTCAGGGACAACCTGCCCCGGCACCACAACCCGCTCCTGTTCAGGCCAAGCGATTGACTCGTCTGGAACAATTGCGTCTGGAGCAGAAGCAACGCCTGGAAGGTCAGAATGGTGCGGCACCGGCCGAAGCCAAACCTGCTGGCGGGAATTGAACGACCTGGCCAATCGCCCGTTCTGACGACAACATAAGTTTGAGTTTGATTGACGAACGTTGCTGCGGTGAACGAAATCTCGCAGAGACAGAGAAGGACAGTAAAAAATGTCGCGGACACTGAATTCGGTTTTGACGCTGACCCTGTGTTGCCTGTCGGGGATCGCTTCGGCCCAATCACCACTCGTGCAATTAAACGTCTACCCCTCCGACATCAATCTGACGACCAACAAGGATCGGCAACTGGTTGTTGTTCAAGCCGTCCATGCCGACGGCATTACCCGTGACGTCAGCAAAGAAGCCGCGATGACGATTGCCAATCCGGCTATCTGTCGACGCGACGGAACGACCTTCTATCCGATGGCGGACGGAGCGACTGAGCTGAAAGTCGAATTTGGTGGCAAGATGCTGACGGTCCCGGTCAAGGTTGAGAAGGCCGGCGAAACTCGTGCGATCAGCTTCAAACTGGACGTCATGCCTGTCTGGATGAAGACGGGTTGTAACACCGGCAGCTGCCACGGGGCTGCTCGCGGCAAGGATGGTTTCCGGCTGTCACTGTTCGGATTCGATCCCGATGGTGACTATCTGCGTATTACCCGCGAAATGCCTGGGCGCCGAATCGATTTTGCTGTCCCTGAATCCAGTCTGATGATCGAAAAGTCGATCGGTGTGGTTCCACACACGGGGGGAAAGCGGTTCGAAAAGGATTCGGAATATGCCAAGACGGTGACCGACTGGATCAGCGCCGGATGCCCACGTGATCCCGCCGATGTTGCGACATGTGTCGGACTGGAGCTTTACCCACTCGAAGGGGTGCTGGACGGCCAGGGGGCCACACAACAGGTCACTGCCCGTGCGAAATACTCCGACGGGACTGATCGCGATGTCACCAACCTGGCTCTTTATCTTTCCAATAACGACACGTCGGCTTCGATCAGCCCTGACGGCCTGATCACCGCAGGGGCCCGTGGTGAAGCCTTCGTGATGGCTCGCTTTTCGACATTCACCGTCGGTTCACATTTCGTTGTGCTTCCGAAGGGATTGGTTTACGAAGACAAGCCTAAAGCTCAGGTCAATTACATTGACGAACTGGTCAACCTGAAGCTCAAGAAACTGCGAATTGAACCTTCGGGGAAATCCTCTGATGAGGCATTCTTGCGTCGGCTGTATGTCGACCTCGTCGGTATGGTCCCCACCGAAGAAGAATACAACCGGTTCATGACCAGCACAGATCCTGCCAAGCGAGACAAGCTGATCGACGAACTGCTTGGTCGCAAAGAATTCACAGAAGTCTGGGTGAGCAAGTGGGCCGAATGGCTCATGATGCGGTCCTCGAATCAGACCAGCCTGAAGTCGATCACTCTTTATTACACATGGTTGAGCGAACAGATCGCTGACAACGTTCCACTCGACAAGATGGTTCGGGAAATCCTCGGAGCGAACGGTGGTACGTTCAAGAATCCACCCACAAATTTCTATCAGATCGAACCTGACCGGCTGAAGGTTGCCGAAAACGTAGCCCAGATCTTCATGGGGATGCGGACGCAGTGTGCTCAGTGCCATAACCATCCATTCGACCGCTGGACGATGGATGACTACTACAGCTTCGCCGCGTTCTTTTCACAGATCGGTCGCAAAACCGGTGAAGACTATCGCGAACAGATCGTCTTCAACTCAGGCGGTGGTGAAGTCAATCACCTGGTGGGTGGTCGAGTGATGCCGCCCGTATTCCTTGGGGGCGGCCCTGCTGATGTCGCTGGCAAGGATCGCCGAGTGGTCCTCGCTGACTGGCTGGCCTCACCAAAGAACCCGTACTTTGCCCAGAACTTTGTCAACCGGATCTGGCATCACTTCTTCAACATCGGGATCGTTGAACCCGTGGATGACGTGCGAGTCAGTAACCCCGCATCAAACTCGCCTCTGCTGGCCGAACTGGCCAAGCGGTTTACGGAATCGAATTACGATTTCAAGGGGCTCGTTCGAGACATCTGCAGGTCCGAAGCGTATCAACGCTCGACCGAGAAGAATGCGACGAACGCCACCGATGAACGCAACTTTGCTTCGCAGACGTTGCGACGTATCAAGGCAGAATCGATGCTCGACATCATCAGTCAGGTCACCAGCACCAAGGACAAGTTCCCTCGATTGCCGCTGGGGGCTCGTGCTGTTCAGATCGCCGATGGAGCAACCAGTACTTACTTCCTGACAACGTTCGGACGAGCCACACGTGAAACCGCCTGTTCGTGTGAAGTGAAGATGGAGCCGACACTCTCTCAGGCTCTGCACTTGATGAATGGTGACACCACCAACAACAAGATCCAGCAGGGTGGATTGATCGCCGCTCTCTTGAAAGAAAAGGTTCCGCCGGAACAAATCGTCGAGAAACTGTATATTCGCGCATTGAGCCGGAAGCCAACGGCTGAAGAGGCCGCTGCCTTGAAGCCACTGTTCGTCGAAGGAAGTGACCCCAAGCGATCTTTGGATGACATCTTCTGGGCACTGCTCAACAGTCGCGAGTTCCTGTTCAATCACTAGTCCGCAACTAAGTCCGCAAACAATCCGTAACCCCGTGGCAATGTGTTCTGCCAGGGTTCCGGGGGATTGCTGCTTTCAGTGATCGGGAATCGCTGAAAGTCAGCCTGCCGAAATCGCTGGAGTGAATCGATGAACCGATTGGTTGCCTGCCTGCTGCTTTTAACTGTCAGTGGTCCCGTGCTTGCCCAGGAAAAGGCCACGGCACCTGCCAAGGAGGAAAAGATCACCTTCGATCAACACATCCTGCCAATCTTCCGTGAGAAGTGTGGATCGTGTCACAACGCAAATGACAAGAAAGGTGACCTGGTTCTTGATAACTACGGACTCGCCATGCAAGGGGGAGCCTCTGGGGAAGTTGTTCGAACTGACGGTGATGCATCACAAAGCCAGCTTTATCTGGTGATCGCGCACCTTTCTGAGCCGAAGATGCCTCCGCAGCAGCCCAAGATGCCCGAAGAGCAGCTGACCCTCGTCCGCAAATGGATCGAAGGAGGAGCTCTGGAAAACGCTGGCAGCAAGGCAAAGCCGAAGAAGAACGCGGCGATGACGAAGGTCGAGATTTCAAATCAAAGGCCTGCCGGACCTCCGCCGATGCCCGAGAACCTGCCGATCGATCCGCTTCTCGTTGCCAGTCGAGGCAACGGTGTGACAGCTCTGGCGGTAAATCCCTGGTCTCCGATTGCGGCAGTTGCCGGACACAAGCAGATCTTCCTGTACAACACGGTCTCACTGGAACTCGAAGGGGTGCTGCCATTCCCTGAAGGTGTTGCACATATCTTGAAGTTCACCCGCGATGGAAAGTGGCTGATGGCTGGTGGCGGTCGCGGTTCACACTCCGGCAAAGTCATCCTCTGGGACCTGAAGACGGGCAAGCGAATTGCCGAAGTCGGCTCCGAATACGATGTCGTCCTCGCAGCTGATATCAGCCCGGACCACACTCAGGTCGCCCTGGGGGGCCCCAAGAAGATCGTTCGAGTCTACGATACGTCAACCGGCGAACTGCTCTATGAAAAGAACAAGCACACTGACTGGATCACCGCTCTGGAATTCAGTCCAGACGGAGTCCTGCTGGCGACAGCCGATCGCAGCAACGGATTGGTTGTCTGGGAAGCCTTCACGGGACGTGAATTCTATTTCCTGACCGGTCATACCGGCCCGATTACGGATGTGAGCTGGGCTCCCGATTCGAACATACTGGCGTCGTGCAGCGAAGACACCACGATCCGTCTGTGGGAAATGCAGAACGGAAATCAAGTCAAGAACTGGGGAGCTCATGGGGGTGGCGTGTCGGCTGTCGAGATCACTCGTGACAATCGAATTGCTTCGACCGGTCGCGACAACACAGCGAAGCTCTGGGATATCAACGGCACGGCAATTAAGGCGTTCCCCGGGTTAGCTGATCTGGGAATGGAAGTTGGCTTCGACGCCGACGCGGATCGTATCCTCGCGGGTGATCTGACGGGGGCCGTTCAAGTCTGGAATGCGAAGGATGCCGCCGTCGTTGGTCAACTGAGCACCAACCCACTGTCATTGGCCAAGCGGATTGAGGCCACCGCACAGGCTTATGCTGCCGCAGAAGCGGTCACGGCCCAGGCCACTGCAGGTCTGGCCGCATTGAACAAGGGGATCGCCGACCGAAAAGCCGCAGCCGATGCTGCCGTCAAGGTTCTGGCAGATGCTCAGGCTGCAGTCGATCCGACAACGAAGGCCAAAGCCGCGGCCGATGCCGATGCTGTCGCAAAGACTGCGGTCCTGACGACATCCGAAACGGCTTTAACAACAGCGCAAGCCGCTCAGACCAAAGCGGCTGCAGAACGCGATGCCTTGAAAAAGGCTGCTGCGGACCTGGATGTGAAGGTTAAAGCAGCGAATGAAGCGGTTGCCGCCAGCGATGCCGCAGTGGTTGCAGCCCTCGCTGCTGTCGAAGCCAAGCCGGGCGATGCCGCCGTGAAGGCTGCAGCTGTCGAAGCAACACAGAAGTCGACCGTTGCACTGGCAGCATTGTCCGAACTGACCAAACAAAAATCTGCCTCGATCCAGGAACTCCCGACAAAGACCGAAGCTGTCGGCGCGACAACAGTGGCTTTGAATGCTGCGAAGGCTGCTCGTGATAAAGCCGCCACCGACAAAGCCGCAGCCGACAAAGCGGCGGCTGATGCCACAGCCAAGTTGAAAGCTGTCACCGATGCCGCAGCGGTTGCCAAGGTGAATGCTGACAAAGCTGTTGCCGCCGCTGTGGTAACGCCTGAGTTGCAGAAGCAAGTGGCTGATGCCGATGCCGCAGCGAAAGCGGCCATGGCAAAATCGGCCGCGATCAAAGCACAACTCGATCGACTGAACGGAGCCAAGGGACGTACGCTGCAAGTCGCAGAAACACCCGCAAAGTAACTTTTTCGCCAATAGTGCGTGTCGCACTTCCGTGTTTGATGCCCGCAGGACGCGACACTGAAATGAGATACGCTCTAGAATCCCCATCGCTGCCAGCAAGGATCGGACGAATGACCGCGTGTAATCTGTTCTCACGACTTGATGACGTTGTTGGCAGTGCCGTTCGAACGGGTGCCTTTGCTTTGGCTCTACTGGGAGCGTCGGCAATCCAGGCAGGTGATTCGCCTCAATTCCGCGGTCCAGGAGGCGAGGGGCATTCGACCGAGAAGAATCTGCCACTGACGTGGAGTGAGTCCGAAAACATCAAATGGAAAACAGACATTGATGGCCTCGGCTGGTCGACTCCATCCATCGAAGGAGCACAGATCTGGCTGACGACGGCGACGGACGAAGGGAAGTCCCTGCGAGTTGTCTGCCTCGACAAATCTTCCGGGAAAGTCCTGCACAATGTCGAGGTCTTCAAACACGAGACTCCCGGCCCGATCCATAAGAAGAACAGCTACGCTTCACCATCCGTGGTGATTGATGGTGATCGCGTCTACGCACACTTCGGCAAGCTTGGCACCGCATGCCTGGATCGCAACGGCAAGGTGCTGTGGACGAGCGAGCAGAAATACAACCATCGCCACGGTCCAGGTGGTAGTCCTGTCGTCTTCGAAAACCTGGTGATCCTGGCCTGTGACGGCGGAGACATCCAGTACGTGGTTGCACTTGATCGAGCCACTGGAAACGAAGTCTGGAAAACAAAACGCGATGGAGCGATGGCCTATTCGACTCCACTCTTAATCAACGTGAATGGAAAGCCCCAACTGGTCAGCACCGGTGGTGAATGGGCCATGGGCTACGAACCCAAGACCGGTAAAGAGATCTGGCGGTTTCGTTATCCGAAGGGATATTCAAATGTCCCGCGACCGGTCTACGGTCAGGGCCTGGTCTTCCTCTGCTCGGGTTATGACAAGCCGTGGCTGTATGCCGTCAAACCGACTGGCGAAGGGGATGTGACAGAATCCCACATGGCTTGGAAGCTGGAGCGAGGAGCCCCGTTGAATCCCTCGCCACTGCTGTTGGGCGAAGATCTGTACATCGTCAGCGATAACGGTATTGCTCAATGCCTGGACGCAAAAACGGGCGAGCAGAAATGGATGCAGCGTGTGGGCGGAAACTTCTCTGCATCACCACTGCTTGCTGATGGCCGGATTTATCTGCTCGATGAAGGTGGCAAAACGTACGTGATCGAGCCGACCCGGACCGAGTACAAAGAACTGGCGGTCAACACTCTGCCCGGCCGAACTCAGGCCACCATCGCTGCTGCCGACGGGGCGCTGTTCTTACGAACAGACAAGTCGCTCTATCGCATCCAGTCCAAGTGATCGTGATCCGTTTGCGATCACGTTTCGATTGCACCCGGGCGACCATGCTCAACGACGAATGTCTTGCGAGTAATCAGTGGAGCGTCCGGCTTCGTCACGAACGGAACGGCCTGGTACTTTGAAGTCCAGGTCTTTGGCGTCACTTCGCACGACACGTAGCCACGTTCCGCACTGAAGAACTTGACGAACGGGTTTTCGCTCAAGAGTGCGGGTGTGTCTTTTGTCTGAAGAACGCCGTCACCGCCGGAACTGATCGAAGTACCAACGAACTCTGTTCCTACGACAGGCGATTTTTCGTCCTCGGAATTCACCTGGAGATTGTTCACCCAGTTTGAATGAATATCTCCCGTCAGAACGATGGGGTTCAGTTTGCTGTGGTCCGCGAAAAACTTCAGGACTCGCTGGCGGTTGACTTCGTAGCCCGGCCACTGATCCATGCTGTAGGCTTTGACTTCGCCCGGTTGTCGATCGACCAATCCCATCATCACCTGCTGCGTCAGCACATTCCAGGCGGCTGACGAGGCTTCCAGTGACTGGTACAGCCACTTCTCCTGAACATCACCCAGTAGTGTTGCTTTCGGATCGTAGACCGCCGGACAGGGCGGTTTATTCCCATCTCCACACGGCTGGTCTGTGCGATACTGCCGCGAATCCAGAATCGCGAAGTTGGCAAGCTGTCCGAACTGGATCTGCCTGTACAGCAACAAGTCGGGTCCCTTGGGAAGTTGTGCACGGCGCAGGGGCATGTGCTCGTAATAGGCCTGATACGCGAATGCCCGGCGGAACTGATAGGTCAGTGGCGACTCATCGGGTTTTTCTGAGATCAGGTTTGCACAATTGTTCGCGAACTCATGATCATCCCATGTGACGAGCCAGGGACACTTTGCATGGGCCGCCTTAAGAAATGGATCTGACTTGTACTGCCCATACCGATTCCGATAGTCCTCCAGCGTGTGCAGTTCCGGCCCGACATGTTTTCGCACTTGCTTTTCACGGGCAGCCCCTTCGTAGATGTAATCCCCCAGATGAGCGATCAGATCCAGATCCTCGTTCGCCATGTGCTGATAGGCGGTATAAAGCCCCGTTTCATAATGCTGGCACGAAGCAAACGCGAATCGCAATCGATCGGGGGTTTCGTTCAAACGTGGAGTTGTCCGGGCATGTCCTTTCGGGCTGACTTCCCCGGCGGCCTGGAACTGATACCAATACCAGCGCCCCGGTTCCAATCCCTGAATCTCGACGTGGACCGAATGAGCCAGTTCCGGTGATGCGACCGCTGTCCCTTTCGCAACCACTTTCGTCATCGCTTCGTCATCTGCTACCTGCCAATCGACCACGATGTTTTGCGGCGGCATCCCGCCACCTTCCGTCGGACGAGGAGCCAACCGTGTCCAGATGACAAATCCGTCGGGCCAGGGATCGCCCGAAGCGACGCCCAGGGTAAATGGGTACCCCGACAGCTTTACGTCAGATTGAGCAATCGCTGAGGACGTGCCTGTCAGTAATGGCCACGCCACAACCGCCGCTCCTCCCACTCGAAGAAATTCTCGTCGATTCCATGATCGTCCCGGGATTTCAACGAACGGTAATGGCATGGATGATTTCCTCGATGAATTTCGAGTTGGCTGGAGCGAGCGATGACGATTTGGAAAGAATCTCTGAATTGGAATCAGAACAGTGGATAGATCAAGGGGGCGATTGCCGAGCTGCTCAGTGCTACCAGCGTGGCAATCAGGCCCACAGCAACAAGAATCGGGATCAGCCACCATTTCTTGTTTTCACCCAGGAACTGGATGAATTCCTGCACGATACCTGATGAGGCTTCGTCGGCCTGCTGGGCAAATGCGGAGGGCTTATCAACAGCGGGCTTCGCTTCTTGCTTCGAAGCGATATTCGATGATTCCGTCATGGTAATTCCCCGCAAGGTGCCGATACGACGTCGATGGATACAATTCAAAACTGTCGAAAGTACTGCGACGATTCTGGTGAAGCCGGTCTTGCGTTCCAGTACGAAGCCCTGTCATCCGCCTTCAACTGCAATGCATCGCGTCCCCGCAATCTCAGCAGAAATCCGATCGGCGTCACAATACCAAAATAGACAACAGCCAGCAGCAGATGCGACATCACCCAGCCGATCGGAAAAGCTGCCACCATCCAGGCCACGAACAGTGGCCGAAGGATTCGGGGTCGGACAATTCCGGCGACCAGCAGCACCAGCGACAAGGCGATCAAAACAGTCGCAGCCAGATCCCAGTTCAGGCGACGATGCAGCAACCACGCCCCTGCGCCTGCAACGATCAATTGCACAAATGCAAACACGCGCAGGTCGCGATTCGATGGCTGCCAGTTGATTTCGATAATCGCCATGTCTCGCACCTCAATCCAGCTTGAACTGCTTCATGTAGTCATTCACCTGCTCAGGCGACAGTTTTGGCTGGAGCTCTTTTTCGAGGACGAATGTCTCCAGCACGAGGACATCAATGTTGGTGGCGAGGAAACACCGGTAGGCTTCGTCCGGCCCGCAGACAATCGGTTCACCCCGCACATTGAAACTTGTATTGATGAGCACGGGGCAGCCTGTCTGTGCCTCAAACGATTTCAGCAGCCGATGAAATCGACCATGCCTTACCGGATCCACGGTTTGAATTCTGGCGGAGTAGTCCACATGGGTTACGGCAGGAATATCGGAACGAATCTCTTTCAGACGATCGATCCCTTTGCGACCGGACATTCCTGTGACCTTGCGATGGTCTGACCGGACGGGCGAAACGACCAGCATGTAAGGGCTGGATTCTTCAGGGCGTGTTTCAAAGTAGTCATGGACGCGATCCTGCAGGACCACGGGAGCGAATGGCCGGAACGACTCACGAAACTTGATCTTCAAGTTCATCACCGACTGCATCTCGGGGTTTCGAGCGTCCCCAAGAATGCTGCGCGCCCCGAGTGATCTTGGACCAAACTCCATGCGTCCTTGAACCCAACCCACAACTTTCCCCGCCGCCAGCAGACTCGCAACGCGTTGACACAACGCGTCCTCATCGCGGATCTCTTCATGGGGTGCGTTGACTCGAGCCAGGTACTGGCGAATCGATGCGGTTTCACACTGCGGCCCCAGGAAGCTTCCTCCTTGGCCGTCCGGTTGCAGAAGTTCGCGAGGATTCTGCAATAACTGGAACCAGGTAAAGAGCGCAGCCCCCAATGCACCGCCAGCGTCACCGGCAGCGGGCTGAATCCAGATTGATTCGAAGGGACCTTCCCGCAGGATCCTTCCGTTGGCCACGCAGTTCAGTGCCACTCCACCCGCCAGGCACAGGTTTTTCTGTCCCGTCTGCTGATGGATGTGAAACGCCATCTTCAGCAGGATCTCTTCCGTCACGACCTGAATCGATGCGGCGATATTCATTTCGCGTTCGGTCAGCGGTGTTTCCGGCTGTCGTGGCGGTCCACCAAACAACTGTTCAAAGCGCGGGGAGGTCATCGTCAGCCCCGCACAATAATTGAAGTACTCCATCCTCAGTCGAAACGAGCCGTCGGGCTTGATGTCGATGATGCGATCGCGAATCACGTCGGCATAAATCGGTTCGCCATAGGGTGCCAACCCCATCAATTTGTATTCACCCGAATTCACCTTGAAGCCGCAAAAATAGGTGAACGCCGAATAGAGCATTCCCAGCGAATGGGGGAATCTCAATTCGTGTGTCAGCCGAATCTGATTTCCGTTTCCAACGCCATACGTTGCCGTGGCCCATTCGCCGACACCGTCGACCGTCAGGATGGCCGATTGTTCATACGGGGACGGAAAAAAGGCACTCGCCGCGTGCGATTCGTGATGCTCCGGGAAGATAATTCGCTTGTGATAAGCATTCCCCAATCCCATGCGGATCTCGCGGCGCAGATGCAGCTTCTTTCGCAGCCAGACCGGCAAGGCCGCCAGGAACGACTGAAAGCCTCGCGGTGCGAACGCGAGATAACTTTCGATCAGCCTGTCGAACTTCAACAGGGGCTTTTCGTAGAAACAGGCGTAATCGATCTGTTCTGGCTTCAGGCCCGCTTCCCGCAGGCAATAGTCAACGGCATGTGTCGGAAACCCGGCATCATGCTTGATCCGTGAAAACCGCTCTTCCTGTGCCGCCGCGACGATCCTGCCATCGACAACCAACGCGGCGGCGGAATCGTGGTAGAACGCGGAAATGCCCAGGACAGAGACCATGTTATTCCAACAACGTTCTCAAGAACCACAATCGGCAGTCAGTTCAACCCGGCCAGATGACTCAACGCGATTGAGTCTGTGCGTAGCGAGCCAGGGCCATCAATGGAAAATAGAGCGGGTAGTAGTGATAACGCAGATAGAAGACGCGAGGGAACCCGGTTCCTGTGAACTCGGTTTCGTTCCATGTGCCGTCAGGTTGCTGAGTGCTCAGCAGATAATCGACACCGCGCTGAACGGCCGTTGATTCTGATTCGCCGGCCGCAAGCAGCCCTAACAAAGCCCACGCCGTCTGCGATGCTGTGGGAATACCTGTCCCTCGCAAACTCGGATCATCGTAACTGCGAGCCGTTTCACCCCACCCGCCACACGGCTGCTGCTTCGCCTTCAACCAGTCGACCGCTTTGCGCAGCCGCAGGTCATCTGCGGGGACTCCGTTGGCAATCAAACCGACCAGTACCTGCCATGTCCCGTACAGATAATTCACGCCCCAGCGGCCGTACCAGCAATGATCCGGTTGCTGATCATTCCAGATGAAATCAAATGCCCGCTTGTGAATCGGACTGTCAGCAGGTATCCCCAGGCCAGCGAATGATTCGAGGACTCGCGCGGTGATATCTGATGTACTCGGATCGATCATCGCGTTGTGGTCGGCAAACGGAACCTTTGTCAGGACTTCCCGAGTGTTGTCTGCATCGAATGCTCCCCAGCCTCCGTCGCTGCTTTGCATCGACTTCAGCCATCGGACGCCGCGCCGGATCGCGTTGACCATCGGGGCTGCAGCTTCCAGTTCGGCGATCGCTTTTTCCGCCGTCGCAGATCGACCGCTGAAAACGACGGGTACTTCTGATGTCTGGCGAGCTGGCGTTCCGGTCTTCGGTTCGTCAAATACTTCCATCGTCCATTCGCGACCGACTCCTTCCGGCAGACACTTGCCGAAGGCAATGAGTGTCATGCACGTATCGTCAATGTCGGGATAGAATTCGTTGTTGTATTCAAAATACCAGCCCCCCGGTTCGACATTCGGATGATTCAGAGACCAGTCGCCGGGGTGCTTCACTTCCTTCGACAAGACCCAGTCGATCGCTCTACGAATCGCAGGATCATGCCGTGAAACGCCTGCATCCCGCAGGGCGATAATCGAAATGATCGTGTCCCACACGGGCGAGAAGCAGGGTTGCAGTCGAACTTTGCCATTCTCGCGAATGCAAAGCTTGTCGAGTTCACGCATCTGCTGCTGGATGATCTCGCAATCGTCCTTATACCCCAGGCACCGCAGGCCGATGATCGTCCAGACGATCGGCGGGAAAATCGCTCCCAGTCCATCACTCATCTTGAGTCGATCAAGGATCCATTGCTCGCAAAGTCGGATCGCCCGTTTGCGGAGCGGCTTGATTCCTAAACCTTCGCCAAACTTGATGGCCCGATCGACCTGTTGAAAGAACTTCGTCCAGTTCAACCAGCCACGTGAACCCTCGTGATTGACTCCGCCGATCGTCCTGGGAAGCGTTTTGGCCGGGGTCGCGTAGAGTTCGTCGATCTGATGTTCGGGTGGCAATGTCGTTTTCGGCTGGCAGGCCCACAGCAGGCTCAATGGAACGACGATCGTCCGCGACCAGGACGACATTTCATAGATATTGAACGGGGCCCACAGCGGAAGCAGAATCATCTCGGGAGGAACTGCCGGACACAGGCTGTAAGGGATGATCCCCAGCATCGCGAGGTAGTACCGAGTAAAGCTGTTGACCTGCTCCATTCCTCCGGCACGCAGGATCGCTTCACGGGCACGGACCATATAATCGGCTTGAGGATCATGGCCGGTAATTTTCAGAGCCAGGTAGGCCTTTACCGATCCGCTGATTTCGATCGGACCGCCGGGAAACATGGCCCAACCGCCGTGGTCACACTGCTGGTCGAGCATGTAGGCGGCGCATTCTTTGGCACGATCGGATTGCCCCTGGCCGAGAAACGTCAGCAGCAGGATGTATTCCGACTCCAGAATCGTGTCACCCTGAAGTTCAGCACACCAATGGCCGTCCGTGTGCTGCAGGCTGAGCAGATGATCGCGCGTACGGGCGACGCCTGGAGCCAGTCGGGCCCGAAGGGATGCCACATCGATACCGGGACCAGAAGTTGAAGCAACGACCTGTCCAGCCATCCCCGCAGGGTTGAACTCTCCCGAACTCATTTCAGGACCTTCCTCGAATCCTTGAGGGACATGGGACAAATTTCGCGATCGCAAACAACCCCGCTGCGATCAGAATTCGCCCGAGCTCAGGATACCACAGATGCTACTTCTGCAGAATCAATTTGTCATTTCTGGTCAGGCGCAATCGATAGGTTTCGCCTGCGTGTCGGATCAGTACTTCCTTGGCACCGCGCAGCAGGTCACTCGAATCATATTCGCGAAGTTTGATGTCTGCGGGATCGGGAGTGGCGTCCCCATGAGCTGTCGATGGCATTTTGGGTGGGTTTTCTTGGTCCATGTCTATATCCGATAGAGAGTTGTGTATCTGGAGTACCTGTCGGGCGGGGAGCAGAGGCGGGAAAAATTGGCGAGGTTCCCTTGAAGATTCTTGGGGCGTGGGTAGTATTGCTGATATTGAGACTCAGTGTCAACTCAGTTCCCGCCAGTTTGCTCGCCAGCTCCTGCCAGCCATGCACACCGACGGATCGCCCGGCTGAAGGTTCATCCGGGCATTCATCGTGTCCCGTTCTGGAGTTTGGTCGCATGAAAAAACTCGCCTCTCGACAGCCCGTCTCGCACCGTGCCGGATTTACACTCATCGAACTGCTGGTGGTGATTGCCATCATTGCCATTCTGATTGCACTGCTCCTGCCAGCCGTCCAGCAGGCGCGCGAGGCGGCTCGACGGATTCAATGCAAAAACAACCTGAAGCAGATCGGACTGGCCGTTCAGAATTACCTCGACAGCCATTCGGTCCTTCCACCGAGTTACTGCATCGGGGCTGCCAAGGGGGGAACGTGGTCGATTCATGCCCGGATCCTTCCGTTTCTGGATCAGGCCAATGCCTTCAACCACGCTGACCTGAATGTCGGGTACAGCGATCCCCCGAATTCTACGAGCGGGATTACGGCACAGTTCCTGCCGGCTTACCGCTGCCCCAGTGAAGTCAATGGTGCCAACAGCGTCTCAACCCCCAGTTACTTTCCGCCTAACTACGCATTCAATGCCGGGACGTGGAAAGTATTTACTCCGCTCTCAGCAAACCTTGCAGACGGCGGGACTCCTGGCGATGGGGCCTTCGGGCCGAATGCCCGATTTACGATGGCGAATTTCACCGATGGAACCAGCAACACCCTCTGCTTTTCCGAGGTCAAAACCTATACGAATCAGATCGGGAATGACGCTGCCGCAACGGACACACTGCCCAATCTGGCCATGATTGCCGGCTTCACGTCGGGAACTTTTTCAACAAACGGTCATCGGGAATGGGTTGACGGCAAAATTCACGAAACCGGCTTCACGACGGCTTTCACCCCGAACACCCGGGTACAGATTGCCAATAAGGGGACGACGGTATCCACTCCGACTGTGGAGGGTGACTATATCTCGTGCAAAGAACGAGGGACCAGTGCCACATGTGCAGGTCGACCAACATATGCTGCCGTCACATCGCGCAGCTACCATGTTGGTGTGGTTCTTTCGGTTCTCATGGATGGATCAGTCCGCTCAATTTCAGAGAACATCGATCTGAATGTCTGGCGGTCACTGGGAAGTCGGTCAGGCGGTGAAGTAGTGGGCGATTTCTGATCATCCAGGAAATTCGGGTCGCCATCGACGTGGTGGCGATCCTTGGAATCGCTTGGTCCCAGTCGCTTCAAGGCTTGGCGTATCGCAGTCGGAATTGCCGTGGCGTCAGCCCCATATGCTTGCGAAACAGTTGAGTAAACGCACTCTGGTCGCAAAACCCGAAATCTGCGGCAATTCCAGAAATCGGCTGGTCGGTTCTCAGCAGAATATCGCTGGCTGCCTGGATCCGGGTCTTGATCAGAAACTCCTGAACGCTCAGGCCGAAGACTTCACGAAACTTGCGATGAAGTTGCCTCGGAGAAAGCCCGGCCCGTGTTGCCAGATCTTCGACCGTTAATCGTTCGTGATGGTGTTCACGAATGTAGTCGACGGTCGAGTTAATCAAAGACATCGGCTGCATGGATCGGCGCTGGCCTTCATAGCTGCGCACGATTCCCATCACGCCAATCACGGTTCCATTCGTATCGCGGACCGGATGTTTGTTGGTCACGAACCAGTCAAGAACGCGGTGTTCGTTGTACCACAATTCCACGCGGCCGATGATCGGCTGCCCCGTCGCCATCACCTGTTCATCATCTCGCTTGAAGTGGTCGGCGGCGTGCTGCGGAAAAAAATCGTCGTCGGTGCGGCCGATGATCGCCTCTTCCGATGTGACCCCCAGATGTTCCCAGAAGGGCTGGCTGGCGCAGACCATGCGGCTCTGCCGATCCTTCACAAAAAAATAGACTCCTGGAAGATGCTCGAATAACTGCTGAAACTGCTGCGGCCCACCCATTCTTTGAAAGAATTCCTGCTGAATTTCCGCAGGATTTCTCGACACCGTGTTCTGCGGTACCGGGATTGAGGGATTCGCGGAGGTGGCGATTGGCCTGTTCATGTCTGATATTTAACAAAAAATGTCCGATTCGCACAAGAAATCAGCGAATGTTGATCGCTACTCTGTTGCGGTGTGACAGAGTCGAATCGAGTGTTCTAAACTCGTGTCGAGCACAGGACGCGTCAGACGCGAGTTTCTTGAATCACCGCCTGACACCGGCGAAACAGAGTTGGCCATTCCATCTACGAGCATCCAGCAGGAGTTGTTTTCATGGGCAAGCCCGTCAATGTCGCGATGATCGGTCTCGGTTTTGGTTCGGAATTCATTCCGATTTATCAGGCCCTGCCGGACGCCAATGTTTACGCGATCTGCCAGCGCGGCAAAGAGAAGCTCGATAAGGTCGGCGATCAGTTTGGAATTGCGCAGCGTTACACCGATTACGCCGACGTCCTGAAGGATCCCAACGTTGATTTCGTTCACATCAACAGCCCGATTCCCGACCACGCCTGGATGTCGATGGAAGCGTTGAAGGCGGGCAAGCACGTGATGTGCACGGTTCCGATGGCGACCAACATTGAAGACTGTCGGAAGATCTGCGAACTGGTGAAGCAGACTGGTCTCAAATACATGATGGCCGAAACCGTCGTCTACAGCCGCGAATTTCTGTTCATCAAGGAAATGTACGCCAAGGGGGAACTCGGCAAGATCCAGCACCTGGCCGCATCACATCCGCAGGATATGGATGGCTGGCCATCCTATTGGGAAAAGATGATCCCGATGCACTATGCGACTCACGTCGTCAGCCCGTGTCTGGGGCTGTTGAATGGTCGGGCTGAATACGTCAGTTGCTTCGGATCGGGAACCGTCCGCGACGACATCGCTCAGAAGTCAGGCAACAAGTTCGCTGTCGAATCATGCCATATTAAGGTGAAGGACAGCGACATCACGGCCCACATCTGGCGATTCCTGTACGATGTTGCTCGTCAATACCGTGAGAGTTTCGATGTCTACGGAACCAAACGCAGTTTCGAATGGACATTGATCGAACACGAGCCACACGTGATTCACACGGCCAAAAAGCCTGAACCGGAAATCCCGGAAAAGGTCACCGTTCCCGATTACGCACATCTGCTGCCCGAGCCGATCCGCAAGTTCACGATGCCGTCGGAGATCCACGATGCCGGCCATCTGTCGTTTATCCAGGGTGGGGGTCATGGAGGTTCACATCCGCACATGGTCAACGAATTTGTTTCGGCACTGCGTGATGATCGGGACCCATGGCCGAACGCGACGCTGTCGGCCAACTGGACCTGTGTCGGTATTTGTGCCCACGAATCGGCTACTCAGGGGGGAGCCATTGTGAAGCTGCCGGAATTTACGCTCGCTTAAATTGTCGGTTCGATCACTGGAGTTCAGGTGTGCGATTCTGCCGACATGACACAGCCGCCTGATCTCCAGCTGGATCGACCGACACTTCCGTTCAACACAGCGACGATGAATTGTCCCTCAACGGAAACTTTGATTTCACAGCCAGGACTTTCCATGAAATCGATAACGGGCCTCCTTTTTGCGTTTCTGATGGCACTGATGATTTGCGGTTGTGCCGCCGAGAAGCCGAAGTTTCCGTTCACGTCAGTGGATGGTGAGGTCACGATTGATGGGACTCCTGTCAAAGAGGGGACGATTCAGTTCATGCCCGCTCCAGAAACCAAAGGGCAGGTTGCTCAGGCCAATATCGTCGACGGCAAATATGCGGCCAAGAATGTGCCGATTGGGAAATTGCGAGTGATGTTCAACATCACTCAAAAAACCGGCAAGATGATTACGGAATATTCGACCCCTTATCCGGAAGTGGTAGATCTGGTACCCGAGAAGTATCGGAGCGGTATCGAAGTCACGGTCAACGAAAAAGACAACATGGCATTCGATCTGGAATCGAAGCCCCCTGAAAGCAAGTAGTCGTAATCAGCAGTCTATTCAGAATTAATCACGGTCTTCAGCCCTGACGTTGTTAAGGCAGAGGACGTTTGAAAGGCCTGTTTATCTCGTTGCATTGTTGAGGAATGTTCTATGCGCCGACATCCGTCTCGCGGTTTTACCTTGATTGAATTGCTGGTCGTTATTGCCATCATCGCTGTTCTGATCGCACTGCTGCTTCCAGCCGTCCAGCAGGCCCGGGAAGCAGCCCGCCGGACTCAATGCAAGAATCAACTCAAGCAATTGGGTCTCGCGATGCACAATTACCATGACACCGCGCGACAACTTCCGCCGGGGACAGTGAAATGGATCGGCGATCCAGGACGCACCGGGCCAACTTCCCAGTATTACGACGACCACTGCTGGTATTCGATGATGGGTCCCTACATCGATCAGGCTCCGTGGTACGCCACAATTAATTTCAATGCACAGATCAGTGACGTATCGAATGACGCGGTACGTCGAGCGAAAATTGCTTTGTATGGATGCCCGACGGATGGAATGAAAAACAACGAATGGGGATCCAACACGTGGGCACGCTGGCGTGGAAACTACGTGGTCAACTGGGGAAACACGAACTACGGTCAGCAGGCCTCAGGCGGGGTCAATTTTGGCGGTGCACCGTTCAGCTATCGTGGAAGCAGCAATTTCTCAGCGATCACCGACGGCCTGAGTAACACCTTGATGATGGCTGAGGTCATCACCTCGAATACGACACCTGGCTGGGGTGGGCCCATCTCGGAAATCCAGATCTCAACCGGGGGACAAACCTTCAATGGATGGTTGACTCCCAATTCTCCTGCGTGTGATCTGGCGTGGCGAATCTGTCCTGCCGCAGGTGACCTGAACGGAATTTCCTGTTGCAGTCCAGCAGGCAACGATGTCAGCCAGTATTTCACTTCACGCAGCAAGCATGTGGGTGGAGTGCAGGTTGTGATGTGTGACGGCGCAGTGCGGTTTATCAGTAACAACATTGATCTCAATGTCTGGCGTGGCCTGACAACCTCCAGTGGGGGCGAAACTTTGGGTGACTTCTAGCCAGGCTGGCTTTGCCACTTTTGCGAGACATAACCAAGTCTGATTCGACAAGAAAATGTTCAGGTTGATCAACCTGAGGAATTCGAACGAGTTCCTTTTTCAATTGTATTTCAGGGCGTGTATCCATGCTGCTCAACAGCTCCTTTCGATCTGCGTTTCGAACATTCTGCACCGTTTTCGCACTGAGTCTGCTGGCTGCCAGCCTGCAGGCCGCGCCTCCCAAGCTGAAGCTGTTGTTCCTGGGGGATAACGGACATCACCAGCCTGCGGTTCGCTTCAAACAGCTGCAACCTGTCTTGAAGACGCGCCGGATCGAACTTGTCTATTCCGATGTCATGGCTGACCTGAATCCTGACACATTGAACAAGTACGACGGGCTTGTGGTCTATGCGAATATCGACCGCATCGAAGACGATCAGGCAAAAGCACTGCTCGCTTACGTTGCCAGTGGCAAGGGATTCATCCCGTTGCATTGTGCCAGCTACTGCTTCCGGAATAACGACGAAGTTGTGGCATTGATCGGTGCGCAGTTCCTCAAGCATGGAACGGGAACCTTTCGTACCATCGTCACGGCGCCGAATCATCCCGTGATGAAGGGCTTTAAAGGCTTTGAAAGCTATGACGAAACGTACGTCCATTCGAAGCACAACGAAAAGGATCGAACCGTCCTGGAAGCTCGGGCCGAAGGAAACACACAGGAGCCCTGGACATGGGTACGGACTCACGGTCAGGGGCGGGTTTTCTATACGGCCTGGGGACACGATGCGCAAACATGGTCCAACGCCGGTTTTCATAACCTGGTCGAACGGGGTATCCGCTGGGCATGTGGCGGCGATCCCGGCGTCGTGCCGTCGTTTGTTGACCGTCCCGAAATGACGAAACTTCCCAAGGACCTGAAGCCGTTCGAATACGTCGAAACCGACGGCATCCCGTTTTATCCCCCGGGGAAAAGCTGGGGAACGATTGAGCATGGTAAGCGCAAAATGCAGCTTCCCGCCAGCCCGGAAGAGTCGATGAAACACTTTGTCACTCCCGTCGGTTTTGAAGTGAAGCTGTTCGCATCCGAAAAAGACTTCCAGGGCAAGCCGATTGCAATGAACTGGGATGAGCGGGGGCGACTCTGGATCTGTGAAACGTTCGACTATCCCAATGAACTGCAGCCAGCCGGCCAGGGGCGCGACCGAATTCGCATTCTTGAAGACACCAACGGAGACTGGGTCGCCGACAAATTCACGGTGTTTGCAGAGAAGCTCAGTATCCCTACCGCGATCGCTTTTTACCGAGGTGGCGCGATTGTTCAGGATGGGACCGAGACGCTTTATCTCAAAGACACCGATGGCGACGACAAGGCCGATCTGCGAAAAGTTCTGATCACCGGCTGGGGGATGCGTGATACCCATGGTGAAGTCAGCAACTTCCAGTACGGACTGGACAACTGGTATTACGCCATGCAGGGATACAATGACTCCCGCCCGGTCCTGACTAACGGAAAAGAAGTGACGACCTTCCGGCAGGGTTTCTTCCGTTTCAAGATGGAAGGTGATGGCGACAAGACCGCCGTGACCGATCTGGAATTCCTCCGCTCGACCAACAACAACACCTGGGGCCTGGGATTCAGCGAAGAAGGAATTGTGTTTGGATCAACCGCCAACGGTAATCCCTCCGAATTCATGCCGATTCCGAATCGGTACTATGAATCGGTCCGCGGATGGTCATCGAGTGTTCTGGGAGGGATTGCGGACAGCAATAAGTTCGTTCCTCTGGACGACGAAAAGGTTCGGCAGGTCGATAATCATGGTGGTTTTACTGCGGCGGCCGGGCACGCGCTCTATACCGCCCGCAACTATCCGAAAGAGTATTGGAACCGAACCGCGTTTGTGACCGAACCGACGGGTCATCTGGTCGCGACATTCAAGATCCGTGAAGATGGTTCCGGATTCCGCTCGAAAAACTCGTGGAATCTGCTCGCCAGCAACGACGAATGGTCTGGCCCGATCATGGCCGAAGTTGGTCCCGACGGAAATGTCTGGGTCATCGACTGGTACAACTTCATCATCCAGCACAATCCAACACCCGCCGGCTTCAAGACCGGTAAGGGAAATGCCTACGAATCCGAATTGCGGGATAAGAAGCACGGACGCATCTACCGCCTCGTCTACACAGGCAAGGGCGTTGAAGGGTTTGAAGAACCAGCCAAACCAACCGCATTGAAGCCAGAGACCGAAGGGGATGCACCAGCGATGATGGCTCGTCCCGCAGATCTGGCCAAAGCAAGCACGGAACAACTGATCGCGGAACTGGGGGTCGGCAACTTCCTGTGGCGACGACAGGCCCAACGACTGATTATTGAAAAGGACCGGTTTGATGGTGTTCAGGCACTGATTGAATCCATCAATGATCAGTCGATGGACGAGATCGGATTGAATACTGAAATCATTCACGCCATGTGGACGCTGCATGCTCGTGGTGTCTTAAATGGTGAGAATCGCGACGCTCTGAAAGCAGTCGTTGGTGCACTGCGACATCCATCGGCAGGTGTTCGGCGCAATGCGGTTCAAGTCCTTCCGCGGACCGACGCCTCGACGACAGCAATCCTGCAGAGTGGTGTCTTGAAAGATCCGAACGCTCAGGTGCAGTTGATGTCCCTGCTCGCTCTGGCAGAGATGCCTCCTTCCAGTGAAGCCGCCGACGCCATTCGGATTGCCTTTGCCACGACGGTTCCGGGCGACCGCTGGTTAAATGACGCGGCAATCTCGGCTGCCGCTCGACACGATATTCATTTCCTGAAGCTGGTCGTGAAAAACAGCGGTGCCAAGCTGGCCAGTCCAGGAACGGATGCGTTGCTGATCATTGCTGAACACTATGCTCGTGGAATCCCTGAAGAGACCGCCCCAGCATTAATTGCTTCGCTGGCCGACGCCTCTCCTCGAGTTGTTGAGCCAATTCTGGCGGGGATGGCGCGTGGCTGGCCCAAGAATAAGCCGCTGCAATTGAGCGAAGCGACTGACAAATCGCTGGTTGACATGCTAGGCAAGCTGCCTCCAGCGGCTCGAGGCTCGCTGATTAACCTCGCACTGAAGTGGGGCTCGAAGCTGCTGGAAGCCCATATCGTTGAGATCTCCAAGACATTTCTCGACATCGTCACGAATGACAAAGTTGCTGAGGCAGATCGGATTGCCGCGGCACGTCAGTTGATCGAGTTCCGTCGTCTCGACGCAGATGCGGCGTCGGCACTTCTGAAGCTGATTACACCACGCACATCTTCTGAACTGGCCAATGGTCTGCTATCTGCCATTGGACTGAGCGAAGCACCAGAAGCCGGCGCGACCATTGTGGCATCGCTGGGTTCAATGACCCCGTCCGTTCGCCCGACTGCTATTCGATTGCTGCTGGGCCGAAATGACTGGACCAAGGTCTTGCTGGATGGCCTCGAAAAGGACAACCCTCGCTTGTCGGAATTGTCCCTGGAACAAAAGCAGTCACTGGCGAATCATGTCGACAGGTCCATTCGCGACCGTGTGAAGCCAATTCTGGCGCGCGGTGGGCAACTCCCCAACCCTGATCGCCAGAAGGTGGTCGAAGAGTTGATGCCGCTCACCGAAAAGAAGGGTGACGCCGTGGCAGGTAAAGCAGTCTTCAAGAAGACCTGCATCAAGTGTCATACGCACAGCGGCGAAGGAACTCGGATCGGGCCGGACCTGACCGGGATGGCTGTTCATCCAAAGAAGGAACTATTGATTCACATCATCGATCCAAGTCGATCGGTGGAAGGAAACTTCCGAATCTATACCGTCCATACCGATGACGGAAAAACTCAGTTCGGTCTGCTGGCGTCAGAATCCAAGACGGCCATCGAACTGATCGATGTCGAAGGAAAGAAGCTGCAGATTCAGCGCGACAACATCGAAGAACTGGTGGCGTCTACAAAGTCACTGATGCCGGAAGGATTTGAGAAGGCTCATACTCAACAGGAACTGACGGACCTGCTCGAGTTTCTGACGCAGCGTGGCAAGTTCCTGCCGATCCCGATCGACAAAGTGGCCACCGTTGTGACGACCAAGGCCATGTTCCATGACGGTCAACATGACGAGCAGAAGCTGATCTTCCCGGACTGGAGTCCCAAGATCTTCGAAGGAGTGCCATTCGTCCTGGTCGATCCCAAAATCGATCAGGTTCCGAACGCCATCATGCTGCACGGCACAAATGGCGACAAACCACCAAAGATGCCGAAGTCCGTTTCCCTTGCATGTAATTCTTCTGCCAAGCTGATTCACTTCCTGGGTGGTGTCAGCGGTTGGGGAGCCCCGGCGGCACCCAATGGAACGCCAACTTTGACAGTGCGGCTGAAATACGCTGACGGTCAAACAGAGGATCACGTCACCCGCAACGGTGAAGTCTGGGCCGACTACATCACCCGAGTGGATGTCCCTGGCAGCAAGTTCGCATACCGATTGCGAGGTCAACAGATCCGTTACTTCACCGTCACTCCAAAGCGAGCGGAGAAGATTGAATCGATCGACCTCGTGAAGGGGAATGATGCGACGTCGCCGGTGATCATGGCGATTACGGTGGAGAGTCCATGACGTCCCGTAAGGCATGAACATCGCGTCCAGACTCGCAGGAACATGACACGGAGCTGATTCTCTGACGGAATCGGGAGAACTGAAATGCCGATGCATCTGGACGCGGTGGCGACATACATTCTGTCGATGGGGCTGATGGTCATCCTGCTGCTGGTCTGGCTGGTCCACCGGCAGCGGACAGGCCAGGGGTTTTCTCTCTGGCTCGTTTCGGCTGTGGTCGGCATCATTCTCGGTTCGGTCGGTTCGTATGCCGTCGTCTGTGGGGCAGGCTTCATGATCACGGCTGTTCCGAAGCCACTTCCGGCCGATGCCCAGGCTGTCTCCGTAGCGGCTCAAATGGCGGCATCAACTCCCACGGCAGCTGCAACATCAGCACCCGCTGGTGGTATGGGTGGGAGCGGAATGGGGGGAGGCATGGGGATGGGTGGAGGTGGACGCGGTCCCAATCCCAAACGGGATTTGACGACACTTGTCCGGAAATTGAATCTCTTGACCGATGACATCTCTCTGAAGCTGACTCCCGAGCAGACCACGGCATTGTTGAAAGGCCTGAATGGAGTCGACGCTGCGGAGAAATTCACGGATGACGATGCCAAACAAATGCACGAAGAGTTATCTTCCATCCTGAGCGACGATCAGAAGGCCAAGCTGGATGCCATTGGACTTCCATTTGGTCGCCCAGCGGGCATGGGGGGCGGGCAACCTGATCCCGACGCCAATCCTTTCCAGCAGGAAAATAACTCGAAGGCATTGAAATCTTTTCTCGCCCGGTTTGCTCCCGCAGGTTCGTGACGGGTGCCAAATGCGACGTAGCCATGGCCATTAAGTTCTCAGATGGGCACAGCAGCACCAAAACCGCTTGCGATTCAGAGACCCCGTCCGATCGATGCAACCGGATGGTTTTGGTCGTTCGTACTGCTGGTCGCAGGACTTTTCTACAGCCAGATTTTCCCGGTTATCGGACTCCTGATTCTACTCGCCTCGCCTGTATGTTTCGTGTGGCAGTTTAAGAAATGGCGGGATGATTCTGCCATCCAGCACCATGCGATCACGTGGTGTCAAAAACACTACGCTTCGTTTGGCGATTCACCAATTGGCGATCTCATGATGGCAATCGCACACGACACAGGTCGCAATATTTGCCAGCTTTCTCCTTCGACTCCGCTTGATGACATCAACTGGATCACGGGTGACGAAACAAATCTTAATCGACACTCCCCTGATCGACATCAAGGTTGGCTCGATTTGATGGTGCGCGACGCGAGAATCTCAGGAATGAACCCGTCGGAGTTTCGGGGCGATACTCTGCATGATGTGATGATGTTTGTGGTCACCCAGACAACAACGAGCGTGAATGGTATTCAATCAACGACAGGGCCAGCCAGGCATCTGGACCGCCCGCAGATACCTTCTTGAATTCCGTCTCCCGGGTGTACACTCGTCCAGATAGCCCCTAAGGCAGCACCTGGCCCAGGTTGCCGCGTTGCCGCTACCAGACCGGATTTCCATTGACCAGAAGCCCCTCAATCGCCGCTTCCGGTTGACCCGAGTGGTTTTGGAACTTAGAGTTCATGGTATGGCAATACATTGGCAAACTTGGTTTTTCGGTGATCAACCTTTGAATCCGAATCCTCAGCACGAATTCGATGATCCATCTCCGTTGCTTCTCATGGGTGGACCGGGAGGCGATGCGCCGCGGAAACCTGCTCCTCCGGGGGGCGGTTCGCCCAAGAAACCGGAACGCGGGCAATCGACCAACGTCTTCTGGTTCGTCATGGTCGCCTTTATCCTGGTGATTGTCGTATTCCAGCTTGCCCGTCTCTGGCAGCATAAGACTGTCACGATCAGTGAGTTCCGGACGAAAATCGCCAATGGGCAGCTGGGACCACACAACGTCTATGAACTGACCATCGGAACCAAAGGCCTGGTCTATCAGGACGCTCCGAAGTCTGAGTCCAGCAAGACCGCCCCGAAAATCTTCAAAGTTTCACTCGTCGGCATGCATGGTGACAATCAGGCCAAACTGACGGAGATTCTGGATGCAGCACAGATTCCGTATAAGTACGAAGACGAATCGCTGTGGCGTGATTTTGTCGTCCTTGGCCTGACGGCCGCCCTGATCGTTGGATTCCTGTTCATTGTGATGCGACGGATGGGTGGACCCGGTTCCGCCATCGCTTTCAGTCGCAGTCGAGGCAAGCTTTACGTTCAGGAAGAATTGGGCATCACCTTCAACGATGTCGCAGGAATCGACGAAGCTGTCGAAGAACTGCGTGAGATCGTGGAGTTTCTGCGAAATCCTGCCAAGTATCAGGCACTGGGAGGCCGAATTCCACGCGGTGTGCTGCTCGTTGGCCCACCTGGAACCGGCAAGACTTTGCTGGCGAAAGCTGTTGCCGGGGAAGCCGGTGTGCCGTTCTTCGGTCTGTCGGGTTCGGATTTTGTGGAACTGTTTGTCGGCGTCGGCGCGGCTCGCGTTCGTGATATGTTTCAGCAGGCGGGACAGCGGTCTCCCTCCATCATTTTCATCGATGAACTGGACGCGATCGGCAAGGTCCGCAGCCACGGCTCACCGGGGGGCGGCGAAGAACGTGACCAGACGTTAAATGCTCTGCTCGTAGAGATGGATGGATTCAGTTCGGACCAGAGTGTCATCGTACTGGGTGCCACAAATCGCCCCGAAACACTCGACCCCGCATTGATGCGACCAGGTCGATTTGACCGGCACGTCCTCGTTGACCGGCCTGACATCAAGGGACGCGAAGCGATCCTGAAAGTGCATGCCGCCAAAATCAAGATGGACGATTCCGTCAATCTCAAGCACATTGCCAAGCTGACAGCAGGATTCGTCGGTGCGGATCTTGCGAACCTCGTTAATGAGGCTGCCTTGCTGGCCGCTCGAAATAACAAATCTGCGGTAACTCAAAAAGAGTTCGAAGA
>CAZSTW010000005.1:924-15928 GCA_964609845.1 uncultured Planctomycetaceae bacterium | reverse complement strand
AATAACAAATCTGCGGTCACTCAAAACGAGTTCGAAGAAGGGTTTGAACGAGTTGTTGCCGGTCTGGAAAAGTCGGCGCGTGTCATGCCGGAGGAAGTGAAACAACGGATTGCCTGGCACGAAGTGGGACATACTCTGGTTGCCTGTTCGCTGCCGCATGTCGACCCTGTTCACAAGGTTTCGATCATTCCGCGTGGTCTCGGAGCCTTGGGATACACGATGCAGCGGCCGGAAGAGGATCGCCAGCTCGTGACGAAAACGGAGCTTTTCAATCGCATCTGCGTGCTGCTGGGTGGAATCGCTGCTGAAGATGTTGTTTACCAGGAATCCTCAACCGGGGCTTCCAACGATCTGCAGCGAGCTACTGATCTGGCGCGGCGGATGGTGACGGAATTCGGCATGAGTCCCAAACTGGGGCGAGTCCATTATAGTGAAACTCGCAGCAGTCCATTCCTGGCCGGGTCAGGTGGTGCGTCCGAATACATGCACAGCGAAGAAACGATTCGTGAAATCGATCTGGAAGTCCGCAGGATTATCGATTCGGCGTACAACACTGCCAACGAAATCCTGTCGACTCAGCGTCCTGCCATGGAGCATCTGACGCGAGAGTTGCTGGAGCGAGAAACGGTTGAGGCTCCGATGATTCAGGAGATCCTCAGCCAATACAAGACGGGCTTGCAGATCAAGCACGGAACGTATGTTGACCCCGTTCCATCGCCAGTTCCTGAAATGGAACCTCGCGATGGCAATGAAGCGGCTCAAAGTGGATGACGCCCGTGTTTCCCCCCACTGTGATTGTCGTTCACCCACGGGAACGCCGCGCGAAATGTACAGTTCGACCATTGCGTGGTCGTAGTGATCTGGCTTTCTGCAATTTTCCCCGGATGCCGTATGACCTGACTGGATATGTCCGGCTGGGACTGGGAGGTCCCATCCTCGGGCCCGCAGATTTGAACTGCGGGCTTTTGGTTCTGGATGGTACCTGGCGACATGCCGAACCGATGGAACGTGCTCACGCAGCGATCCCGGTTCGCACGCTTCCTCCCCTGACAACGGCCTATCCGCGTCTTTCCAAAGTCCGCGAAGATCCTGATGGAGGCCTGGCAACTGTCGAAGCGATCTACGCCGCCTATCGACTCCTCGGACGTGACACGGCCGGACTGCTGGATCATTATCACTGGGCAGCGGAGTTTGTTGAAATCAATCAGAAGCTGTGGCCGGCGATTTCCTGAGGGGACGCCGCGTGGTCATTTGGCGATCAGAATACTATGATGCCATGGTTCGTCGTCGCAGGTGTTGTGACGTGGAGAAGTCGCCCGTTTTCCCCTTTGAATCATTGAAACATGCTTATTCGCGTTGGCCACAGCCCAGATCCTGATGATGCGTTCATGTTCCACGCGCTGGCGAACAACAAGATCGACACCGGACCGTACGAGTTCACTCATCAGCTCCAGGACATTCAGACACTGAATGACCGGGCGTTTCGCGGCGAACTGGAACTGACAGCCGTCAGCATTCATGGTTATGCCTATGTCACCGACAAGTATGCGCTGTGTGCCTGCGGTGCGAGCATGGGTGACAATTACGGGCCGATGATTGTCGCTCGTCAACCGGGAAGCCTGAACGACTTCCGCGGCAAGACCATCGCCGTACCCGGTAAATTGACGACCGCCTATCTGGCACTGAAGCTTGCATTGGGAGACGACTTTACTCCGGTTGTCTACCCGTTTGATGAAATCCTGGCTGTCACTGCGGCGGGAAAAGTCGATGCCGGACTGATCATTCACGAGGGGCAGTTGACATACCAGAACGATGGCCTGCATCTGATCGTCGATCTTGGCAAGTGGTGGATGGAAGACACAGGCCTGCCGCTGCCGCTGGGGGGAAATGCCATCCGTCGTGATCTCGGACGCCAGGCGATGGAAGAAGTGACGGCACTGCTGAAGCAGAGTATTCGTTATGCTCTGGAGCATCGGGCTGAAGCCTTGGCGTATGCTTTGCAATTCGGTCGGGATCTGGATCGCAGCCAGGCGGACAAGTTCGTCGGGATGTATGTCAACGACTGGACCATCGATTTCGGAGATCGCGGCCGCGAAGCCGTCGCAACGTTGCTGAAACGAGCCTACGATGCGAAGATCATTCCGCATCCGGTCGATCTCGAATTCATCGGCTAATTGTCAATCGGCTCCGAAGTAACCTGCACTGAATTCCCGCGACTTCAGTGTTCGCAGCCACGGTGACCAGACTCCGTAGCTTGTTCAATCACATCACTTGCGTCAGGGAAAAACAATCGATGTCCTCCGCTGATTATCTGAAGCACATGTTCGGTCTGGATGGTTTGACAGCCGTGGTCATTGGTGGGACCGGAACCCTGGGGGGGGCGTTTTGCGATGCTCTTGCCGGGGCAGGTGCGCATGTGGTCGTCGTTGGCCGGAATGATGAACATGGAAATGAACGAGTCCGGCTGGTTCAGGCGGCGGGTGGATCTGCGGAATACTTCAGTTGCGACGCGACGTCACGCGAAGGCCTGGATTCACTGGTCGCACATCTGCGAACCGCTGGTCGCGAGGCAAACGTCCTGATCAACGGTGCCGGTGTCAATTCGCCGACGCCATTCCTTGAAATCAGCGAAGACGAATGGGATCGCATTCTGAATGTGAATCTGCGAGGTGTCCGGCTGGCCTGTCAGGTGGTCGGAAAATACATGCTCGAAAAGGGGACGAAGGGATCGATCATCAACATCGCCTCCGTCAGTGCCGGTCCTCCCTTGTCGCGAGTCTTCACGTACTCACTCTCCAAGGCGGCGGTCCTGAATCTGACACAGAATCTGGCGCGTGAGTGGGCCACCAAGGGAATTCGCGTGAATGCGTTGTCGCCGGGATTCTTCCCTGCCGAGCAGAATCGCAAAGTCCTGACACCAGATCGCGTCGAAAACATCATGCGACATACCCCGATGGCCCGGTTTGGGTCTCCCGAAGAATTGGCTGGCGGAATCCTGCTGCTCGCTTCGCCAACGGCGGGGAGCTTTCTGACAGGTCAGAACCTGTTGATCGATGGTGGCTTTACCGCGATGACCATTTGATGTCCTTTTGACAGTCGCGGCAGGCGAATTCAGACCGTATAATCCCGGCCCACATCCCTTCAGGATTCGGAATTTGGGAGACGGTACGTGACGGAAGACAAGTCATTAATCGCCGATCTGGAACGCAATATTGCATCGGTGATACTTGGGAAGCAGGACACGGTCCGGCTGTCGCTCGTCACGATTCTGGCACAGGGGCACCTGCTGGTTGAGGATGCCCCGGGGGTTGGCAAGACCTCGCTGGCAAAATCGCTGGCGAAGAGTTTTGACTGCGAATTCAAGCGACTGCAGTTCACTCCCGATATGCTTCCCAGCGACATCCTGGGGTCCAGCGTTTACCTGCCAAGTCTGGGTGAATTCGAGTTTCGCAGTGGCCCAATCTTTACGAATGTGCTGCTGGCCGACGAAATCAACCGGACCACGCCTCGCACACAAAGTGCTCTGCTGGAAGCGATGAGCGAAGGACAGGTTTCTGTTGAAGGGAAGACGCATCGCCTGCCCGACCCGTTCTTCGTCCTGGCGACGCAAAACCCCTTTGAATTTGAAGGAACCTATCCGCTTCCGGAAAACCAGCTCGACCGATTCATGATGTGCATTGAAATCGGTTATCCGACTCGCGACGTCGAACGCAACGTGCTGACCAATCACCGTAACGGAGAACCCGTCGACAAATTGACCTCGGTCGTCAGCTCCAGTCAGTTGCGGCAGTTGCAGGAAGCTGCTCGGCAGATCCGCGTCGACGACGCCATTAACGACTACATGCTCGATATCATTCACGCCACGCGAAGTCACGAACAACTGCAACTGGGGGTCAGTACCCGCGGTGCCATTACGCTCTATCGTGCAGTCCAGTCACTGGCGCTTGTAGAAGGTCGAGACTATGTGATCCCCGATGACGTCAAACGCCTGGCGGGTCCCGTTCTGGCCCATCGTGTGGTCGTCAAAGGGGTCCTGCACGAAGGCCGTCGCGATCGCGCGAAGATGGTGATCAGCCAGATCGTCGCAAAGACTCGCGTTCCGAATTGACAGTGGGAAGGCCATTCCCTTCGAGACGCGTGACCAGTAGACTTTCGTCTGTGACCGTTCGGTCGAAGTTCTGAAAGATGAGGTCTGATCATGTTGAAGTCTTGCCGTTTCGGTGTGGTCTGGTTGCTCTTTATCATTACGTTGATGACTTGGGCGATTCCCGCATTCGCTCAGACAGACGAAGAAATCGAGACCTCGCGCCAGAAAGCCATCGATTACATTCGCTCGAAGCAGGCGACCGATGGAAGCTGGGAATTTACGGGGCACACAGTCGGGATCACGGGGCTTTGCACGCTCGCCCTTCTGGAAAACGGGGCTCCGGTGTACGACAGCGTTGTCGACAAGGGGTATCGCTATGTCCGGAAGAATGCGCCCGAGACAAAAGACACCTACGACATTGCCCTTTCGATTCTCGTGCTGTCTCGGATCGGTGATCGTCAGGATCGTCCGATCATTCGAACACTGGGAGCGAAGCTGCTGGCAGGGCAGACCAAAACTGGCGGCTGGAGTTACACCTGTCCCAATGTCGATTCCAGCGTTCTGCAGGACTTGAAGCGGCTGGACCGCAAAGACGGAGCAGGGGACAACAGCAACACGCAGTTCGCAGTGCTGGGACTCTGGGTCGCATCGCGATTTGGCGTGCCGATTGACGATGCCATGCGTGAGGTTGGCTCAAGGTTCGTCAATACGCAGAACGAAGATGGCGGATGGGGTTACACAATCAAGGACAAGGAACCGACGCCATCGACTCAGGCAATGACCCCCGCAGGTCTGTTCTGTCTGACAGTGGCCCGTGCCACCAAAATTCGTGCTCAACTGAAAGACCGTTCTGCCACAAGCAGCAGCGGTGAGCGAGAAACATTGCTTTCCGATCCCAAGTATGCCAAAGGGCTGCAACGTGTCGGGGCCTTCGCCAAGGGAATGGGGCCGGGAACCGCCCGCTATTCGATCTGGGCGTTCGAACGAATTGGGGTGTTACTGGGAAAAGAAAAGCTGGACGGTGATGTCGACTGGTTTAAACAGGGGGCTGACGCACTGATCAAGTCCCAGAAGACCGATGGATCATGGCCTGCTGACAAACCTGAAGCATCCCTTTCTGACACCTGCTTCGCCTCGCTCTTCTTGCGCAAAGCGAACCTTGGAAGTGATATCACTCGATTGCTGCAGGGACAGCCAGAAAAAGCATTTGGAATCCTGAATCGCCCTGAAGTGCCGCGTGAAGAGACGCTGCAGGATATTCTCAAGGCTGCCAAACCGGGTGACATCATCCGCGTCGACGGGAATGGCCCTTTCAAAACCAGCCATGACGAATTCAATGCCGACATCACGATCCAGGCAGGGTTTGGTTACGAACCGATTTTCGAATATCAGATCGGCCTGTCGCCAGACGGGCTCAGGTACCGGCCTGAAAAGCATCCGCAGTCACATCACATGCTGAAAGTGACAGGAGGAACCGTCACACTTGAGGGACTCCGCCTGCACATGGATGGCCCGGCGGGTGCTGCCAATGTCGCATGGAAAGCGATCCTGGTGACCGGTGGAACCCTACGCCTTCTGAATTGCTCGATCTCGGAATCCAACAAGAAGGGGATGGTCCCTGTGACGCTTGCCGGAGAAGCTCAAGCGGTCTTGAGGAACTGTATGTTTGTTGGCGGCAAAACGTCGGTCGAAGTTGTCGCAACGGGCAAGCAAAGCGTTTCGATCGAGAACTGTATTGTCTATTCGAACAACTGCGTGACGATTGCCAACAATCCTCAGACGAAGCAGCCTGCAGACGTCGATCTGCGGATTTATCAATCGGTTCTGCAAGGGACGGAAGCGATCTCGACACCAGGTCTGACAGGTGACCTGCGCATCGAAAGTATCCTGGCGACTTACAAATGCGATTCGCTGGCCTTGTCACTTGTCGCATCGGAAAAGGACAAGAAGGGACGAAGCTGGAACGGGAACAGCAACTGTTTCAACGTGACGAACTGGATTGGTGCCGGCGGGAAGAAGATCGCGACGGTCACGGATCCCAAGTCGTTTGCGAAGTTCTGGGGTGACACGGACAAAGATTCCTCAAAGCTGAATTCGACATTTGCGGTCGTTCGCAAGAACGGCTCATTTTCGCATGGATTGAATCCACAGGACTGGGATCTGTCCGAAAAATCGGAACTGGCCCTGTTCGTCAAACGGCCTGGCATCCGTCCGACAACGGTCGGCTCGGGCGAAGGTTTCAGCCGGTATCGAGAAGACTTCACCTACGGCCAGTGGAAGAAGGGAAACAATACCGCGGCGGTGCTGGCGGATGCGGAGCGGGCAGAGAAGTAGTGGAGATTCTTCTGGAAGATGGGCCGCTGATCGCGGTCAACAAGCCCGCTGGACTGTTGACTCAGGGGGTTCCGCACGGCCAGGCCTCGCTGGAATCCCTCGTCAAACAGTACCTGCGTGAAAAGTACGCCAAGCCGGGAAATGTGTATCTGGGGGTGCCTCACAGACTCGATCGTCCGGTCTCGGGAATCGTCGTTTTTGCCCGCAATTCCAAGGCGGCGGCTCGCCTGGCCGAGCAGTTTCGAGAACGAACCGTGCAAAAGTTCTATCTTGCTGTGACGGAAAGAGTTCCGGAACAGCAACAGGGGCGGCTGTCCGACTGGCTACTGAAAGATGCGGTCGCCGCACATGTGACCGTGGTCCCACCGATGACCGAGGGGGCCAAAGAGGCGATTCTTGACTACCGGGTTCTGGCGGAGCGCGATGGACGAGCCTTACTCGAGATTGAACTGCATACCGGGCGAATGCACCAGATTCGTGTCCAGCTGGCATCGCGTGGTTACCCGATCGTCGGTGATTTGCAATACGGGGCGACATTGACTCCTGCGGCCGCAGCCACGTACGACCGCCTGGTTTCCCCGATCGCACTCCATGCCCGGCGATTGTGCCTGTCTCACCCCATCCGCTATGACCGGATTGAGCTGGAAGCTCCGTTACCGCCGGAATGGGGTGAATATGGATTTTCCCTTCCTGTGCAGGGGAGCGGTTGATTTGCTAGACTTGTGGCCAACAATTCAACAAATCCTCGAACTGGAATCATGGTTCGGGGCCTGACCGATTTCCGACGATTCGCGAGACTGACACCATGTCGATGGACAGTAATTCACCGGAAGAACAACGTAAGCGCAAGTTTGCAGCCGACTGCATGAAAAAAGCGATGGAGGCGATGGCGAAAGGCAACTTCGACTATGCTTCTGAAATGTTCGGAACGGCTGCCAAGCTGGTTCCCGATAATCTTGTCTTCCGTCAGTCGCTGCGAGGCTGCCAGAAAAAGAAATACAAAGACAACAAATCAGGGGCCAGCATGGCCTTTCTGAAGGTGAACGGCGTTCGCTCGAAGATCAAGAAGGCTCGGACCGCCAAGAACTGGGCCGAAATGGATGCTGCCGCTGAAGAAGGCTTGGCCATCAATCCCTGGGACGGCCAATTTAACGCGGACCTTGGCGAAGCGACTCGTGCCCGCGGTTTTTATGAAATCGCCACGTTTGCCTACGAGACTGCAACCGCCGCCGACAGTGCCCCGGAAAACAAAGACTTTCTGATTGCGTTGGCCGAGATGTACGAGATCCGTCGTGATTACAAACGCGCGGTTTCTACCCTGGAAAAGGTAATGCGGATGGATCCCCTGAACGGGGCCATTCGATCGAAAATCCAGGCTTTGGGTGCCAATGAAGTCATCGATCGCGGCAACTACGAGGGGGCTGGAAACACGCAAGACGTGCGCAAGGAAGTCAAGCAGGGTTACGAAGAGTCGGTCAAGGGATCTGCCAAAACAGGGGCCGGTGATGTCCTTGCTCCCGGCGAATCGATGGAAAACGACCTGCAGCGCGCCTGTAAGAAGGAACCGACCGCCGCGAATTTTCAGAAGCTGGCCGACTTTTACAAACGCGAAGGAAAGCTGGAAGAGTCTGCACAGGCCTTCAAAAAGGCACTGGATATCAGTGGCGATGCCAATTTGCGCGAGCAGATGGAAGACGTCGAACTGGACATGGTCCGCAAGAACCTGCAGTTCGCTCGAGAAGCTGCCAGCCGCGCCCCTGACGATGAGGTTGCCGCGAAGAATGTGAAGGATCTGGTGCAGGAACTGCGCAACCAGGAAATCGAAGTCTTCAGCCGCCGCGCCGAGCGCTATCCGAATGACCTGAAGCTGAAACACGAACTTGCCCTGCGGTTTATGGCCGCAGCCAAACATCAACAGGCCATCCCGTTGCTGCAGGCAGCGTCAAAAGACGTTCGCATCGAAGCTCAGGTCCTTGTCAGCCTGGGCCGCTGCTTCCTGCAGCAGAAGCAGAACCAGTTGGCGACGCGTCAGTTCCAGAAGGCGATTGAAAAGCTCAATGCGAACGACCACCCCGACGCATTCAAGGAATGCCACTATCTGCTCGGCCGCTTGGCAGAAGCGGCCTCAGACTGGAAGCAGGCGGAACTGCACTACAGCGAAGTTGTAGGACTCGACTTTGCGTATAAGGACGCGTCGGCGCGACTGGAAGAGATTCAGAAGAAGCTGGGTGGTGCCGATGGCTTGGATGTCGGCGATTTGTGAAAGTCCGAAGAATGGGCTACCACAGAGGCACGGAGCAGCACAGAGAATCACAGAGGGAACCGTTCTAAAGAGAAGCAAGCTGGATCGTTCGCTTCGAATGCTGGCCTGCCAGATTTGTTGACCGGGGGTATACGTGACCAATCGGAAGCGCAGACTTCTCGTTGATCGCCCGCTCCGGGACTTCGCGAAGACGCTCCAGTCCCGGCCACCCTGCCGGCGTCATCCCGCAGTCCTCTCAAGAACATTCGGGCATTGCAATCTCAAATCTTTCGATGAGAGACGGCAGGATACGACCGATAAAGGATGTCCAGGATACAAGATCTTCCTTATCCCTGTATCGCATCCATACTTCGTGCCGTGGATTGAAAGGCTTGTTGATCACTTTCCGGTACTGTTCCGCGAATTCTCCAGAAATCTTCAGTTCCCAAGGTTCAAGAACACTTTCCAGCGGCGGCAATCTCTTGATCATGTTGTTTTGCAGGACTCGCATTTCCTTGAGTTCGGCGGCGGTCAGCAAAAAGTACACTCGCTCCCGACTGTCCGATTCGAAAGGATCATCAATCGAGCGAAAGAACTCCATGGTGAATGAAGATCCCAGTGCGTCAACGTACATCGACTTTACGTCGCGTTGAAACCAGAAGCCCAGGCTCGTGCCATGCGATGAATCTCTAGAGTACATCAGTATGCTGGTTCGCTCCGATGCACCTTGAGGGATCTCAGTGAAACCCTCTGCCGATATCAGTGTGCCCAACTCTTGTCGCAACACCTGAAACAACGATACCCGCTTTGCCATGATTGCCGTTGCTCCGTGGCCGAACGCTGGCGGTAACGGGCCGCCACCAAAACACTTGGATTTCAAGACTCGCTTGATCGGCGACTTCCGTTCGCAGGTATGCCCAACATGGGGGCCCTTATAAGGGGGGAAGTCCCCTGCAAGTAAACGGGAATCATTGGGAAATGAGATCGCATATTATTTAAGTGAGGCGTCCCGCGGGCATCAAACTACAGCGTCTATCCCATGTTTCGATGCGACACGGAAGTGCGACACGCACTAGTATGCCAAATACCACTTGATGAGTGAAGTGCCAGTAGAAGTTGCCAACCGGGACTACCCTCCGTACTTAAAACGGACGCCCCTTCTTGAACGGAAATTGCGGCCAGGGAACCAGTGGCTGTCCAATTGATGGCGATTCCCATTGGGCGTTGATGTATTGTAGTGGAGACGCGGCGATCTGGCGCCAGGTAACGGAGGGGAACATCGTGATGATCCAATGATCGCAGTCCCACGATATGTACAGATCAGAGTCTGGAATCCATGAAAGAATATGCTCGGGATCGTAACCGTCACAACTTTCCACCAGGTTGACGGCTGGAACAGCGTAATAGCCTTCAATGTCTTTGTTCGGGTCGGGCGCGATGTCGTGCAAGGATTGCCCGTCGACCCACACTTCACCTAATTCGTGTCGACCAAGTGGCAACAGTATGACTTGGCCACATTCGCAATCAGCGGCGGAGTATTCGAACTGGCGCTTTGTGGAGAGGAATTCTTTGAGATCGTCTGGCAGCGTGATCATGTACACCATCCAAACTTGAGTTCAGCACTTCCTGTTGCAGAATGGCGGCCATCACCGGGCACGAGAGGATGGGCGGCCACTGCCAAGCTGCGTGTTTGAGTGTTTCGTGTGCCTGGGTTTGTTCGGTGATCAATTAGAAGGGTGGTAAGTCTTCAATCAAGCGAAGTCGAATGGGCTCGAATGCTTTGTTTCCCAGGAATCCCGGGAAGCCTCCGCACTCAAGTATCGAGGTTCTCAGGTATCCGAGCAGATCAATCGATTTTCCTGCGCCGGTGGAAGGTTTTACGCTACCTGACCACTTGAAGTTCAAAAATTCCGGCATCCAATCTCCGTCTCTTACTCCGTACGAGTCGCCACCAGATATGTTATCTTTGTGGTAGCCGTCCGGTGAAATTGAATAGTAGAACTCATCTTCCGCGTCATCTTCACAAAGGTCGTCGAAATCTTCAATAATGAACTCAAACCAGTCCTTTGTGCAGGAGTCAATGCAAACTCCGTCGCAGAAGCCTTTCTTTCCTTTGATTTCGAGTCGGTCCCAGAATTCCACATGTGAGTAGTTTTCAAGGTCGACAAATTGAATCCCGCCTACGATGGCCCACACCCGCTTCAAGAGGGCTGGAACAGCAAGCCCCGTATGCGATTCAATTCGTTCAATTCGGCGAGTTAGTCCATTCTTAGGTGGTGTTATCAGCGGAGATACTGGATAGCCCATTTCTCGCAACCGGCCTGCCAGTAGCTCGACCGCCTGCAAACAGGTACTCAGTGCAGCGTCAGCGACTTCAACAGCGTTCGATGTGGCCGATCGATCCGCGTATCGCTTTGAAGCTCTGATGATTTCGTCTAATGTAGCCATTGAACATTTCTCGCCGAACGGCGGCCATCACCCGGGCCGCCGAAAACACGTTCTCCATTGATTACGAAGCGTTTCGAGTGGCAACAGTGCGCCCGTCTTGGCGCGGGGCAACAAAACAACTTGTGACAGTTCCCGGGGCCAACCACCCAGTACAGTGAAGATCACGTTTTCGGCAACCGCATGATACAAGTGTGATTCTGGCCCAGCAGGGTCAAACTCCAGATCCAGCGAGAGCACAATCGTTGCAAGACCGTCCCTGGGGGGCAGAACCATCCCATCAAGTTGGTCGTACCGGATCTTGAGCGATAAACCGTCATTGTCTGTGACGTGAACGGATTCAAGCGGGTCATATTCAGGCAGTCCCGCCAGAATCTCCCAGTTTTCGACCTGCGGGGCATTGCCAACAAATTTATTTGCCAACTGTTCAGCACCGGGAAGAGGCAGTATTGACATCCGGAAAGGATCGCGACCGCCGATATTGAGATTAAGTTGCGGGTTTTCTGCAACGAGGGCCTTCGCAAGTTCGTTGGTGATCTTGGAAAGCGTTTCCGCATCGTTTACGACGATCGCGGATTCAAGAGCAGCGGTGTTGTCTGCGAAGATGCTCCAAAAACTGGTTGACATGGGGATTGATCTGTTCGTCGGCATAACATCACGCTGAGTCGGGCTGCGGCCAACCAACATTGAATTCAGAAACCGCGCGGCCCACGGCTCGGTTGAACCGGTACGCCCAACATCGGCGTGAACTCATGGGTGCAAGTCGCCTGTATAAAAACGGGAATCATTGGGAGAGGTAGTATGCCAAAGCCCATTTGATGAGTGAAGTGCAGGGCGAGGGCAACTGCGGGAGGGTGACCAACCGTGGGAAGGAAGCCTGCGAGTGTGATGCTTGAGAGCCAACCTGACTCGTCGTTGGACGCTGGGTCGCTACGCGATGAGGAGTTTATTCTGATTTGAGTCTTTCAAAACTTCCTGTGACTTCGTCACCCCGGTAGGCTCAAAGCAGCCAACCGGTGCCACCCAGCGAAGTCAAGCCTTATTGGTTCGCCGCTGTTTGTTCGCTTTGATGGAGGAAACACATATGGCAGCAAACACGCAATGTTTCGGGCATCGTCGATGCCGCGATGGTGCGAACCTGAAAATGTTAGCCCAATAGATCGCAAAGCAGCAGGAACGCCAAGTTTCTTTCGTTGGCCTTTCATTGAAGCAAACTCGGCTTTGAGATTCACATGCTGACCGTCAAATGGATATACAACATTGTGAAACAAACAATCGGATTGAAACTGGTTACGATCGTAGTCGCCCCAGGAGCAGAACAAAAAAGGGCAATAGCCATGTGCCCATAGAATCAATGATTGCAAGGCGACCGGAAACAGTGGGGCACTATCAACGCGTCGTTGTGAGATTCCAGTCAAGTTGCAGCAGAAATCAGTCAACGTCGGATTCCGAACTGGGCGAATGAAGGTTTGAAACTCGTCGATGGGCTGAAATGTTTCCTGGCAGGAATGCAGCGCCCCGTGGGGCAGGGTTTGTCCCAACGGGACATCGCATACCAGCCCAGAGCAGGGCTCTGGGTGAGCAAAGAGCGTGATTCCCGCGTTCTGAAGGAGCGCTGCATCGCTCTGGCTGGCGAATAGGTGCGCGATCAACCCCGATTCGGCGTTCCTTCAGAACGCGAACGATTCATTGTTTCTGTTCCCGGGGTTGCACCCCGGGCTGGTATGCAATGCCCCTTTGGGGCACGCGTGGCACGGAACCGGACTCTAACCGGTCAGGTGGCCGGGACTGGACTGGACTGAGGCTTTGCGAAGGAAGGCCCGGTCTTCGTGTGGAGCGCACATTCCGGGACTTCGCGAAGACGCTCCAGTCCCGGCCACCCCCTTGCGCGTTCTGGCTGATGGGTTCATTCTATCAGACGTGGCATGAGCCTTGATGCGGACTGTCGTCCTCGCGGTCGATGATACGCGTCGAGACTAGCGACACTTTTGCGCTGCTCAGTCAACGCTGGCAGGCATTGGCGCAGGTGCCGGAGTGGGCGTCTGGGGTTCCTGCATCACTGGTGACGTCAATGGCCCGGGGAGAGAGCTTCCCGGATACGTGTACGGATGCGACGGCGGGTACAGGTTGCAGTCGTCGTACCTGTCGTAACAGCCGAGATAGCAGATGTTTCGGCCGATGCGACTGTTTACTGGACCACACCAGTCGGGTTTACCGGCTCGACTGACATCCAGTCGGGGGTTGTACCAGTGGTCGAAATAGACGTGGGTATCGTTGATGTCGTCGACGGCGTTGGCGTACGGGTTCAAAAGGCTGCAGCAACGACATCCGGTCGCCAGGCAACTCGCCAGGCACAGACTGAAAATCATGCCACGTCGCATTATCCCTCGCCCGTCTGAGTGACTCCGGCCCAGATTCGTTTTGAGATCTCGGGGATTCGGATCAACAGGAATTCATCTACGTATCAGTCTGGCATCGGTCCGCCGGGGGTTCCGACTTGAACGGTTCTCACGATCGTAAGGATGCGTTCGCTGGCAGATTGCAGAAGGGTGGTTGGAGTGCGTAGTTGGGGCTGACTATGATGGGCAATGTGTGCACGATCCTGCGATGGGACCATGGCCTCAACCTGACTCTGGACAGAACCGGCAGCTTTTGCCGTCAGATAAACTCGGAACCCAAATGCCTCGAAATGACAGTTCGGAACGGATCGCCATCGTTGGCATTGGGGGAATCTTTCCCGGCGCACCCGATCTGTCCACGTTCTGGGAAAACATTGCAGCCGGAAAAGACGCGGGTCGCCCCGTTCCCGAAGGTCGCTGGTATCTTTCGCCTGACAAGGCCTATGCTCCCTGGCCGCCTCAGCCTGATCGTGTCTATTCCACCTGGGGTTGCTTCATCGAAGGGTTTCAATTTGACCCGGAAGGACTCGACCTGCCACGAGAATTGCTGTCGCGTCTGGACCCGATGTTTCATCTGGGCCTGTACGCCGCCCGGGCGGCATTTCGCGATGCCCGTCAATTGTCTCAGGTCGATCGTTCGCGAGTGGGTGTCATCCTTGGCAACATCGCCTTGCCGACAGAATCGACTTCTGCCATCTGCCGCGATGTCCTCGGGCGGACATTTGTTGAACGCTTGATCGACACCGCATCCGCAGCATGTTCGCGTGACGGCCAATCGCCGCAGGGCCACAATTCACTCGCAGACCCAGCCGCCGTCGCCCGACTCAAGGCGAGTCTTCGGCGCAGTGACTGGCATCCCCTGAATCGATTTGCGGCGGGACTTCCTTCCAGCCTGATCGCTCAGGGGCTGGGGTTGGGGGGGATCGCATTCACACTCGACGCCGCCTGTGCGTCGTCGTTGTATTCGCTGAAATTTGCTTCCGAGGAATTGTTGTCTTACCGCGCGGATGCGATGCTGGCGGGTGGGATGTCGCGGCCCGATTGCCAGTACACGCAGATGGGATTTGCGCAACTTCAGGCCCTGTCACGTCGCGGCTGCTGTGCGCCGCTGAGTGCCGAAGCTGATGGCCTCGTCGTGGGCGAAGGAGCCGGTGTATTCGTCCTGAAACGACTCAGTGATGCCGTTGCTCACGGTGATCATATTTATGGAGTCATCGCGGGAATTGGCCTGTCGAACGATCGCGGAGCGAATCTGCTGGCGCCTCATTCAGAAGGGCAGCTGCGTGCGATGCGGTCGGCCTATGAACAGGCTGGCTGGAAACCGAGTGACGTTGACATGATCGAATGTCACGCAACCGGAACACCCGTGGGTGATGCTGTTGAAATCAACAGCCTGCACCAGCTCTGGGAACACGAGTCTTCGCGGCCTTCGCAGTGTGTCATCGGCGGAGTGAAGTCGAACGTCGGGCATCTGCTCACGGGTGCCGGCGCAGCAGG
>CAZSTW010000005.1:0-914 GCA_964609845.1 uncultured Planctomycetaceae bacterium | reverse complement strand
CACCCACAGCGAACTTTCGGCAGCCTGCAGAAAAGCTCGCCCAGCCCACCAGTCCGTTCCGGGTTCTCAGCCAGGCAGAGCCGTGGATCGCTCGACCCAATCACGATTCGGCGACAGGAAATCCGATCCCGCGGCGTGCCACGATCAATGCGTTCGGGTTCGGCGGGATCAACGCCCATGTGTTGATCGAGGAGTGGCAGGGGGTGAATGAGGCGGCACCAAGTCACACAGGCCCATTCACCAGTCACAGTGAATCGTCACAGATTCCCGCTGCCATCGTCGGCATGGACATCCACTCGGGAACCTGGACTTCCCGACAGCAGTTTCAGTCGAATGTGTTCCAGGGGCAACCACCTGAATCTGTGGAATTGAACTGGTGGGGTGTCGAGCAAACCAACTGGTACAACACAGAAGTCGCCGCCGAAGAGTCGGGCGACGTGTCACTGCCTGTGACGTCGGTAAGCGGGTTTGGCATCACAGACGTTGAAATGCCGATGGGGCGATTTCGCATTCCTCCGTTGGAACTTCAGGACATGCTGCCTCAACAACAGTTGATGCTGAAGGCTGCTGCAGGGGCGATAGAAGATGCCGGATTGCCGGGCAGTACTTTGAATCCACCCTCACGCGCCGATTCGCTGGAGCTTTCGAACCGAACGGGGGTCTTCATCGGGATCGAGCTTGATCCCAACACCACGAATTTTCACTTCCGCTGGTCGATCGAGCAGGATGCCGAACATTGGGCAACCCAGTTGGGAATGAACCTTGATGCCGATCAACTGGCACAATGGATCAGCCAGCTCAAAGCAGCCGCTGGTCCACCATTGACCCCCAACCGTGTCATGGGAAATCTCGGCGGGATTGTTGCGAGTCGACTGGCTCGAGAATTCGATATTGGCGGTCCCAGCGGTACGATC
>CAZSTW010000004.1:112520-130247 GCA_964609845.1 uncultured Planctomycetaceae bacterium | reverse complement strand
TTCTGCGTCGCGTCGAAACATGGGTTAGACGCTGTCGTTTGATGCCCGCGGGACGACACACCTAAATGCAGCGCGCTCTAACAGCGAAGTTTCCCCACATCATGGTGACAATGTGTTGTTGATGATGATGTGCCCCGTTGATGAGTTGACCGGAATCGAGAATGTGGTCGGTGTGTTTGTGATGATGTTATTCTTGTTGCCGTACAACTGAATCGTCGGCGTCACTGATGTGAAGATGATCCCGCGATGAACGGTCAGATCATTTGAAAGCAGGTTGATCGTATTTGCTTCGATCTGCAGTTGTGAGCTTGCGGCGACACTGTCAAACAGCATTCCCGTGGCTCCCCCCGCTTCGTCGGTAATCGTGTTGGTGTGGATGAAGGCGCTGCTGATTCCTCCCAGTGCGTATCGCAAACCAATTCCGCCGACCCCTTTGAAGTCCACGCCGTTATTGTCAACCTGTACCGACGATGTGGCACCGGCATTCACTTTGACGCCCGTCCCCTGCGCCGCGTTGAACGTCATCAGGTTCTGCGAGATGCGAGTATTCAGAGCATCCGTTGCCGATGCATCAGCCATATTGACGCCGATCATATTCGCTGCACCTGCGGTCAATACGTTGCGAGTCACAGCCGAGGAGAGTGGTCCGTTCCACTGGATATCCACCAGTGACATGCCGCTGCGATCACCCGTGATCGTGCTGTGATTGATCGTCGTTGCCAGTGATGCACCGATACCGCTTCCCTGATTCTTGAACAGGATCGGAGTACCGTTATGGTCAACGATCAGGGCCTGATCGACCAGCCATTGATAGGAACCTGCTGCTGTTACCTGGCCGCGGATCGTGCCGCCGCCAATGGCTCCGTTATTCTGCATCTGCGAGTTTGTGATCATCAGCACCAGGTCATTCGTCGAGTCAATCGCATACCCGGTTGAACCGTTGATCCGCATCCCGTTAAACGTCGTTTGAGCATTGCCCGTCGACTGAATCCCGATCCCGTTGGTCGTCAGATCCATCCAGTTCAAGGCCACCGTCCCGGTGCTGTTGAGGATTACACCCGTTGTTGTGTTCTTGATTGTTCCGCCCGACGCATACGCGCTGCTGCCGTTTACCGAGAACAGACCTGCATTCTGTATCAGGCGGATGCCGAATGGACCGCCATCGGTTGATACAGAGGCCAGATTGACATTGATTGTCGAGTTCTGAATATCAACCGCGCCTGCACCCACTGATGTCAGAGATCCCCCCGAGACCGTCAGCTTGGCGAGGTTACGACCATACAGACCAACAGCGTTCGTCGAATTCACGTTCAGCTTCGTCATCGTGATCTCTCCGGTAGACGTCGTGAGAGATACTGCAGGTGTCACTGCGGTTGACGTGACGTTCAGATCATCGAACTTGATCGTCGCGCCGCTGGAATTCACATTAAGTCCATTCCCCAGAGGTTGATTGATCGTCGTTGTCCCCGTAAAGACGTAATCGTTGGCAATACTGCCTCCCACGATGGCGATTCCCGACCCCTGTGTTTGCGATGCCGTGAAGCCAGCAACGTTGACATCGGCTGCGATGTTGTTCAGTCGCAGTCCCGTCCCGCCGCTGGAGGTGACCGACGTATCGCGGATATCTACGCTGCCGCCAGTAAAATTCGAAAAGGTAATTGCGTCGGACTGAGTCCCGGTCAAATTGGCCGACAGCACCAGGTTGGGAAGTCCACCCACAAAGCTGATCCCGTTACCCGTTGCCGTATTGACCGTCAGATTTTCCAGGACCATGCTGCCTGACGAATTGTTGAACCGGACGGCATCACCCGTGATGTTCTGGAAAGTCACATCTCGCACGGTCACCCCTGAAACGCTCGTTCCAGTCAGTGCGTTGCCGTTGTTATTGGTAATTTTGAAGCCGCCGAAGGTGGAGTTATTCGCCATCGCGACGGCCGTGCCCACCACATTGTTGAAGGTCGGAGTGGCTCCGCCGGTGATTTGTGTCGGCAGATGAATTATGCCTCCTCCATCCAGCGCTACTGGCTGGTGGCTGCCGTCACCCAGCAACTGCTGACCTTGTGTCAGAACAACCCCGGTCGTCAGGACCGAGTTTCCCTGGACGAGGATGATGTCGCCGCCAGCCGCCTGTGCGGCAGCGACCGTCTGGAACGGTGTTGCAAACGTGCCGTCGCCGCCGGGCGCGGCGGATGAATTGACCTGCTCAATCTTGTACGCCGTATGCGTCAGAGGATTCATGGCAATCAGATTCGCTTCCGTCGTGACCGCCCGGTCGACAATCACGTTGTAGTTACGTTCCACGAATCGGAAGGGTGAAGGAGTATTCTGTCGCCATTTGCTGGTCGGATGAGAATCGCCCCAGGGAAATTGAATCGAACAACCGACCATGAAATTGCTGCCGTAGAGCTTGTCATTCGTATACAGCACCTGAGCGGTCACGGTGTTGTTAATGGCCGCTTCCACTCGAGTCTTGACCCCGTTGATACCTCCGGTTGGACCGCCATCAAAATGGTAGTACCCGGCGAATCCCCGGATACGATGCTTTTCCATCACCGGGAGTGAATAACCTGCTTCGAAGTCGACCCCCTGCAGGGCCTTTCCTTGATCAATAAACCGACTGTAAAGCAGTTGATGGCCGACGATCTTTTCGTTTCCTGTCGTAATCCCATAGGTCTGGGTCGATGAGAACGGCAGATAAACGTTTGATCGAAGCTCAAATCGATCAATCAGTGCTTCCAGGCTCAAGCCGATCTGCTGAAATGACTTGCCGGACGTAGCATCATTGTCGTACCAGACGCTGGCACCATACCAGGCATTCTGGTCATCACGCAGGTACCGATATCCCAGTCCCAGATTTCCGCCGAACATGGAATTATTGGAAACGAATCCACGCAGATCGCTAAAGAAGAAGTGCTCATCTGTCAGGATATACGGCATGGCTTCGATCGGCGTGATCGATTGATTCCGTCCAAATGTCTTGAAGGCGAGATGCCCGGCCTGACCGATAATTCCGGGACCGTCAGAACTTGCCGGTGTTCGCGTCGGCACCGATGTTTGTGAACGGGCAGGTCGTCGGAATCGATCGGGTTGCTCGATCTCTTCCTCCTCTTCCTCTGCCAGTACCTGCTGCGACTCGGCCTTCATTTTCGAAGGCTTGTCTTTCGCAAATGATTCCTCAGCGGCGAATTCAACGACGACGAACAGTCCCGTCAGTGCAACCACCTTCCACAACCACGGAACGCTGATCGAAAAAGCGTTCTGGCACGAGTGAAAAGCTAGTCGTTTCATGTTTGGAATTCCTTCCGGATGACACGATCCCGTCCCGGTCGAGACGACGGGAGAAATCTTTATTGAGACAGGTCCGATGATGACCGACGAAGAACGAATCCCGACGGATTCAGATCCCGCAGGCACAATCAGGCCAGCCCAGGTTCGCTTGAATTTTTGAAGTGATCAGGAGAGAGGCGGCGGGAGTCTAGGAGAAGTGAGACAGATCGTCGAGACCGAAAACTGCAGTCTGAATTCGAATTCAGTTGGCAACTCTGTCAGAAAATCGTCCAAAAACAACTGCAAGCGGCAGATTCTGCCGGATTGCAAACCATTGCAATCCTGGCCGTTGCAGGCAATACGACTTCAAATATCCGGATTCAGGATATGGCGCGCCCAGAGATATGCCACAACATTCAGCACGATCGACGTACACAGGAACAACTGTCCCAGCACCGTCGTAAAGAGGCGTTCCGTGTTGACCGGATCGACGACAAAGTAATAGAGGGCCAGAATCGCAAACGGAACCAGAGCCATATACAGAGCCGACGTCCTCGCCTGAGCCGTATCGGCCGTCACCTTGCGCTCCAGTCGCTGCATTTCACGAACGGAAACCGCGATTCGTTCCACCGTTTCGTTGAGCTTTCCACCACTCTCACGACTGGCCTGCATCGCAGCCGAGAACAACGCAAAGTTCTCGCTTCGCAGCCGAGCCCTTGCTTCGTCCAGACATCGCTCCAGCGTTTTGCCCATCTGGTATTCGGCGATGATCTGCCCAAACTCCTGGCTGATCGGTTTGGGACTTTGCTTGGCCAGGATCTCAAGCGACTGGGCCAGTGACAGGCCGGCCTTGATGGCACTGGCAAGCGACACCATCGAATCGGCCAGTTGATCTTCAATCAGCTCGCGTCGCCGTTCGGCCCAGACTTGCACCAGATACCAGGGGACCCCGAGCAGCAGCAGCGAGAGAACGAAACCAATGACCGGGACATCAAAAACCAGAGACATGACCGCAAAGTGTCCCAGCACGAACAGACACCAGGCTGCGATGGTCGCTCGAAGATGCTTCGGATAGATTCGCAAACGCTTCAGCTTTTCACGCAATTTCCCTTCGACCCGATCCAGCCCCTGCCGATAATACGGCTCACTCGACCACGCCAGCAGCGCAATCGCAGCTCCAAACAACAGCGAACTGATCAGAACATCTGGACTCATGTGAAACCATGGCGTTGGGTGGAAGAAAGACTTCCAGAATTGCAACACGTGACCATCGTAATGTGAAGGTTAAGGCAGGTCGAGGATGTGAATCACGTTTTCGCGGCTGGAAAATGTCTCGTCATGCCTGAATTTCGGGATTGGCCGAGGTCTTGTCTGGGCATTCGGTTCGTTCTGAACACGGAAATTCGGCCCTGGGAACCCGACATAACGAGCCATCATGGTGAAATCGGGCGACATGGATTTGTCTGACTTCCGCAGAAGTTAGCCCCGTAACCTTGAAGCGAGCCCCGCAGTTCCTCATTCTTTACGCTTTGCGGAGGCTGGTGGCGTACAATCTTGAAACTGATCACCACGGCCGAAGCGAACTCGAGCCTGTTACGGTTCGTTGTGTTCGCGATGTCGATCGATTTGTTCCTGGCTGTGAGAATATCATGAGTCAGAAGGATCGTTCGAAAACCTACCCTGGAGTTTTGAGCAAGATGAAGTTCAGATTTCCCATCGTCATCATCGACGAGGATTTTCGGTCAGAGAATACATCAGGGTTGGGGATTCGCGCTCTCGCGGATGCGATTCAACAAGAGGGGATGGAAGTACTGGGGGTCACGAGCTATGGTGACCTTTCTCAGTTTGCCCAGCAGCAAAGCCGTGCTTCGGCTTTCATTCTGTCGATCGACGACGAGGAATTTACGCCGGGTCAGGAAGTCGATCCTGCGATCAAGAAGCTGCGGGAATTCATCAAGGAAATTCGCTTCAAGAACGCCGAGATCCCGATTTACCTGTACGGTGAGACGCGAACATCGAGCCACATTCCCAATGACATTTTGCGGGAACTGCACGGTTTCATTCACATGTTCGAGGATACGCCAGAGTTCGTCGCCCGGCATATCATTCGTGAAGCGAAAGCCTACATCGACAGCCTGGCTCCTCCATTCTTCCGGGCTCTGGTGGAATATGCCAACGACGGTTCATATTCGTGGCACTGTCCAGGACACTCGGGGGGGGTTGCGTTCCTGAAGAGTCCCGTGGGACAGATGTTTCACCAGTTCTTTGGTGAAAACATGCTGCGGGCCGACGTTTGCAACGCAGTGGAAGAACTGGGCCAGTTGCTGGACCACACCGGTCCAGTCGCCGCGTCAGAACGCAATGCCGCGCGAATTTTCAACGCGGACCACTGCTTCTTTGTGACCAACGGAACGTCGACGTCCAACAAAATGGTCTGGCACTCGACCGTCGCATCCGGTGACATCGTCGTCGTGGACCGAAACTGCCACAAGTCGATCCTGCACTCCATCATCATGACCGGGGCGGTCCCGGTGTTTCTGACTCCGACGCGAAATCATCTCGGGATCATCGGACCGATCCCTCTCGACGAATTCACCCCGGAGAACATTCAACGGAAAATCGAAGCGAATCCGTTTGCCAAGGCGGCTCAGGCCAAGCACCCCGGTCGCAAGCCTCGCATTCTGACGATTACTCAAAGTACCTATGACGGCATTATCTACAATGTGGAAACGTTGAAGAAGCTGCTGGATGGCAAGATCGGGACATTGCACTTTGACGAAGCGTGGTTGCCACATGCGGCATTCCACGATTTCTATCGTGATATGCATGCGATTGGGAAAGATCGACCACTGACAAAAGATTCGATGATTTTTGCGACGCACTCGACGCACAAACTGCTGGCTGGTATTTCGCAAGCGTCGCAGATCCTGGTGCGCGAGTCTGAAACGCAAAAGCTGGATCGACACGTCTTCAACGAAGCGTACCTGATGCATACGTCGACTTCGCCGCAATACGCGATCATTGCTTCTTGCGATGTGGCGGCAGCGATGATGGAACCACCAGGCGGAACCGCACTGGTCGAAGAATCGATCACGGAAGCTCTGAACTTCCGTCGCGCGATGCGTAAAGTCGAAGACGAATGGGGCAAGGACTGGTGGTTCAAGGTCTGGGGTCCCGAGAAGCTGGCAGACGACGGGATCGGCGAGCGTGAAGACTGGTTGCTGAAGGCGAATGCCAAGTGGCATGGTTTCGGAAATCTCGCCCCTGGCTTCAACATGCTCGACCCGATCAAGGCGACATTGATCACACCCGGCCTGGATGTCTCCGGGAAGTTCGCCAAGACGGGGATTCCAGCCTCGATTGTGACGCGTTATCTGGTGGAACACGGCGTCATCGTCGAAAAGACGGGGCTCTATTCGTTCTTCATCATGTTCACGATCGGAATCACCAAGGGACGCTGGAACACCCTTGTGAGTGCCCTGCAGCAATTCAAGGACGACTACGACAAAAACCAGCCGATGTGGCGAATCCTGCCCGAATTCTGCCAGAACTATCCGCGCTACGAAGGGATCGGCTTGAAGGATCTGTCACAGCAGATTCACGACACGTACAAAGCAAATGACGTGGCTCGCGTGACAACGGAAATGTACACGTCCGTCATGCAACCAGCGATGAAGCCATCAGACGCCTATGGCATGCTGGCTCACGGTGAAATTGATCGGGTGGAAATCGACGAACTGGAAGGTCGGGCAACCAGCGTCCTGTTGACGCCGTATCCACCTGGGATTCCGCTGCTGATTCCCGGTGAGTGCTTCAACAAGACGATCGTGGAGTACCTGAAGTTCGCACGGATGTTCAACGAAAAATTCCCGGGATTCGACACGGATATTCACGGACTCGTCGAAGAGACGATCGATGGCCGTCGCAGTTACTATGTCGACTGTGTTCGGAAGGATGGTTCAACGAAGAGCAACGTCTGACCTGACGAAATATTTGCGAAAGGAACTGGTGATCGGTTACGCTCAACAGTGCCCCTGTCGGCGGGAGTGAGCATGTCGATCTTTCCTTTGGATCACCGGCCAGAGTCGTCGCAGATCATCGAGCTTTTTCGAGAAGTTCGGTGCGCTGCGATGGAGTTTGTTTTTCCGCCAGCCTGTCTGATGTGTCGTGCAGAGATGCCGCATCGAATCGTCAGGACCGCAGGAAGTACGCTTTGTGATGATTGTTTGAGCAAACTGGACTCTGGCCAGCGCAACGCGTGCCGTCGATGTGGGGCTCCGGTCGGGCCATACACGGTTGCCGCCGATCATTGCATCCTGTGTCATCGCGAGAATTACGCATTCGATGGCGTCATTCGGATGGGGCTTTACCGCGACAGCCTGCGTGTCGCTTGCTTGATGGCAAAGAATCCCTCTGGCGCGCTGATGTCCCGGACTCTGGCCGATCTGCTCGTTGACAGTCAGTATGATTTGCTATCGGAAAAAGCCTTTCATGCGGTGATTCCCGTCCCGGAACATTGGGTAAAGCGACTGATTCGGCCGCACTATGCCGCCGAGACCATGGCACGTCAGATTTCGACCCGGTTGAAGGTCAAGCTGGCGACGGGTATCCTCGCCAAAGCCCGCTGGACTCCGAAGCAGGCGAAAAGTCCGCCGGTCCAGCGCCGGCAGCAGCAGAAAGATGCATTCCACGTGGTGGGTGCTGGAGTGCAGGGACAGTCGATCCTGCTTGTCGACGACATTCTGACAACCGGTGCGACGGCGGATGCCGCCGCGCGAGTGCTCAAGCGAGCCGGAGCCAGTCGTGTCGTTGTGGCCGTGGTGGCCGTCAGTCCGCCGCGTGCCTGACCCGAAGTGAAGTACGTCGTGCATCACCGCAATGCGGCGGCAGGACAGGAGATATTGTTCAGGTGTCAGCCTTGCAAACTATTCGGATCGCCACCCGAGCCAGTAATCTGGCATTGTGGCAAGCTAACCATGTCGCCGATCTGCTCCGCAAGGCCGCTCCGTCGGTGACTGTGGAACTTGTCCACGTTTCGACTGCGGGTGACCGCATTCAGACGGAGCGCTTGCGCGACATGGGCAGCCTTGGGGTCTTCACACGTGAAGTCCAATCGGCGGTTCTGGATGGTCGCGCCGATCTGGCGGTCCACAGCCTGAAAGACCTTCCCACCGAATCGGTCGAAGGGCTGTTCCTGGGGGCCACGCCGACTCGCGGTACGACTCCTGATGCACTTGTGCTTCCACAGGGTTTTACGGGCGAAGCCAGTATTGATGCACTTCCCCCGGGAGCACGTGTGGGAACGGGAAGTCCACGTCGACAGGCGCAGCTTCGATTCCTTCGCAATGATCTGGTCTTGAGCGAAGTGCGCGGCAAGGTTGAAACACGGCTGCGAAAACTTGACGAAGGGGAATACGACGCCCTGGTTCTCGCGACTGCGGGGCTCTCGCGACTCGGTCTCGGTCACCGGATTTCGTATGAGCTGGCTCCGCCGCTGATGTTCCCTGCGGTCAGCCAGGGTGCCGTCGGAGTGGAATGTCGCATCGGCGACGATGCGGTCCGTCAAATCCTGTCGTTGATTTCCGATCCGGCGACGATGGCGGCTGCAACGGCCGAGAGGAGTCTGCTGAGTACATTACGAGCGGGTTGTCATGCGCCGCTCGGTGTCTGTACCACGGCTGCCGGTGATTCACTCACGTTGGAAGCGGTAATCCTGACGCTTGATGGTAGTCAACGATGGTCCGCTTCCGCGACATCTTCCGCGACGGAAGCCGTGGAGTTGGGGCGTCAGGTCGCAAGACTGCTGCTGGAACAGGGAGCTGCACTCTGATCGAGCCACAAGAATCGCGCCGACATTTCATCCAGACCGCGACTGCCGTTGGAACCGTGGCGGCGTTCGGGCTGATGCGTCCACCCATGTTACGGCGACAGCCATAGCGATCATGGAGCCGCCAGATTGATCAGGTTGAAATCGACTACTGCTGCAAACGCCAGCGGGCCTGCCGAAGCTGGGCGTTGGGTGAATCTTTCAGAAGTTCGTACCAGACCGTGACGAGCATGCCGTCATCGCATTCGACGGTTGAGGGATACCCCATATCGCCCGAAATGGCATCAGAGTTGATCACAATCGGCGAACTCCAGGTCCGTCCCCCATCCTGGCTGATGCGTGCCTGATTTCCCAGGGGCGGACGGCGATGTCCATAGCTCATCAGTAACCGGCCATCCTTCAATCGCAACAGGTGCGACGGATACCCCCAGACTCCGATCGGATGAGGGATCGACCATGACTTGCCGCCATCGGTTGATTCTGTCTGAAGGATTTCCTGAGCATTCGATTTGTTGTGGTTGCGGATCTGCGCGATCACTCGACCGTCATTGGTTTCGACAGCGTGCAATTCATGGTAGTGCCGAGGATCGTCCCCTTCGCGCGTGGGGATGGTCGCGAGCCATTGCCAGGTCTGACCATCATCCGTCGATTGACAGGCCCCAACCCGCCTTTCCGGCTTCCAGAGTTCGACACCACAATAGAGCAGTCGCCCGTCCGACAATTGAATCGGACCGTGTGGACTGTTGACGGGAACGGGATATCGCACAGACCAGGTGATGCCACCGTCTGTGGAACGGATCATCCAGGTCCCGAGTTCCCCCTGACGTTGTTCGGGAGTAATCCGATGATGTGCGGCTCGCCATTCGCGCAGCTTGAGATCTTCCCACGCGCCGGGTTTTCCTGCGGGGATTGCTTCTGCTTTGTCCAGCAACGATTGATAGGCCAGGGAGGTGAAAGTTGTGATCAGGATTGATCCCTTGGCGGTTTCCAGAATTCCAGCATCACGTTCATCGATCGGGCCATCCAGCAGGACCTGCGGCCAGCGCCATGTGGCACCGTTGTCCTGCGATCTCATCAATTCGAGCCGTCCGAACGGGCAGACATGGGCTTCACGGCCGCCCGACCAGACGAGTAGCAGCTCACCGTTCTTGCGGCGGGCCAGCGTCGGCCAGCCATGATAGAGTGGCGGCTTCCAACTGATGAGTTTTGTGTCGAGGATCTTTGCCTTCAGTTCTTCGGCATGACTCCTTCGGCCCAAAGCCACCCCGGCACTTGCGATTGTCGCAGCACGCAGCAAATCCCGACGGCTCAGCATGTCGTTCATGGAAGCTTCTTTCCCGGTTTCGGCTGGTGTCCCTTAGTCTTTTGCACACCCTTGGTGATGGCATTCTTCTGCATCTGCTTGCGCAGTTGCGGAAATTTCGATGCCGGCTTGCGAGCTCCGCCAGTGTTTGAACGACTCATTGGACATTCCTCACGGCCAGTAGAAAAAGCAAAGCAGTCTGTAAGATGCACCTGAAAATGTTGTCTGCGTATCAACATACCTGCCGGCAGCGACCAGCTGGAGATGACACCACTGATGGAGATTGTACCCACAGCCGTTCAGTTCCACACAATACTCTACGACTCGGAAGCCGACGCAACTACCCGGCAACGCAAACTTTGCCCTGATTACTCGGCCCGTTGAGGGGATCGTTGCAAGCGTTCAAGAAGGGGTACAGTCAGCTGCCGGTCCCACAGTCGATTGACACGTTGAAGAAATCGGTCGTCATTTATGTGGACCCAGCGTGGTTCCCATGGAGCTTGGAGGTGCGGGCCGGTATGAGCAAGTCCATCACGAGTGCAAAACTTCGCAAGGCCGTATACGAAGCGTCGAAGCAGGCCTTCGCCCAGGTGCGCCAGGCGCATCCCAAGGAAAAGTTCTACGTTTTTGGCCTGATGACAAATGACGCGGCACAGTACCTGTATCCACTCAGCAATACCGAACAGGCGCTGAAGCGAACGCTCAAGAAGTACCATTCCGATGGATACCGGGATCAGACTGAGGACGATCTGCGATGGTCGTTCGGTGATTGGGCCTATTCAAAAGAGGGCGAAGAGCACTTCGAGGCACTCAACGAACAACTGTCATTAGCGACCCAATTCGATGACTGGGATGATGAGAAGATCGATAAGCAGGTCGCCAGACTGTTGAATGCTGTGGTCGCTGGTTTGGCAGACCTTGAAAATGAAGGCTTCTTCGGTGAAGGGGTTGCCCGGCTTGATGTCGCCGTCATGGTTGTCGGCGACATTGACCAGGGACTCGTTCGCGAGTGGTGTCAGAAGCTGAACCCGCCGGAAGTCGCTGCTCTGCTCGACCCGCCGTCGGAAACTACGGGCAGTTTCAAGGAGATTGGTCCCCGAAAAGTCAGCGGGGGACGAGCACTGTCGGTGTCAAAAAAGGGTGATCTGCTGGTATCTGGAGGTGATTACCAGGTGTTCGCCTGGCAACTCCCCAGCCTGGAGAATGTGCTGGCGCAGCGGGTCGGGAAGTACCAGAGGGCGCACTGGGGAATATCCACCGTGACCATGTCGCGCGACGGGAGTGAACTCGCCATCGGTTGGAAGTCGAATTTCAACGAAGACTGCGGCATCGAGCGCTGGTCGATTGCACGTAAGAAGAAACTCGACTGCCCTCCAATCCTGCAAGGCGGCATCTGGGGGCTCGACTATTCACCCTGCGGCAAGGTACTGGCAAGTGGCGGCGCGGACGGCATGATCCGAATCTGGGATTTGGCGACCTGTCAGTCGATTCGTGAAATGCAAGCCGCCAAAGAGTATGTTGAGGCGGTGCGTTACTAAAGAGACACCGCAATTTAATCGACTTTTATCAGCAAGTCGCTAGCATCCGCATCCTATGCACTTCAGGGTAACAGCTGTCCAACAGGCGCCGGTTCCTGGGCATGCCGCTTGCGCGTTCCCCCCGCACGTCCCCGTCGACCGCTGGAGCCCGCATGTACATGCTGGCCATGGAAACGTTCCACCCGAGCAAACAAAATTGGCGGTTAGGTGCGTTGGTCCAACACAACCATTCGAACCCCCAATTCCCTGCCAGTACAAGACCGTAAATACGACGGTACCAACTGGATTTCACGGACCGTCCACATCGGACGAAGGGCAGTCCACATTCCATACACCGTCACAGCAACAGCAATTACATCCTCCCATTGAAGCGCAGGGGTTTGTCTCCTCGCCACAACTGCTGGATTGCGCCAAAGCTGCAGGAATGTCCAATACACTGAGATTTGCACACGCAACGAACGTCAAAAAAAGACGGTCAGAATTCTTGGAAGGCTGCTTGACATGGAACCTCCACAGCACAACACACTAAAAGCGACAACATTGCAACACAACACACCAATATGGATCATATCGAAACTTCTGGCGGTTGTAAAACAGCATTACTAGATCGTTTCAGTATTATACGTCGCGCAGACTGAATCATTGTGAAACACAGCGCGCACTTCCGTGCAACGCACGCGAGCCGACGCAGGCCTCCCAGTCTTTTTTACCGGAAAAGTCACCGAAATCCTCAAGGTCGACGCCTCGGGTGTCCGATGATTTCGATAGGCGGTCCCTGCGGGCAGGCCTGCGCTGCCCATTTGGTGGCGAAAAAATGGCCGTTTTTTGGCGTAAGTCCCATGAACATCAAGAAAATCGCATTACTGGGTGGAGTCGGTCTGGCATCGGCAGCCGCTGGTGTTGCCATTCCTCAGATGATGAAGGGGCAAAGTCACGAAGGGGCGGAAGCTCCCAAAACGGACGCTGGACACGATGCGGGTCACGATAAGAAGAAGGAAAAGAAAAAGGACGATCACGCGGCGGGCGGACACGGTGCGACGGATTCTCACGGCAAGCCGATTGAGGCCAAGGCCCCCGTCGATGGACCAACGTTTGTTCCCTTCGGACGGACTGTCGTCAATCTGAATGATCCGACATTGACGCGATACCTCTCGCTGGAAGTGACGCTGCAAGCTGACGGGGCTGATGAAGAGGATGTGAAGACTGCCCTGGGATCGCGGAAGCCGATTCTGCAGACATGGCTCACCAGTCACCTCGCAGATAAGACGTTGGAAGACATTCGCGGCAAGGTGGGTGTCAATCGCTTGCGCCGTGAAATCCAGGACAACTTCAATCAACTGCTGTTCACAGACGGTAAGGAACGAATCCAGGACATCCTGTTTGAAGAATTCCACGTGCAATGACCATCACCGCTCACGACTTCACTCGGCCCCCAGGATTGGCCCCCGAACTGCGAACCAGACTGGCTCGCTGGCTGGGACGGTCTAATGCCCTGCTGGGTGAATTGTTTGGTGCGATGTCCGTCATCGCAGAGTTTAAGTACGAAGATTCGTCGACTGTCTCTCCCACCGAATCGCTGGCGAAGTGGAGCGACAAATCACTCGGCTATGGAGCACAACTGGTCGGAAATGATTCGGTCTCGCTGATCGCACTCCCCAATCCTCTCGTGCAAGACCTGATCGCTCGACTGATCGGTGACCAACAGACGACGTTGCCCACGGAACGGGATCTCACTCCCGCGGAATCATCCGTGGCAGACTTCGTGGTCGAGACGATTCTGAAAAGCCTGAATGAATCGTGGCAGGACGACCACGGTATTGAATTGAAACCTGGCGACCCGGAACCAAATCTGCGACGCACCAAGTTGTTCCGCCCCTCGGAACCAATTGTCGTCTGTCGTTCCACGGTCAAAACGTCACTCGGGGAATCGTACTGGTGCTGGATGATGACGGGCGAGTACCTGTCAGCCTTGTTCAACCTTCCGGTGCGTTCGACGAAACCGGAAGGTGAAGTGAGTCGCAAGAAGCTCGAACAGTTGATTCTTGAGATGCAGACCGAGATTGAAGTTCGGCTGGGAGGAGTTCAACTGACTGGTCCGCAACTGGCACGTTTACGAGTTGGTGATGTTGTCGTTCTCGATCAGCGCGTCAGTGATCCACTACAGGCATCGGTCCGCGGCGAACCAAAGTTTCTGGGCTGGGCTGGTCGCGTCGGAAACCGACAGGCTTTTGAAGTCGAGTCCGTGATTGAACCCAGGAACCATCCGATTCCGGAAGCAGCCTGACCTCGCTTAATGCTGAACGTTGACAGCAGCCTGCTGGCGACACTGAAGAAAGGATTCGAAATGACGGAAGCACTCGATGCCGTGATGGCGACCGTGGAACACGAGTTGAATCGCGACAAGGAATCGGCCGCAGAAGTCGCGGCGCGCGCTCCCGCATTTTCCAGTATGACGCCCGGTAAGACGTCACCCGCGAAGTCGCTGGATCACCTGTACGGTGTCCGCCTCGACGCCGAAGCGGTACTCGGTCGGGCCGACTTTTCGGTTGAAGACATGCTCAAGCTGGATATTGGTTCCGTTGTCACACTGGATCGACAGGTTTCCGACCCGGTCGATTTGATCGTGCAGAATGTCAGGGTGGCTCGGGGCGAGGTGGTCGTTGTCAACGATCAGTTCGCGATTCGCATCACAGAAATTACAGATACGTCCGGTTCAGGTGGTTGAACGCAACCACGAACACCAGCCAGGGAAGGCGGTGTCCGATGAGAGTTCTTGGGTTACTACTGATCATCATTGCCGCATCATGGATGCGACCCGAGGACGTGCGCGCCGCTGATCCAGCCGCTACCACCAGATCCACAGGTGTGAAAACCGCCGAAGCAGAGTCCGAAAACCTGTCGTACTCGCCTCAATGGCCCGAACCTCCGAACACCGGTGCGATGCTGTTGCGACTGACACTGGGGACGGTCTTCGTTCTCGTCCTGTGTGTCGGTTCGCTTTACCTTGGCAAACCCTGGCTCATGAAGTTGCAGGGGAATGTCGCCGTCAATCAGGCCATGCAGATTGAAGGAAGCGTTTCTTTAGGCAATCGCGCCGTATTGTATCTGGTCAAGATCGGCGACACGCAAATGGTTGCCGGCACCGATGCAACAGGTCTGAAATCGCTGATCGCATTGCCAGCCTCATTTAAAGAAGTACTTGACGAGCAGGTACCGATAGAAGAGCCGGTTGCCACGGCACCTCCCCAGGACTTCGATTTGCGGATTCGCACCGCAGCCGCCAGCTAGGAGGTCCCCATGAATAATTTTGAGCAACTGGCGGAACGCTTCGGTGAATCGGGGTTTGTACAGAGTCTTTCGCCACCACTGCAGATGGCGATATTCCTGGGCAGCCTCGTTCTGCTTCCAGCCGCACTGTCGTGTCTGACCTGCTTCACGCGCATCACGATCGTGCTGTCGTTTGTGCGTCGTGGATTGTCGACTCAGGAAATCCCGCCGAACAGCGTGCTGATCGGCCTGGCCCTGTTTCTGACCGTCTTCATCATGGAACCGACATTGACTCGGCTAAACACCGAAGCGGTGCTGCCGTACATGAATCAGCAGATCAGCGGCGTCGAAGCATTCCGAAAAGGGGCGGCTATTCACAAGGAATTCATGCTGCGACAAACTCGAAAGCATGACCTGGCGCTCTTCATTCACATGGCCAGGACAAAAGTTTCCACAGCGGAAGAAACGCCCATTACCGTGCTGATCCCGGCGTTCATCATCAGTGAATTGAAGACAGCGTTCTTTATGGGATTCTGCATCTATGTCCCGTTCCTGCTCGTCGACATCGTGGTTGCCACGGTGCTGATGTCCATGGGGATGATGATGATGCCGCCTGTGATTGTTTCCACCCCGTTCAAGGTGCTGCTGTTTGTTCTCGCGGACGGCTGGCATCTGGTGGCATTGTCACTCAATCAGAGTTTCGGATAGAGGATACTGCCATGAACGAACTGGATGCTGTTTCGCTCGGACGTGAGTTCTTCTATCACGCGGTGCTGCTGACCGCGCCGGCCCTGGCAATCAGCCTGATCGTGGGGCTGGCTATCAGCATTTTTCAGGCGGTCACAAATATTCAGGAGCAGACGCTCAGCTTCGCACCACGCATCCTGGCATTGGCAGGACTGTTCATTGTTTCGATGCCGTGGATGTTGCAGATGTCGATCTTCTTCATGGTCCAGATGTTTTCGCGCGCGGCGCAGATTGGACACTGAATGGACGGCCTGCTCGAAACATGGGTGATGTCATTCGGCCTGATCCTGGCACGGGTCTCGGCATTTGTCGCGACAATTCCGTACCTGGGAGGGCGTTTCGTCCCACGAACGGTGAAGGCAGGAACGGCCCTGGCGCTGACATGTTTCTGGTTCGGAGAATCGCAGACGACCTCGGCTAACGTCGTGATCGCAATGAATGATCAACCATGGCTGGCGTTCGGACTGGCGATTGCCCGCGAATCGATCATCGGCTGTGCCCTGGGCTACGCGTTTGGCCTGTTCCTGGTCCCGTTTCGCACGGCAGGTGAGTACTTGAGCCAGGAGATGGGACTGACGCTGGGAACCATCACCGATCCATCGCGACCCCAGATGACGACCGTCATGGGCGAAGTCTTCGAGATGCTGGGGGTTGTCGTCTTCTTCGCTCAAAACGTGCACCACGTATTTCTTGCTGCACTCCACGCGTCATTCGCAAGGCAGCCCATCGGCGGGTCAATTCTTGCTGTTCCGGTGGCCTTGCAGATGCAGGCCATGTCATCTGCCACCGAATGGGGACTGATGCTGGTCGCGCCAATAGCCTGTTGCCTGTTTATTACCTCGCTGGTGTTGGGGGTGATGTCACGCATCGCACCTCAACTGAACCTGATGTCCATTGGTTTTTCGTTACGCATCTTCATCGGTCTGGCGGCGACGTTGATGCTCTGGCCAGAAATCGCGCCCCAGATGAGTCATGTGCTTCTCCGCTTTTCCAGTCTCCTGAACGGTCGATAACGCAATGTCCGAAGAGGGCTTTGATAAGTCCGAGTTACCAACACAGCGTCGGCGCGATGAAGCGCGGGCGCGGGGACAGTTTGCGTACAGTCACGAATTGATTAACGGACTCTTGCTGCTGGCCGGGACCGTCGGGATCTGGTGGAGCGGATCCAATCTCGCAGCGGGATTGAGTCACGAAATCCAGTCACATCTGCGTCGACCTCGCGTTGAACTGACGATTGAGGATGTCCCGGCTATCTTTTCCGGCCTGATGAATCGCGGGCTCGAATTGACGGGTGGGTTACTCGCCTCTGTCTTCGCTGTCGGCCTGGCCGCCAATCTCGCTCAAGCGGGACTCCACATCAACACCGAGTCACTCGGGCCTAAGTGGGAAAAGATCAATCCGGCCGAAAACTGGGGCAAGATCCTTTCGACCGAAGGTCTCTTACGCGGTGGCATGGCTGTCGCCAAAGTGGGATTGCTGGGAACGGCAGTCTGGTGGGTACTGAGCGACCGAGGAACACAGATCGCCCTGATGGGAAGTGGCCTGTTGTCTCAGGCCGTCTCGATCGGCTGGGGAATTGCGATGGAACTCTGCATCGCTGCCGCTGCCGTATTTGTGGTGATCGGGGCGATCGATTACGGCTACCAGTGGTATCGCAATGAACAGTCACTGCGTATGTCTCGGGAAGAAATGAAGCGTGAACGTAAAGACGACGAAGGGGACCCGAACATCGTGGCTCGCCGCCGCCAGCGGGCTCGCGAAATTGTTTCTCAACGACG
>CAZSTW010000004.1:31320-112400 GCA_964609845.1 uncultured Planctomycetaceae bacterium | reverse complement strand
AACGACGCATGCTGCAGGACGTGCAGAAAGCGACGCTGGTCATTACGAACCCGACCCACATTGCGGTTGCCTTGAGATACGAGCGCGGGGTCACGGGAGCTCCTGTGGTCATCGCGAAAGGGCGAGACCAGTTTGCCTTACAGATTGCGGCGAGGGCCAGGCGGTACGGGATACCGGTCGTGGAGCGAAAACCTGTGGCACGGGCTCTGTTCAAGTTGGTCAAAGTTGGGAAGGAGATTCCGCAGTCATTGTATGTCGCGGTCAGTGAAGTACTGAGCTATGTGTATCGATTGCGGGGTGTCAGTGCGTAAGGGAAGAGGAGACCTTCGGTTGGAGGTTCGGCGGGGTCAGGAGACCCGCGCCGATCGCGACCCGCGCCGATCACGATTGCGTGACCGCGTCAGCTCGAATGCGTTTCGTTGTTGACTGAACCGGACGCTACGCGTTCCGGCTGATAGGTTTGGATTCGCTGGCGGTGAGATGATGGTGGAAAAGAAGAGAGAAGAGAAGACGAAGAGGAGACCTTCGGTCGGGGGTTTCGGCGGGGTCAGGCGACCCGTGCCGATCGCGGGGTTGAGTTTTCGCGAGGTCGGGACACAGAAGCCGATCGCGTCGATCGTATGTTAACGACTTTATGATGATCATCGATTTGCGTTGAGGGACTTCCCTCATAAAGGTGTTGAAATGTCGACCGGGGTGGCAAAACCTCTGATTCTGAATCCACGCAGCGAGCTGATTTTTCCGCTGGCTGTGATGGCGGTTCTCGTCGTTTTGATTGTGCCGCTGCCGACCGCGCTGCTGGACGTCCTGCTCACGTTGAATCTTGGGGTCACAATTCTGTTGCTGCTGGTGACATTGAGTGTTGCACAGCCGCTGGAATTGTCCGTTTTTCCCTCGGCGCTCTTGCTTCTCACCCTGGGGCGGTTGTCACTCAACGTGGCGACCACACGGTTGATCCTGCTGCAGGCAGACGCAGGTCAGATTGTCGAAACGTTCGGCAACTTCGTTGTCGGCGGAAACCTGGTGGTCGGACTGGTCGTCTTCCTGATCCTCGTTATCATTCAGTTCGTCGTGATCACCAAAGGGGCCACGCGTATTTCGGAAGTTGGCGCCAGGTTCGTTCTGGACGCCATGCCCGGAAAGCAGATGGCGATCGATGCGGATCTGAATGCCGGCGCGATCAACGATGCCGAGGCCAAGCGCCGTCGTGCTCATCTTTTGCAGGAAGCCGAATTCTACGGTGCGATGGACGGGGCCAGCAAATTCGTCCGTGGCGATGCTGTGGCCGGGATGGTCATCACCGGGATCAACCTGCTTGGTGGAATCATCATCGGGCTGATGAATGGTATGCCTGTGATGCGGGCCATTCAGACGTATTCCATCCTGTCCGTGGGTGACGGTCTGGTCTCGCAAATCCCGGCACTGATCATTGCGACTTCCGCCGGTATGCTGGTAACAAAGTCGGCCAACTCGATGGGGCTCGGAACGGAAATCACGTGGCAGTTCTTCTCCAAGGCACGACCAATGCAGATCGGTGCGGGGTTGCTGCTGTTGCTGGCCGTCACACCCGGAATGCCCATGCTTCCATTTGTTGTGATGTCTGCCATCCTCTGGTACGCGGCAAGACAATTGAATCTGGCAGCAGAGAATCCTCCTGCCGCTGCGGAACCAGAACGCCCCGTCGTGCCGCTCTCTCCGATGGAAGAACACCTTGCGGAATTCCTGGAGACTGACCGCGCCTGTATTGAGATCGGCCGACAACTGATTCCGCTGGTCGATCCGAAGCGGGACCTGGGACTGCTACAGCGGATTGCGACTGTTCGTAAGGATCTGGCAAAGCGGTGCGGCTTGTGGATTCCTCTCGTTCGGGTCCGTGACAGCAATCAGATGAAGGACCAGGAATACCGGATTCTCGTCGGCGGACAGGAGGTCGGACGCGGCAATCTGATGCTTAATCATGTTCTGGCGATCGATCCCTCAGGATCGCGGATCCCGTTCCCCGGGACAGAAACAAAAGACCCGGCGTTTGGTCTCCCTGCAAAATGGATTCGTGAGAACGATCGGTCACAGGCCGAGCTGACAGGATGTACTGTCGTCGATGCTCCGGGCGTCATCACGACTCACTTGCGAGAAGTCCTGCGTCGACACGCCGGAGAACTGTTGAGCCGAGAAGATCTGGCGAAGCTGATCGACAAGGCACGTGAGACATCAGCAGCAGTCATTGATGAACTGATCCCGAACATGTTGTCGATGGGAACCGTCCATCGCGTGCTGATGCTGCTGCTGGATGAACGAGTCCCGATTACGAATCTGACGCGCATTCTGGAAAGCCTTGCTCACAACGCTCCTTCAACAAAGGACCCGGCGGAACTGGCCGAGAAGGCCAGAATCTATCTGTCTCGAGCGATTTGCGATCCATTTGTCGACGAGCAGGGAAAGATTCACGGCATCTTGTTTGACCAGGCCCTGGAGATGGAACTGCGCCGCGTCCAGCAGGATAAGAAGCTGGCGATCAGTCCCGAAGCACTGGAAGCATTGATCATCCGACTGGCCAACGTCCTGCGCGATGCCGGCCAGAAGGGAATCGAAGTCGCACTGCTGGTGGATTCTCAACTGCGCCGCCCGGTTCGCCAGTTGCTGCAACGAGGCCTGGCTGACCTGACGGTGATTGCCTTCACGGAAGTACCAAACGAACTGATGCTGGAAGCTGCTGCGATTATCCGCAAGGACGAAATCTATGCACCGCGCACAGGACAGGCGGAATTGAAGTCGTAAAGCATGCGGAGCGAATTGCATTCTGGTTCACGGCGGGCACACAACCATTTTTTCAGGCAAGTCACGCGATGAAGTTTGCTCCGTCGGAATTGATCAGTCTCAAGCATCGATCGTATCGTCACGGTCTGGCGCTGTTCCTGCTCGATGCCTGTGGCTATGCATTGGCGATTGCAGGAACGATTGCCGCGCCACATCTGCGTCAGCGAATTGCCTGCAGTATCGTTGCTGGATTCTGGATCTCTGGATTAGTCACGGTGGCCCACGATGCCTGCCACCAGTCGTTGACTCCTAACCGCTGGCTGAACCGTCTGCTCGGGACACTCGCCTTTCTTCCTTCGCTGCACAACTACAGCCTTTGGCAATACGGGCACAATCATGTGCATCATCTGTACACCAATCGCCGCGGATACGACTATGTCTGGGAACCACTTTCGTTGAACGAATTTCAATCACTGTCGTGGTTCGCACAACTGCGTTATCGCTTGTTCCGAACATTCACCGGGCACTTTTTCTATTATGGTTACGAGGTCTGGTGGAAACGTCGCTTCTTTCCCAGACGCCAATTTGTAGACCGAATGAGATCCCGATATTGGGTCGACTTTCTACTTGTTGTTGCCTGGCTGGTAACTCTATCGCTCGCTGTGGTCACCGCACGATCACGGCTGACGGGAGCTTCGATCACGGACTTCACCGCCGTATGCGGACCGCTGATCCTGGGAGTTGCCGTTCCCTTTGTGGTGTCCAGTATGCTCAGTTCATTCTCGGAGTTTCTTCACCACACTCATCCTGACGTTCACTGGTTCGATGAAGCACCTCGCAGCGACTGGACCATGCGGCAGGTGCAAACTTCCGTGCATTGCCAATTTCCCGCATTCATGGACCGATCCATGCACTGGATCATGGACCATACGGCTCACCACATTCAGCCATCGATTCCGTCCTACCATCTGCTGGAAGCTCAAAAGAAAGTCGAGTCACAACAGGCGAGCGAGGTCGTCACATACCGTTGGAGCCTGCGCGCTATGCGCGAGATTCTGCGCTGCTGTAAGTTATATGACACCCAGGCGGGATGCTGGACGGATTATTCCGGAACGCCAACTTCAAAACCTCGATTCCGTCCCGCGTTAGAATCCTCGGATGGTGCTTCGAGTCGGGCGGCTTAGAGCGCATCTCATTTAAGTGTGGCGTCCCGCGGGCATCAAACGACAGCCTCTCACCCATGTTTCGAAGGGACACGGAAGTGCGACCCGCACTCGAGGGGTGGCAGGGACTGGAGCGGACTGGAGCGCGGCTGGAGCGTCTTCACGAAGTCCCGGAATGTGCGCTCCACACGAAGACCGGGACTTTCTTCGCAAAGCCTCAGTCCAGTCCCGGCCACCCGACGACTTTCACCACGGGCTGCTACTAGAGGTGCCCGTTCGATTTTTCAAAACAGCTCCGTCAGGATTCGCCCCTCTTCCATCAGATGGAAGGGGCGACCTTCGCGATCTTTTGCAGAGAGATCATCAATGCCGAGCGAATGGAACACCGTCCGGGCGATGTGTTCAGCTCCGACAGGATTGTCCTTCGGGTATTCGGCCAGTTTGTCGGTTGAACCGTAAACCTGCCCACCTTTGATCCCGCCACCAGCTAGTAACGTCGACATGGCGTGAGTCCAGTGATCCCGCCCCGCACCTGAGACTCCGCCTGATCGAGGGTCGCCAATCTTCGGGCGACGGCCCATTTCACTCGTCACGATCACCAGCGTTTCATCCAGCAGACCTCGCTGGTAAAGATCGTCCAGCAAAGCGGCGAACGGTTTGTCGAATTCCGGCAGCAGTCGATCTTTCAAGCAGTTGAAGTTGTTGCCATGCGTGTCCCAGCCACCTCCGCTCTTGCAAAGCGTGTCGAGTTCCTTATCAGCCTTCCAGAAAACAGTGACGAATGGTACCCCTGCCTCAACCAGCCGTCGGGCCATGAGCATCGATGTCGCTGTGATACTGCTGCCATATTTCTGCCGGATTGATTCCGGTTCTGCAGCGATGTCAAACGCCGATTTTGTTTCGCGCGATGTCAGTAACGAAAATGCTTTCTGCTGGTGCTTCTGATAGTCGGACAAGGCGACAGACTGTTCGGCCGTTCGCTGGGCTCGATCAATCGTCGCCAGCAGTTCCCGTCGCGAAGCCATCTGCTCGCGGGTCGTCTGACCTTGCAGGGCCAGAGCCGGGACGGTGAAGTCGAGCGGCTGGGTGCGAGATCCATCAACGAAGAGTGGGTCGTATTCGATACCCAGGCGTGCGGCAAACTGGCCGGGCCGAGTGTATTCGGGAGCCCCTTCCTTTTGAGGCAACGTGATCGCGTTGGGAAGACTCGGATGAGGCGGACGCTTCATTGCGACAACCGATGCCATGGACGGCCAGTCGGTTGGATATGGGGTACGCGCATTCAGTAATCGATGAAACGTCGGATCCGGCGAATGCCCCGTCAGGTTCGTGTAGTAACCGGCATGATGATCTCCCGTTCCCCGGTGAAAGTCGCCCAGGGACCGGACGATTGCCAGATGATGAGCCTGTTTCGACAGATAGGGCAGGTGTTCACAGAGTTCGATACCAGGTGCCGAAGTGGCGACCGGTTGAAACTCGCCGCGGTATTCCAAAGGAGCATCGGGCTTCATGTCCCAGGTATCAATGTGTGACGCGCCGCCGGACAACCAGATCATGATCGCCGATTTTGCAATCTTGCGTCGACCAGACCCCGTCGCTTCGGACGCTGTGCCAGCTCCCAGCGCAGTGGATGCCAGGTTCGCACCAAAGCAACTGACCCCGCCAGCCAGCAGAAACGTCCGCCGATCGAGTGAGGATGCCTGATACAGGGAACGAGCATCGCGAATTGAAGCCCACATGAAGGGAGTTTCCTGTTCCACGCATCGGACGAAAGATTGCCAGCCGAGTCAACGCATCGACTAATCAAGATACGTCGTTGGGGCGTTTGTGTCAAAACGTTTACCCGAAAGCGAGCTTATCAACTGGCTTTCAATCTTCGAAAAGTGTTCGTCGTTCGCTCTGTTGCCTGCTGATGGAATCGTCACTGAACGATCATCGTCACTTCTTGCGATCCGCCCACCCGTCACAAACGGCACGATCGGCATCATCGTTCCAAAAAGGGAATCCGTCGACATCGTTCAAACCCATTCCGATAAACGAACTAGCTTTGTCGGAGCAATTGGAACGAATGCTGGAGCGGCCTGACCGGTCGCATAGACGCAGGGAGGAATTCAGGTGAGCCGAACAACAGCGATCTTGATGGCGATCGGATGTTGCGTGGCGGCCGAGGGTTGCGCAATGAACAATTGCGGCCCAGGTTACGGTCCCGGAGTGGTCGGAAATCGGCGCTGTACTAACTGCGCACCCTGCTGGGTTCCGTCGCTGAAGTACTGTGCATGCATCGACGATCTGGTGACATGCGAGACCGGAAAAAACTGTGGTATCCGGGCTTTGGCTCGCTATCGGCGGCAGTGTCGACATCCTCTTTCGGCAGATTTTGCCGCTGGATTTGTGCAAGCCTATATTGATCTCGCGGAAGGTCGTGGTCCGCTTCCGCCCAATCGTCCGCCATCCCGATACTGGACGGCGTACTACCGATCCTGCGTCGGCCAACCCCGCGTTGAAGAATGGTTTGCGGGCTACAACGTCGGACTCGAAGATGGCAGAAACAGCGGTGTTTCGCAGTTCAGCCGAATCGATATTCGAACGGCAGGATGTCCTGTGCAACCATGATGATATCAGGAGGCCCAACGGGCCAGTAGTTCACCCAGCCAGGGCCCTGCGGCCCTGGAATTGATCCCACCAAACCTCTTCCTGAGGCCTGAAGGGCCGGACGTTCCTTTTTGCGAATCGAAAGACGAAAAGAACGCGCGGCCCTTCAGGCCTCAGATCCTCTTTTTACATCGATTTCCAAGGCCGCGGGGCGCCGCGGGGCCCGGGCTGGGTGAACTGCTGGCCCACTTGGGCCGCACGACCGAATCCTCGCGTGTTTCTGAACACACTCCGCCGACTTGGCATTGGTACGGGCGTGATGTTCCTCAGGAGCGGGGCCCGATTAAGAAACCCTTGCAATTTCGACAGCTAACGTCCAAGGCAATTCTTGCCGAAGACCGCTCGCCATCCCTTCTTTTTTTCGAATCTCGCGAGTCGATCACGAGTCGCCAGACCATCGCAACGTGTTTCTGCATCAGTATGTTGCGTCGTAATGATTGCCTTGCTGTCTGATAAATTCGCACTTCGTTCCAAACTCAACTGTCGCATACAAAACCCCTCCTTGCGTGAATCCACAATCGCGCGAAGGTGTGCAGTGTGGCTTTTGAGGTAAAGGATCGGATGGCGATGCGAGCATCCCGGCGACGGTTTTTCGCAGGACTTTGTCTGCTGCTTTTGTTGCAGACAGGTTGCGCTGCGTTCCGTCCTGTTCAAGGGATCCCGGCCCGTTACCTCTCTCCCGAGATGAAGGAGGGCGAGCGAAGTGCACGCCGCACTATTAATCCCTCATTGCTCGGACAAGCCTCACCCCCTGCTCACTTGATCGATGCTGGTGATGTTCTGGCGATTTATGTCGAAGGCTTCATTGGTAAGGCCTCTGATCCTCCGCCAGTACACTTCCCGATGAATAATGAAACGGCCCCCTCTTTCGGATTGCCTTATCCGGTACGTGAGGACGGTACAATCTCGTTACCCGCTGTCGGCTCAGTTAATCTGCGGGGACTCACGCTGATCCAGGCGGAGGAACGGGTCCGGCAGGCCTATCTGCAGCCGCGTCAATTGATCCGTCCCGACTTCCACCGAGTGCAGGTCAATCTACAACGCCCTCGCCATTACCGCGTCCTGGTCATTCGACAGGATTCGCGTTCGGAACCACAGTCGAACGGTTCCACCGGCCAGATCAACATCGGAATGGCCAAACGGGGTACGGGGAAAGTCGTCAATCTTCCGGCCTATTGCAATGACGTGTTGAACGCACTGACAGCGTCCGACGGTCTTCCCGGTCTGGATGCGGAAAACGCCGTTTACATCATTCGGCGGCGAGGCAACTTTCAGGGAGGAACACTAGACCCGCGCTGGCCGACGGACTTGAATCCTGCCTTGCTGATGCAGCCCGGTGCCGCAAAGGAAGTCCCCATTATCCGCGGACAATCACCCGAAACGGATGCTGGGTATCTCCACTCCCAAAACGTCGTCCGAGCGTTGTATGTCGGGTCTGACCGACGCGACGTTCAGCAGATCGCTGCGCAAGCCACTCCGGGGCGCAACGGATATTACCCACCCAATCCGTCGATGAATTCCAATACTCCCCTGGAACCATCACGCATCTGGCAAGATCGACCCGTCAATGCGCAGGTCGCGTTTGAACCTAATGCTGTTGGTTCGCAACCGGGGATTACTGCGGGACCGACTCCTCTGGGGCATACCCTGCCACAGCAGGCATATGGAACATCTCCATCACCCGAAACTTCGTTTGGGGCACATACGGTTCCACCGCTGTCGGGAGCTGCAACGAATTCGCCAAGTCCCACCAGCCCCCCGAATTTCAGACCAGCAGATCGTGGTCTCTATGGTCCCGGAATGGGTCCCACTCCTATCGACACAGGATATGGACAGTTTCAGCCGCAATATGGAAATCAATCGTCCGTTCCTCCGGGATCAATGACGCATGGACCTGTCATGGATGGCTCCGCGATTCCTCCCGCAGGAAACGGTCCGACGGTTGGAGGCCTTCCCTACGGTATGTCCCCGCACAGCATCCCCGTTGGCAATCTGCCGTTCGGGACCGGAGTTGAACGAACCATTCCGACCGATGGCGGCCAGTTCGATCCGGGTCACAGTCTGACGGGTGGTGACACACTCGATGGGCGCAAAGTCATTCGAATTCCGATCCAGCTTGGCCCCGGTGAAACTGCAGACATCCGCCCCGAAGATGTCGTACTGTACGATGGCGATATCGTTTTCATTGAATCTCGCGACACCGAAGTCTTCTACACAGGCGGGCTGCTGGGTGGCGGACAATTCACCTTGCCACGCGACTATGATCTCAGCATTCTCGAAGCACTTTCGCTCGCCCAGTCTCGAGGTACCGGCGGGGCGCGATCGGTCGGTGGAGTCTCGGCACTGAACAACGATGTGTCGATCAGCCCAAGTACTGCGATCGTCTTGAGAAAACTTCCAGACGGCAGCGAGATCCCGATCAAGATCGACCTGTACCGGGCAAGGACCGATCTGGCGGAACGAATCGTCATCCAGCCGGGCGACTATATCCTGCTCCAGTACACACCACTGGAAGCTGTTGCCGCATTCTTCGAACGTCATCTCCTGGAAACGGCTCTGTTCGGTGTTGCTGCGCAGAATTTCAACAGTAACCGAAACTGACGATACGGCTCACGAACATTATCGCTGCGTTCGTCACAATCCAGGGATTTCCAGCGCTTCACGGAAATATCGCGAGTTTGACGAGCGCGATCAGGGGTCGGGTCTACGATTTTTCGATTTTGGCCCGACATAGATGTTCTTCATTGACCCCAGCGCTGTGAATGTCACCGTGCTTGATGGTGCTGTCCGTCGGATTTGACATCACCGTGCGAAGTACAATCCGACGTCAATTGCGATACCAGCATCAGCCGCAACGCGCTAGCGTCCGGTTCCGATGGACAACGGATTACACATACAGGCCAGAACTGGACGTTAGGGTGGGTGGCCGGGACTCGAGCGGACTCGAGCGTCTTCGCGAAGTCCCGGAATGTGCGCTCCACACGATGACCGGGCCTTCCTTCGCAAAGCCTCAGTCCAGACCCGGCCACCCGACGCGTCATGCATACAGGCCAGAACCGGACGCTAGCGCGTTCCGGCTGATGGTCGTACATTTATCATTGGGTTTACCTGCATCAGCGGGTACAAGACAATTCACTGCGTGACAGACTTCATCCTCTGTGCTTCTCCGTGCTCTCTGTGGTGAAGTCTTCTTGGTTGATTGTTCTGCCATTTTCATCGCGGTTGACGATGCAGGCGGGTAAGATCAGTGGTCAGGTTCAGATTGCAAACGGGCGGAAGTTTCCCCCGTTTCATTCGAATTCATTATCGACTGGAGCTTCCGCCATATGTCAGATCGACCAGGAACATTGCGCGAACTGCGCGAATCGGGATACCGTTCGACATCCGTCAAGCAAGAGATGCGGCGGAATCTGCTGGGAAAGCTGCGACGGCGCGAACCTCTGTTTCCAGGAATCCTTGGCTACGAAGATACCGTCATCCCCCAGATCGAAAACGCGATATTGTCTCAACATGACATCCTGTTTCTGGGTCTGCGCGGGCAGGGGAAGACTCGGTTGCTGCGAATGCTGACATCGCTGCTGGACGATGTCATGCCGATTGTTGCCGGGTCTGAGATTCACGATGATCCCTATTGCCCTCTGTCAAAATTCGCTCGTGATCAGATTGCCATTCATGGTGATGAAACTCCGATCGCCTGGATCGGTCGCGACGAGCGGTACCAGGAAAAGCTCGCTACCCCCGATGTCACCATCGCCGACCTGATTGGGGAAGTGGACTTGGTCAAGCACGCCGAAGGACGACATCTGTCGAGTGAAGAAGTCCTGCACTTTGGACTGATCCCCCGCAGTCATCGCGGAATCTTCTGCATGAACGAATTGCCGGACCTGAGTCCCAAGATTCAAGTCGGTTTGTTCAACGTGCTCGAAGAACGAGATATCCAGATCCGCGGATTTCCGATCCGGCTGAATCTGGATGTCTGCATGGTCTTCAGTGCCAACCCCGAAGACTACACCAATCGCGGCCGGATTGTGACACCCCTCAAGGATCGTATTGGTTCAGTCATCCGGACGCACTATCCGGTGACTCGAGAACTCGGCATGCAGATCACGGCCGAGAACGCGTGGACCAGTCGCGATGGTGGTATCAAAGTCGTCGTCCCCAGTTTCATGCAGGAGATTGTCGAAGAAACGTCCCGACTCGCTCGCAACAGTCCCCACGTCAATCAGGCCTCGGGTGTCAGTGTGCGAATGTCGATTGCCAATTACGAAAATCTGATCTCGTCGGCCGAACGCAGGGGCGCCATCGCGGCTGAATCACCTGTCGTTGCTCGACCCGCGGATCTGTGGCAGCTCGAAGCGAGTTCTCGCGGCAAGCTGGAACTGACCATGAGTGACGAGCCGGGTCAGGAGGATCAACTGATTGAACGATTGATCGATGAAGCGGTTAAGAATGTCTTCGACCTGCACGATCTGAACCCGAAGCAATTTCGCAACGTCGTCGAGTTTTTCGAAAGCGGCAAGACTCTGGATCTGGATGATTCTCTAACGGCAAACGAGGTTGTGCGACGCGTCGACGCGATCAAGGGCTTTCGGACGCAAGTCGAGCAACTGGCGAAGACGATCGAGCCCGGCTTGCTTCAAGGAGATTCTGCAGAAGGGGTTATGGCGAGTCTCGCGGAATTTCTGCTGCACGCTTTGCATGGCCATAACCGTTTGAATCGGACGCGCCAGTCCCGTGCTGCCAGGTACGGTCGGTAACGGAATGTCACCTTTGAGAGCGGGAACGCTCAAAGTTTTCCGTTGTTGAAAAAAAACAACGCATCGCGCCGGGGATGAGCTAGGTTTGGCCAAGGCAAACTCTTTCGGCCCCCTTCGGGCTGGCGATGGAAGCAGGCCAGTGCACCCAATTCGGTCGTGCAGAAGCCTGCGTTCATCGTCAGCCCGAAGGGGGTGAAAGCCATTAAGTGAGGCCATTTTGCCTTGGCCCAAACGGTGAGTCGACAACTCACTCGTATCGATGCCCCCGATTGGGGGACAGGTTCGAAGGCTTAGCATGTTATTCAGTTCCCCCGCTGATCGAAATGAATTCGTTGATCCTCCGACTACGGACCAATCAGCCGCCACTCTTATCCTGGGTGGAGAACGGCTGAACTGTCGTCTGATTGAAATCGCTGTCGGTGGATTTTCTGTCGTCGTTCCACGCGCTACCGTGTGGACGGGCGAACCAATCGCCCGGCTGGTCACCCCTGCCACGACATTCAAAGTTCGTATCCTCCATCAGGAAGCTCGATACGACGGCTTTCTGGTTGTCCTGCAGCGAATCGAGGAACTTGTCGCCAAGCGTCCCTCCGCAACTCAGGCCTGGGTCAACCTGGCCACTCGATGTTGTGCTGTCGGCGTGATTCTGGCGATCGGTTATTGCGTCGCCTTCGCACCCGGAGGAATCTCACACTCCGCGGCTCATCCGGTCACTCTGGATGCCATCGTCAGCTACTGGCTGGATTCCTGGACACCACCTTCCCCGATGGTCACAAAACCGCAATCGGACGAACAGCATCCGCTGCCAATGATTTCGGTCTCACTCGATGACTCAGAAGATCTGCCGACGGCCATGTCTGTTTCTTCGCTGACGCTCGACGGAAGTATTGATGCAAGCGAGCCCGATGCCGTCGAATCCGCCGTGGTGGTGACAGATCGGCGTGAGCTGGTCCAGACAGCCATTGCACTTGCCAATTCGCATCGTTCACGACCATTGACTTCAGAAACCGTTCCGTGGTTGTTTCCAACATCTGCTCAATCGCCAACTGGCATCGCTGGTTGCCGGATGACTCGACCTGCCGAAGATGACCTGCGAACGTTTTCAGCCTGTTTAAGATCACTGTCGACTTCTGCAGCAGCCGATGCCATAACCAGCCTCACAAAGACAATCCAGTCGATCCCGACATTGTCGACAACGCAGGTCGACGGCCTGCCGCAGGTACGATCAATCCGCAGTGACGATGCCGAGATCTTCTTTCGCATGGTCGACGGTGAAATAGAACTGCTGCGTATCCTGCCGATCGAAATGAAAGAACCCGTTCCTTCGCGTTCTCCATCGGCCAGGGGCAAGTTGAATTCCGTACATCGGTGAGAAGATCTCCTTCTGAAAGTCGATCCATCATGGTCTGGAACAAACGACAGTATGCTCGCTGCCCGCTGCCTCAGGAAAAATCCGCTGGCATGCTTGTGATTGGAAGCCGAAGCATTCCGTGCCACGTACAGGAGGTATCTCTGTCGGGATTCGGCGTGATGGTTCCCGAGCAGCTGCCGACGGACGGGGACAAACTGGGACAGCTCAACGTCGGGGAACTGACTTACGTAGTCCGGGTGACTCGACAGGAAGTCAAACGAGCCGGTGTGCTCGTGGCGCTGGAACAGGTTGAGGAAATTGTTCCTGATTCAGCCATGCTGCCAGCCACACGAATGGGAAAGTGGATGACCCGCCTGGCCTGGATCGTTGCCATCGCTGTCGTTGCGACAGCTCTGTACTGTGTCACGGATGTCCACGAACTCGCCATGTCGTCACTGCACATGAAATGACCAGCCTTCCTGTCAGTGCTACCACTGGATCTGGCTTTGTACCGGATGTGTATGCATGTCGGCTCGCTTTTCGATCGGCCAGGCACGTAGTTCATCGACCAGTTTGACCAGTCCATTGACTGCCGCTTCAAAGATGATTTTGCCCTTTTCAGCGGTTCCCTTCGTGGCATCCCCGTGGACGCCGCTCCTGGTCCAGCGGCCCCAGTAATCGTTGAAACGCACGAAGTAGTTCATCGTGCTGTCACTGCTGACGAATTCGCCCATGCGATCGTTGTCTTCTACGGCCTTGTCCATCTGCACTCGATCACCAGCCAGATGCAGGTAGAGCGACGTTTCAAATTCATCGGCGTGAGCAATGACCTTGGATTCGCGGATCTTGTTGAACTCCTCCATCAGGAACCAGAAATAGGTTGTCGCAAAGCACAGTGATTCGGTTTCCAGGACCGTCTTGCGGGCAATCAGGTCGATCAGTGGCGAGTTCGAACCATGGCCGTTGACGATCAGGATTTTTTGAAAGCCGTGGTAAGCGACACTCTTGGTGATGTTCAATCCAAAGTTGATGAACACATCGGGTTCGATATGAATCGTGCCGGGAAAATCGATGTGGTGTCGGTTCAGGCCATAGGAAATTGGAGGCAGAACCAGCACCTTGTCAGGGATGCGGCGACCAACCTCGTGACAGACCGACTCGCACAGGAAGACATCGACGTCGATCGGCAGATGGTGACCATGCTGTTCGGTGGAACCCGTCGGCAGAATAATCAGTTTCTGCATCCCGATCGCATCATTCATTTCGGGCCAGGTGAGTCTATTGTAGCGGTACTCTGTCGCTGCTCTGCTCATCACAAGTTTCCCTGCTGGTGTGATAATGAGTCATCAGTCTCTCGGGCGAAACCACTTTCTCTTCTGAAGCGAATTGTGGAATGGCGAATCCGGATAACAATCCCTTCTCAGTCACACATTGGAAGTTCCCGCATCATTCGTATCGATCGACTTTGTACAGTCAATCAGCAACCAGAAGATGCCGCTCGTCAAATACATGGCTGCGAGTAACAGGAACAGCGGTGCCCATTCGGTCTTCGTAACAATCTTCTCCGCGACCTCGTGCTTTGTTGTGTTCCAGTCCAGCAGGGTTCCGAAAATGATCGGCATCACAATCCCACCGATCGTTCCCGAAGTGTTGATAATGCTGAAGACCGTCGCCGAACATTTTCCGCCGAGATCCGTGCAGGTTCCCCACACGGTTGGCTGACTCCAGTCACTGAAGAACTTGGCAAGAAACAACGCGATTCCTGCAGCGACAGCACCACTCTGGCCACTGACGATAAACAGCATCGCGCAACCGATGATTTTACCGACGAAACCAATCCCGCTGCGTGACCAGCGACGGTTGCCGGTCGATCGGATGATCCGATCATTAAGCCACCCGCCGGCAATTCCTCCCAGTGCTCCACCCCACAATGGCAGACTCGTCAGCCAGCCGACGCTTTTCATATCCAGTCCGTGACGATCGAGAAAATACTTCCCGATCAAGTAGACAAACGCCACGTCCGAACCCGCATCCATGAACTGCTGGATCGTAAAGCAAAACAGGCTGCGACTGCGCAGGGCATGTTTCCAGGAAAGTGAACCTTTCAGCGACTGGGGGGCTTCTCCTTCAGCGATCAATTCACGTTCGGCATCGTTGACACCCGCATGTTCCGACGGTGAATTGCGAAACAGGATCAGAAAGGAAATTCCAAACGCCAGGCCAGCCAATCCCATCACCCACAGCGCCGACTGCCATGACAACTCGCACCACCCCATCAGGATGGTACCGAGAATGATCGACGACATGGCACCACCGCACCGGCCGAACGTGGTCGCAACCCAACCCTGAATCGTTGTGCGTGTTCTTAACGGAAACCAGACACGAGTCGCCTTGGTGAGTCCCGGATAACAACCTGCCTGAGCCGTACCGAACAGAAGTCGTAGCAACCCGATCAACGGCAGATTACCGGTCAGTCCGAACCCGATCAGGGCGATGGACCAGAGGATAATACTGGTCCCCAGGAAAAGATGAGGGCCGAACAGATCGATGGCGATGCCACTGGGGATCTGTCCGGCCGCATATGTCCAGTAAAACAACGAGAAGACGAAACCCGACTCGGTGTTATCGAACTGGTAGGTTTCCTGGATCTTCGGTCCGACGATATTCCATGCGTAACGGTGCAAATACAGGAACCACGACGTCCCGCACGCCAGGCCGAACATCAGCCAGCGTACGTTCGTCGGTGATTCCTCGCGCGGCTCGTTGATCGAAGCCATAGAGGGGATTACTCCTCCTGTTCACGCAATTTCGCCAGAACGCTGATATCTTCCAGAGTCGTTGTATCACCAGCCGATTCCCGCCCGGCCGCGATGTCTCGCAGCAGACGTCGCATAATCTTTCCGCTGCGGGTCTTTGGCAACGCCGCACTGAATCGGATCTTGTCCGGTGTCGCCAGTGCACCAATGTGCTTGCGGACATGTGCGATCAGTTCGCGCTCCAGTTGATCGTTCCCTTCGCCACTCTTCAGGCTGACAAAGCAGCAGATCCCTTCACCCTTGATATCGTGAGGGAATCCGACCACGGCCGCTTCCGCCACGCGTTCATGAGCCACCAGTGCCGATTCGACTTCCATCGTCGACAGGCGATGCCCGGCAACGTTGAGCACGTCGTCAACTCGACCCATGACCCAGATGTACCCATCTTCATCCTTGCGAGCACCATCGCCCGCGAAGTAACAGCCCTTGATCGAGCTGAAGTAGGTGTCCTTGAATCGTTGATGGTCGCCATACAGCGTCCGCAGCATGGACGGCCATGGCTGTCGCATCACCAGCAGACCACCGCTGTTGGCTGGCAGGCTCTCGCCTTCCTTGGAAACAATGTCGGGAACAACACCTGGCAGTGGTCGAGTACAGCTTCCCGGCTTCGTCGCTGTAATGCCGGGTAGTGGCGACAACATGATCGCACCCGTTTCTGTCTGCCACCAGGTATCGACGATCGGACAGCGCTCAGCACCAATCACGCGGTGATACCACATCCAGGCTTCCGGATTGATCGGTTCGCCGACCGAACCGAGCAGACGCAGGCTGGACAGATCGTACTTCTGTGGCCAATGATCGCCCCACTTGATGAAGGCTCGAATGGCGGTTGGAGCGGTGTAGAAAACACTGACGCCGTATTTTTCGATGATTTCCCAGAACCGTCCGTCGTGCGGCCAGTTGGGGGCTCCTTCGTACATCACCGTCGTGGCACCATTGGCCAGCGGACCGTAAACGATGTAACTGTGACCAGTGATCCAGCCGATATCGGCGGTACACCAGTAAGTATCTTCTTCCTTCAGGTCGAAGACCCACTTCGAAGTCATCATCGTACCGAGAGTGTAGCCACCGGTTGTGTGCAGAACTCCCTTCGGCTTTCCGGTACTTCCAGAAGTATAGAGGATGAACAGCGGATGTTCGGCGTCGAGTTCCACCGCATCGCAATCCGCGTCGACATCGGACATCAGGTCGTGCCACCAGTAGTCGCGATCTGGAATCATATGGACCGGCATGCCGGTCCGTCGGACCACGACAACCCGTTCGACCGTCGGAGACTTTTCCAGGCTCTCGTCGACTGCTTGCTTCAGCAGGACTTCCTTGCCACGTCGCCAGCCACCATCAGCGGTGACAATCAGCTTGGCCTTGGCATCGTTGTTACGATCGGCCACCGCTTCGGCACTGAAACCACCGAAGATGATCGAATGTGTCGCACCGATCCGGGCACAGGCCAGCATTGCGATCGCCAGTTCGGGAATCATCGGCATGTACAGAGTGACACGGTCGCCCGTCGTTACACCCAGTTTCTTCAGGACATTGGCGAACTTGCAGACTTCGCGATGCAGGTCCTGGTACGTGAGAACGCGAGTATCGCCGGGTTCCCCTTCCCAGATGATCGCTGCTTTGTTTTTCCGCCAGGTGGTCAGATGACGATCCAGGCAGTTGTAACTGGCATTGATCTTTCCGCCGACAAACCACTTGGTGTCGGGCATATCTCCCTGAATGACATGGTCCCACTTCTTGAACCAGTCGAGGTTCTGAGCCAGATCGCCCCAGAATCCGGCTGGATCATCTTTGGCTCGCTGCCACATCTCCTGGTACTGAGCTTCGCTGGAGATATTCGCCTGGCGAGTGAATTCCGCCGGGGGTGGAAAACTGCGGGTTTCTTGGAGGACACTCTGAATGTTGTCACCAGACATCGGGAGGATCTCCTGAGGCGTGGGAGGCAGGGGGCGGAACCGTTCGAACCGAGCAACACCAGAGAGTGTCCCACAGTTCAAACGGGGAGAAAATCAGGTTGTGAATTCCTGATTAAACACGGAATCTTGCCGAATTGCCATGTCACGGTCCTGCGGTGGTGCTTCCCCGTGCTTCCCACAGGAAACAGCGACGCGCAACCGATCTTTGCGGAGAAGTCACCTGTCGATCACGTAATCGGAAGCAATAGGGCAGGCGGTCCATCGACTGCGCCGGTGGGGTCAAGGGTCCTGTGCCCGGCTTGCGTATCTCCGACAACCCCTCGAATCGCTACAGACGCATCAATAAGTTCCTTCCCCGCCGTCGGAACATGTTGACAGACCAGACCCTATGGCGCACGATTACGTTGGTGATGGAGCCCGAATGGAGTGTTGCTCCGCCCAAGTCTTTTGCCTGATGTGAGACCCCACCCGTGCGCGACGCAATGGCTGTGCAACGCCGACGCCGAATGATGTTGCGGCAAAATTCTCAAAACTCCGCCGACACTGTCGCGGCCTTCTCACGTACAGAAACGGTTTCCGAAGTCAAAACTGTCAGGTCTGTATCCGTCCCGAACGGTGATTTCCCGGCTCGTCAGCAACTTCTTCGGGAATCCGGCGCACGAACAACTGCGGAATTGCGGGTCGAAATTACGGGGCATGAAGCACAGGTTGTTCGCCTGGATCAACCTTTTATCCTGATTGGTCGAAGTCCCACCTGTGATGTTCCGTTTGATCACCCGGCGGTTCTGCCGCGGCACTTGTATCTGCAGTGGATCGACGGACGATTGTTCTGCTGTACGCTCGGCATGCCCAGCCAGAAATCGCCAGCTCTGGGAATCTGGATTGGCGAAGAACCCGTGCTGGTCGGTCCTTTCCAACTCTCGATCATCGAATCAGACGATCTTCCGTCACTCACAACTCAACAAACCGGCGACAATTCGCTTATGGGTTCTGATCCCTTGGGGAAGAGTGTGGAGTTGGCCAACGACGTTCCGCAGGTCCAATTGACGTTTGCCGGGGTGGAACAATCCGACAATTTCTGGCCCGTCGACCGGCCTTTGACCCTGATTGGCTGCGGATCGCAGTGTAAATTACGTCTCGATCATGCTGACATCCCGACAGTGCTGGCGGCGTTGTACAGGACTCCGACAAGTTTGTGGCTGATCAACCTGGCGGATGATGATTCATTGCGGGTGAATGAACAGGCAACCGTGCTTCAGTCACTCGATTTCGGTGACCTCGTTCAGTTGGGCCCTTTTCAGGCCGAAGTCTCTGCGGCGTCACTCAGTCTGAAAACCCTTCGTACAGGGCCAATCGAAGATTCTCCCAAGCCAGCACGTTCTTCCGTCAAGGAATTGACGAATCGGCATCGCGAACGGTTGGGAACGCTCACGAAATCCCTGGCAGCCGTCCAGCATTATCTTGACGCTGAACATCTCGACTCCGTTCCAGAGTTAAAAAGTTCGTTGCAGCGCTATGTGCTGCAGGCTCAGCGTCATCACCGCGAGATGCAGGAAGCACTCGACCAGTTGTCCGAATTGACCTGACGTCTTTCACTCATGCCGCCTCGATGATCGATGGCATTTCTCCGTGCCCCCGTGCCTCTGTGAGAACCAAAAAGAGAAGAAGGGTCATCTCACGGAGACGCAGAGACACGGAGGAGTCGTTCGGATGTTATTAGGTCTGGCACGCGCCCCTGGCCACTCCGTAGACTGAGGGGCCTATGCATTACATTCCTGAATCAACGTGCGAAATGTTACGCGGCGATCCGCTGGCGGTTGGCAGCCAGACTCGCAGCAGTTTCCATTACCTTTCCGCACCCCTGTATGTGCTGACAGCCGCAGTCGCTGGGTTGCTGGCTGCTGACTGGTTTTTAACGTCCAGCACGGGAACCGGTACCACTGCGACAGTCTTCGGAATTCCAGGTTGGCGCAATTCCTTGTTCGGATATCGATTCGCCCTGATCGCGGCTGTCATCGGTGGATCGAGAATTCTCTATCACGCTCTGGACGGTCTGCTTTCCGGTCGAATCGGTGCAGATCTGGCGCTGACAATTGCCTGTCTGGCCGCAATCGTTCTCGGCGAACATCAGACAGCCGGACTCGTCGTTTTCATCTCACTTGTTGGTGAAAGCCTGGAAGGGTACACGATCGATCGGGCTCGCTGGGCCGTTCGTCAGACGTTTGCCTTGCAGCCTGCCATGGCACATCTGACACACGATGGCCGTGAACGAGATGTTCCGATCGGCGAAGTTCGCGTTGGTGATTTTCTGATTGTCCGATCTGGTGAACGAATCCCAGCTGACGGTAAGGTGGTCACTGGCCGGTCCGCTGTTGATCAGAGTGTATTCACTGGTGAAAGTCTGCCCGTTGACAAGTCAGCGGGGGATAAGGTCTTCGCAGGAACACTGAATCAGTTCGGTCCACTGACGATTGTCGCTGAGCAAATCGGCAGCAACACCGCTCTGGCGAAAGTCGCAGATCTGGTTGGTTCGGCGGTCAGCAAAAAGGCGGATCTCGAACGAACCGTGGATCGACTGGCTCGCTGGTTCCTTCCCGCTGTCCTGGTCGCCGCATTGCTGACATTAATCGGTTGGCGCATTGCTGGTGGAACGTGGCAGCGAGGTGTTTTGCCCGCTCTTGGTGTGCTTGTGGTGGCTTGTCCCTGTCCCCTGGTACTGGCAACCCCTGCAGCTGTGATGGCAGCACTGGCCTGGCTGGCTCGACGAGGGGTCGTTGTTCGTGGATCACAATCACTTGAGCGACTTGCTCGCGTCGACACGTTCGCGTTCGACAAAACCGGCACACTGACTCAGGGCGCATTAGCCCTGGGTGAAATCGTTGTGACAGGCAGCCTGACGGCTGAGGAAGTTCTGTCAGCCGCAGCAACGGCTGAGCGATTGAGCGAACATTTGCTGGCAAGGCTGTTAGTCACGACGGCAGAGGCCCGCGGACTTCCAGTCGCGACGCCAACCGAGTTTGAATCGTTTGCCGGGGCCGGTGTTCTTGCCACAATTCTGCAGAAGGATCTACCGGGATCTCCGGAATCCTCAGAGAAAGATCCCGAAACGATGCGACTGGTTGTGGTGGGAAACCGCCGCATGCTCGATCGGGGAGAAATCGAATTCTCGGCCGAGATTGCTTCGCTTCTCAAGCAACGCGAAACGGCCGGGGAATCACCGCTCGTCGTTGCCATCGATGGCCAGGTTGTCGGCATCATTGGCGTTCGCGAAACAATCCGTCCGGAATCTCTACAGGTTCTGCACGAATTGCACGATGCCGGGATCTCTCAATTTGCTCTGCTGACAGGCGATCGACCGCAACCGGCGGATGCGGTCGTTCAAGCTCTTGGACTGTTCAACCACGTCGCAACGGAACAACTTCCGGCCGATAAGGCAAACTGGATTGACCAAAGTCGTCAATCGGGCCGTTGCGTGGCCATGGTGGGGGACGGGGTGAATGACGCTCCGGCTCTCGCAACCGCCGATGTCGGATTGGCGATTGGTCGCGCGGGTGCGGATCTGACTGCAGAAGCGGGCGATATTCTGCTGCTGGGTGATCCGTTACGGCCACTCCCCGGTCTGCTGAGACTTTCACGAGCCCTCGTTCGCAATATCTGGCAAAGTATCCTGCTGTTTGCGTTCGGGATGAATGCGTTTGGTGTACTGGCCTGTTCGGTTGGCTGGCTGAGTCCCGTCGGGGGAGCGATTTTCCACGAACTCGCATCGCTTGCCGTAATGATCAATGCCATGCGATTGCTCTGGTTTGACGCCTGGACAGGAACAGTGGCCAGTCGCTGGCAAATTGGTCTGCTGGAACTGGTCGACTGGCTGACGACATCCGCTTCTCCGTCCCGCTGGATCTTCTGGATCCTGGAACGCTGGCAACTGACCTGCAAACTCGCAAGTGCGGCCGTGTTTCTCGCCTGGATGCTGTCTGGGGTCACTCTGATTGAGGAGGACCAACAGGCACTGGTGACTCGATTTGGCAGATATGAAACATCGCTGACCGCAGGAGTATATTGGCGCTGGCCTTGGCCGCTGGAACGCCTGGTTCGTGAACCGGTTGATCGAGTTCGCAGTGTCGGGATCGGATTCCGAACGACCGAGACCCCGCGTGGAAAGAAGCCGATCGGATCGTTGCCAGAGGAAATCGGCCCCGGAATCATCGAATGGACAAGTTCTCATGACGATCGCGAAACTGCGGAAGAATCACTGTTACTGACAGCCGACGAAGTTCCCGTCGAGATGACGGCCGAGGTGACGTATCGAGTCAGCAGTTTGCGACAATTCGTTTTCGGTGGAACTCGACGTCCTGACGATGTGCTGCGAGCCACCGCAGAAGGAGTCCTGCGTGATCTGGCAGCTCAGGCATCTCTGGATGAACTGCTGACCGACCGCAGGCGAGAACTCGAACGTCAATCACTGGCGCGATTGCAGCGACGTATTGACGAGTACGACCTTGGGATCGCAGTCGTCGATCTGCAATGGTTGGATGTTCATCCTCCCAAGGCGGTTGTCCCCGCATATCGTCAGGTCGCGGATGCCCTGGAGGATCGCGAATTGCTGATCAACGAGGCCCAGGCCTATTCTGATCGAATTCTTCTGGGAGCGGTTGGGGAAGAAGCCGTCAGATTGTTGAATCGTGCCAGGAAGCCTCTGGCAGACCATCCCGCCGGCGAGGGTTCGCTGGAATCAGATTGGACACTGGATGAGGCTTTGTGGAAAACGTTAATGGGAAACCGTTCAGACGGATCACCGATTCTTTCAGGAAATGCGTCAGCTGTTTTGGATGAGGCTCGAGTGAAAGCCTCGGAACGACGATCGTCGGCAATGTCTTCATCCGCTCGGCTGGAACGCTTGCGTGCCGAATACGTCAAATCTCCGCGAGGAACCGTTCAACGACTGTATTGGGATGCTATCATCCAGGTGCTGGCAGACCGTTCGTTGACGATTGTCGATCCGAAGGCCTCGGGTCGACGCCATTTCTGGATGAACGAGTCCCCTGCGACCAATTCGACGGTGCCGGAAATCCGTCAATTGATCGAGCCAACGACGGAAGAATGAACGTGAGTTTCTCTTCCTGGCTTTCTTTTTCTTCAATGGAATATTCCAGCAGCAGTGGTATTAGAGGGGCTCGAAAACTGTGGATTGTCGATTGTGGAGAACTCGCAATCGCAAGACGGATCGGAGTTTAGAAAACAGACTCCACATGACACCACTGTTGATGAAATGATGACTGTGCTGTGAGAACCTGTGTGCAGTCGGTCGGGAATCTGAGGGCTTGTTGACATTCCTCCGAATCGCTTTGAGGGTAATGTTCAAAACTGTGGAAAACCGCGGAAATCGCGAACGAGTTATCAACAGTCTTGCTGACACTGCAAACTCAAGATTCTCGTGACGGATAGTAGCGAGAACAACAGTGTCGTACGGAATGCTTCGTGGCAGCATTGTTACGAATTACGCGCAGTCTTCGCGGCGTAATTCGGCGATTCTCTTCTGCAAACGCTGAACTTGCTGTCGTAGTGTCGGGGCATGCGGCAGCAGTTCCTTCAAGCGACTCAGGCAGTGAGAAACTGTTGTATGAGTCCGCTCGCCAAAGTACTGGCCGATGAATTCCAGGGGCCGCTGAGTCAGTTCACGAGCCAGGAACATCGCACATTGCCGAGGAACAATCAGACTTTGATGGCGTGAACGAGATCTTAGTTCCGCAGGTTCGATTCCAAATTCACTCGCAACAACCGCGACAATGGAATCGAGCGAAATGACTTCTGCGGGAAGTACTTCAGACATCCATTGCTGCAGCAGTGGAATATCAATCAGCGCAGGTCGCTTCATCGAACGCTCGGCAAAGCGGTTCAACATCGTCACGATATCGCGCGGTGACGCAGGACCGTGATCCGCTAACCATTCAATCGTCGGCTGTACTGGTTCGGCAAACGTTAATGGACAATGTTCCGTTCGACGCTGTTCTGCTGCTGATAATTTGCGTGAATTGCCTGAGTTCCCTGTTTCAATGAGTCGACCAAGGAAAAGAATTCGACTGTCACGACTCAGGTTCGGCAGTGACGTACACAACCCGCCATGGCAACGACTGACCCAGCGTGGCGAAAAATCGCGAAGCTCACCGGGAAGTTTCCGGCACGTGATCAAAATATGAGTCCCCTGCTGGCTCAACTGATCAATCAGTTCCAGCAGCAGACGCTGGTGTTCGCACTTTCCTTCCAACGTCTGCAGATCATCACAAATGAGAAGATTCAGCCGCGTGAATTGTTCCAGCAATTCGGCCAGACTTTGCGACTGATCCGCATGAACCAGTACTTCGGCGAGGTCGAATGCGCCTGCGATGGCGAATACCAGTCTGGGTTGTTGTCGCCGCGCTTCGCGGATGGCGTTTCGAGCCAGGAACGACTTGCCGCTTCCCTCTGGGCCGGACAAGAACGTCAGACCGCCAACCGTATTTGACTGGTGATGACGACCGCTCAAACGCGACAAAGCGGCGCAGGCAAATGCCTGCTCGGGCAGTGGAACAAACAATTCCACTGTCGCGATCACAGATTGGCTGCGAGCCACCAGCGCATCGAACATCGAGAACCGACCTTCATGAGTCGAGTTCGCAAGCGTCCGTTTGCGGAGGTTCCTCCTTGAGAATCAGCGCGAGAGCAGACATTCTCGCGTGGTCAGTACTCAGCCAGTCAATGGTTGTTTGACCCATCAGCCGGAACGCGCTAGCGTCCGGTTTTAACCGACGTGATTGTCAACCTTCGTCTGAAGCAAAGTGACCTGACGCGGCAGATGATACTACGCGGATTCCGATTTGCGAAGCGATCCAACGACGCGGGTAATTCGCTGGACTGCAATTTCAAGTTCTTCAGGGGTATTGCGGGGACTCAGCGAGAATCGCACGGCCGACCGATACAAATCGGAACTCAAACCCATCGCCACCAGAATCGGAGCCGGTTCGGAAGATCCACTGGCACAAGTGGTTCCGAGCGAGCACGCAATTCCCGCCAAATCCAGTGCAACCAGTAAAGCTTCGCCATCCACCCCGGGAAACGAGATGTTCAAGGTATTGGGAAGGCGCTCGGCGTCGACACCGTTTACCACCACAGGAGAACAGGCGTCGCAGAGCCTCCGCTGAAAATTGTCACGCAACTGGCGAACTCGCGCTGTGCAGTCGTCAACATTTGCAGACCAGGTCTTCAGTGCCAATGCCATCCCGGCAACAAGTGCGACCGGTTCTGTGCCCGGTCGACGCTCCGTTTCCTGATGCCCCCCCTGCATCAGCGATGCGAACTTGACTCCCTCGCGTATCAGCAACCCACCCGCTCCACGTGGCCCCTGAAACTTGTGAGCCCCAAAGCTTAACGTCGTCGCACCCAGTTCACGAAAATTCACAGGAATCTTGCCGACGGCCTGGACAGCATCAAGGTGCAGTGCGATCCCCCGTTCTTGGCAGATTTCCGCCAACCCGTGGATCTCTTGAATCACGCCCGTTTCGTTGTGGGCCAGAATCAGAGTTACCAGCCGCGTGTCGGTGGGAAGCTCGTTGATGATCAAGCGGCCAGCAGAATCGACAGGCAATTCATGAAGCCGCCATCCTTGCTGCTGTCGCATGCGACAGACCTCAAGAGTGGACGGATGCTCACCTGGTGACAGCACGATTGTGCCTGGTGGTCCCTGCGTCAGACCTTGTATCGCCAGATTATTCGATTCCGTACCTCCGCTGGTAAAAACCAGTTCAGACGGTTGAGCTCCCAGAATCTGGGTGATCGACTCACGACTGTGCTCCAGAATCTGTCGTGCCTTGCGGCCGATGTGATGACGGCTGCCAGGATTACCAAAACAGTCTTGCATGACGCGCGACACTTCTGTCAGCACTTCGGAAGAAGGAGGTGTGGTGGCATTGTGATCGAGGTAGATCGAGGTCATGGGTGAGGCAATCGGATGAGTCACGCTGGCGGAAGCCGTTTATGGAACGCAGACTTTCCGGCTGAAATCCATCAGCTCGGGTTCAGCCGCGTTGTTTGCACTTGAAATAATAGCCCTGCACTTCCGGCACACAGGATCGACCATTCGGTGCCATTGTCGAGCAGCGGGCTTCGTTCGACTGAGCCCGCTGGACGGCTGCTCGAGTTCGAGTGACTCCCCCTTCGGCGATGTCGTCTTCGATCTCTTCACGTGTCAGTCCGAAGCAGGCACACAGCGGCGCCGAAGAGTCCTTGATGGGAATTGGCCCTGCGATCACAGATCGCAGGACGACACTTTCAAAATCATCGTAATAGACAACTTCGCAGCGTTCATCGGGACAGAAGTAGGCGGATTCGGCCAGTCGTTTTCGGGCTTCTTCTGGCAGACGGGAGTTCAGTGTCTGGGGTCCGACGGCATGTCCGACAGAGTGGCAGCGTGGGCAACGAGCGTCAACCTGATCCGGTTCACGCATGAAGGCCTTGTTCATCGCAGGTTACTCCAGTCGCAACCACATCGTTTTCAAGTATTCACTTTCGGGGCAAATTGTCGCGATCGGATGATCGGCGGCGGCACCACCTTTCATCAGGACCTGAACGCGTCGCCCGAACTCGGGCGCAGCACAGACGATTTTCGAGAACTCGGCCAGATCCAGCAGTCCGGAACAACTGCATGTCAGCAGGATCCCATCGGGGGCAACCAGTTGCATTGCCAGTCGATTGAAGTCGTAATACTTCCGTCGTCCGTCCTCGATTTCATCGCGAGACCGGATCAGCTTGGGAGGATCCAGAACCACGACATCGTACTTCTTGCCGTTCCGCAGCATGTCACGCATGTAGGAAAAAGCATCTGCCTGGACGATGTTCAGCTTGAGCTTGTTGAGCTTGGCGTTGTCACGTGCGAGTGCTGCGGCGGATTCATCGAGTTCCACGCCGGTGACTTCTTCCGCCTGCCCCAGTTTTTTTGCCTGAATGGCGAACCCGCCGGTGTAACTGCACAGATCGAGAACCGACTTGCCGGCACAGAACTCTGCCAGCTTCTTACGGTTATCCCGCTGATCGCAATAGAAACCTGTTTTGTGTCCGCCCGCAAAGTCGACGCGAAACTGCGTGCCGAATTCCTGGATCGTTGATTTGGCGGGAAGCCCTTCGGAACCGGTGGGAACCGCCATGAATCCTTCATGATCAATCGAATTCGGGCCGGGTCGCATGACACCGTGTCGGGTGCCGCAGATCGGTTCCAGCATCGACAGAATCGCTTCGGCCCGCTGATACATCCCGAGTGAAAAGCATTCGGCAACCAGCACATCGCCGAATTTGTCGACGACCAGGCCTGGCAGTCCATCCGCTTCAGCATGGATGACGCGATAGGCATCGGTGACAGAATCCAGCTTCAGAACTTCCCGTCGCAGGGCAACAGCCGATTCCATCCGTTCCGACCACCAGACATCGTCCGGCCGATGGACTCCCGTTCGCAACAGGCGGATCGCAATTTCCGCCTTGGGATTGAAAAGTCCGAAACCCTGGGTGATTCCAGAAGTGTTAACGACCTCGACCAGATCACCGGGTTGAGCTTTGGGATCGAAGTCACCCAGCTGTCGACGAAACAGAAATGGATGCCAGACCGCTCCTTTGGCGACGATTTTCGGAAGTGGCCGATCATCTTCAGGACAAACCGGTCGCTGAATCAGCCGATCAAAAGCAGGATTGGCCGGTGGACGACGATTGTCACGCCGTTGTGGCGAAGGCGAATTGGGGCGTTTCGGGTGCATCCCACGATAGTAGTGAATGCCCCCCTGCATCACAACAACACGGGTTTGGGGAGGTTTGGCTAGGTGCAAAACTCCTTGTCACGTTGCATCGCCGAAACTCGAAGGCGGGCAGTCACCGGCAACCAGCCTTTCAACGCATCAATATGTCAGATGAATTTAGCAGGCTGGATCGGAGTTACCGCAACTGCCTCGACACCAGAAGGTCTTGTAGGCATTCAGGTTATCGTCACGTTGCGAAGTCATTGGCATTTTCCGGCACAACAATTTTCGCAATTCTGGATTCGCATGCAACCTTTTGGGAAGTCTTCACCACTAATCAGATTGAGCGATTTGAATCGCCGGGAGCGTTACGAAAATTGCTTCTCTAGTGCGTGTCGCACTTCCGTGTCGCGTCGAAACATGGGTTAGACGCTGTCGTTTGATGCCCGCGGGACGCCACACTTAAGTGAGATGCGCTCTAAAGAAACGTACGATGAATCGGATACGAGCGATGTCTTGGGCAGTGGCTGCAGGGCGGCCAAGTGGCAGCGGAAACGGCTCACGACCGACATTCTCGTCATTGCGTGTGGCGCTTGACCGTAATAGCGACGGTGTACTTGCGAGGTCCGAACTTCCCGCAGGTGGAACCCCGTAGCACAACGCAGAAGGTTGATATCGTAACGCCATTCAGTGAATGCGAATTCGAGAATTCTGTCTGAAGACAATCAAGGAAATTGCAATGAGAATTGGAAACTGGAAACTTGGTGTGGTTGCAACGGTAGCTGCTCTCGCATTGACAGGATCTTCTGCACTTGCAGAGGAATCGCGTGGTGCGGGTGGACCGCCCTGGGCTCGTGGTGGGGGGCAGGGACCGCGGCCACTGATGCTGTTTCAGGTCTTCGACTCAGACGAAGATGGTGCTCTCAGCGAGGACGAAGTTCCGGCGCCTGTTTGGGCACGGTTGTCGATGGCCGATCTGAACGACGACGGAGCCGTGACGCGTGAAGAGATTATGACGCATCTCCAGAAGAGTGGTACAGGGCGGCCTGGGAATGGATCTCGCCCACAGAGCGAGCAATCTCGAAAGTAGCTCCATGCAGGAAGCAACGTTCGACAGTAACGCTTGCCTGATCCGTCCGAAGCTTTGGCTTCGGGCGGTTACGTTTGCGGATCTGGTTCTCGCCATAACCTCGAATCTGCAAAAGGCGGAAGTGCGTGCCACGACAATGATGGGCGAAAACGTCAGCGAGTCGGAAGCGACGACACACGTCGACCAGGTGAACGAATCGGTCGAACTTGCGGCAGCACAGCGCGGGGACAGTGAGGCGTATCGTAAGGTCGTTGAGCGTTACCAGATTCTGATCGGCACTCAGATGCGTCGATTCACTCGCAATGTGGCCGAGCGAGATGCGTTGGTTCACGACGTCTTTGTTGAAGCCTACTTCAGCCTGTCGAGCTTCCGCGGCAGGTCGCCGTTCGTGCACTGGCTGCGCAAGATCGCGGTGCGTGTTGGTTATCGCTTTTGGAACTATCGAACTCACAGCCGCATGACACCGCAGCTCTCTGAAGAACAATGGGAGCAGCTGCGCGGTTCGGTTGCGAAACCGGTTACCAGCACCGCTGCAGCCGAACTCGTGCAGGAGTTGCTTGAGATGCTTTCGCCTCCGGATCGACTCGTACTGACACTGATTTATCTGGATGGATGTACAATGGCCGAGGCTGCCGAACGAACGGGTTGGACCACCATTGGAACAAAAGTTCGCGCGTCGCGCGCACGCCAGAAATTGCGAGGCTTGCTTGAAAGAGGTGCTCCATGAGGCGCGATTCGCTGAAACATTTTGAACGACTGGCTGAAGTCGCCCGTACTGAAGCCGCTTCGCCACTTGAGGTGGCTGACGACGTGTTACACACAATTCAACAATATCAAACGTTGCGACTGGATGACTCACTGCACGCGACTTTGTGGTTCGCGGTAGCGACAAGCTGCACCGCTGCTGTGATGCTATGGTTTGCGTGGCCCGCGTTGGAAATGACTGCCGAGTCGTACGCTTTGATGTGGTCACCGCTGACAGAAATCTTGCCATGACAGATTCCTCTCCTCCGCTGCTTCTGTCCAGAGACTTCGCCACAACTTCGCACCAAAGTTGGCTGAAGTGGGCATTGTTGTTCATCATCTTTGGTGCTGGCGTGGCCGCGGGAGTTGGTGGTTCGGCATTGGTTATTCGCCAGCGAATATTGGCGGTCATACGTCAACCCGAACAAATCCCTGATCGAGTCATTCCAATCCTGTGTCATCGCTTGTCATTGAACGACGAGCAATCCGTGCAAGTTGCCGCGATTATGCGTCGACGCTATGCCGCTGTGGAAGAACTTCGTTCCGAGTTCACTCCGCGAATCACTACCGAACTTCACCTGTTGCAAACGGAAGTCGATGCGGTCCTGTCCGCTGATCAAAAAGAACGATGGGCAATCTGGTGCCAACGCATTGAGGAATGTCTCCCGTCGGCGCCGCTGCAAATGCGTGACTGATGTGATCGTTTCTCATCGGTTCTTGTGCGTACTGTCTCGTTGTCTGGATCTCGCTCCCTGTTGGCCATGAAACGGTGATTGAGATCGACATTCAACTGCAGCTTTCGGTTGGTCCTGACTGGTATCGGGCTGGTTGAGTCCACATCCCAGCCACCGAGCTACACGACCCGACAGTTGCAATCGTCTGATTCGACAGGCGTCGAATTGAAGGAATCGTCCTTCTGCCTCCCGATAGCTCGCATTGCTGTGCTCACCTTCTTGATGCCCAGGATGTCCCGCACACCGTGTGTAAAATGTCAAGCTATGCAGTTGCACAACGTATGCAACTCGGATAAGCTTCCTGGCGGGCACGGGCAACATTGACGATCCACAACCAATTCGTCAGGCGTCACTGGCACGTCCCCGCGATGGCAGGATGCGTCCGTTAAGTTGTGACTGGAAAAGGAAAGAGAATGTTGCATCAGTCCCTTCGTGTAACGGTGCTTTTTGTCCTGGCAGCGGGATTGCTCCGCGAATGCAGAGCTGAGCACCTTTGGATCGTGCCCGAGCCAATCGGGTTTGATGGCCGGGTACACGTCTGTACTCATCACGGCCTGCAGCTCGATCAGGTGCCACATCTTCTCGGGATTCAGTTGTGGAGAATCTCTGGTGAGAGGGGGGACGAATCAGTCCAGCTGGCGGGTGGCACGGAATCTCTGGTTGCCAGCGAAGGTGTCAGCGACACAGGGTTGACATACATGCTGTCACATGACTGTGGTCTATCATCCATTGGTGTCGAGTCGAGTCGGACGTTGTTGCACGCGAAGGCGTATACATCCGCAGATCCATCAACATGGCGACCGTTGCCTCGCAAGAGACTTCCACTGGAGATCCTCGCGGCACGCGATCGAGAAGCCTTCACGTTCACAGTCAACTTCACTGGCCGCCCGGTGGCGAATCCAAGAGTCACCGTCCATGGGCCAGACGGCTTCCAGTGTGAATCAGAGGGTAATTCAGAGGGGCAGGTGAGTTGTGTGTTGCCTCAATCGGGAATGTACGGTCTCACGACGTCATTCATTGATTTGCGACCGGGAAAGATCGACGGGGAAGAGTTTTCGAAGACTCACCATTTTTCAACGCTCACACTTCCCGTGGAAGTGATTCCGCCTGGAAAGTAACTCGAGTGTCCGCAGGACACGATTCGGAGAAAATGAATGAAGAGTGATGACAGGCTTCCAGTGACAGTGCTTTCGGGGTTTCTGGGGGCTGGCAAGACGACGCTGTTAAACCATGTGCTGAATAACCGTGAGGGACTCAAAGTCGCGGTCATTGTGAACGACATGAGTGAACTGAACGTAGACGCGCGGCTCGTTCGCGATGGCGGGGCATCACTGAGTCGGGTCGATGAAAAACTTGTCGAAATGTCGAACGGCTGCATCTGCTGTACGCTGCGTGAAGATCTGCTGGTTGAAGTGGGGCGGCTCGCACAGGAAGGAAGGTTCGACTACCTGCTAATCGAATCGACGGGCATTTCCGAACCGTTGCCGGTGGCAGAGACGTTTACGTTTACGGACGAAGGGGGACGTACGCTCAGTGAGTTCGCACGGCTGGACACGCTGGTTACGGTCGTTGATGCGTTCAACTTCCAGGACGACCTTGATTCCATCGAGGAGTTACGGGACCGGGAGATCGGGCTCGACATGAATGACTCACGTGATGTTGCAAATCTGCTCGTCGATCAGATCGAGTTCGCCAATGTGATCCTGCTGAACAAGATCGATCTCGTTGACGAGAGTGTCGCAGGGAGAATTGAATCGCTGCTGCGACTGCTCAATCCGTCTGCTCGCATTCTTCGCTCGGACCGTAGCCGTGTGCCGCTCGAACAGATTCTGAACACGCGTTTGTTTACCGAGGAATGGGCGAAACAATCGCAGCAGTGGCTGGTCACGGATCGAGGCGCAGAAGTCTCCGAGGCGGATGAGTACGGATTTCGGAGCTTTGTCTACCAGCGCTGGCGACCGTTCTATCCGCAGCGATTGTGGGATTTCGTTATCGACAACGACCTGGCATCCAGTATCGTCCGGTCGAAGGGGCTGATGTGGCTCGCGACACGTCATGACTATGGAGGTGAGTGGTCCTCGGCAGGAAATATTCTCGGTTGCGAGCCGCTCGGTCAGTGGCTGTCGGCAACTCCTCAGGACGACTGGCCGGATGATGAAGCGTTCCTCAAGGATGTGAAGTCAATCTGGCGCGAACCTTACGGAGACCGCCGTCAGGAGTTGGTTCTCATCGGATGTGATTTCGACGAAGCATTACTCACGGCGGCACTCGATGAGTGTCTGCTTACCGATGAGGAATTTGCCGAAGGTCCCGAAGCATGGGCTGGTTATGAAGATCCATTCGATCCCTGGGAGGGATTCGATGAATGTGAATTCCATGGAGAAGAGGCCATGAAGGACGAGCAGATGTAAGAGCGTGGTCTCCTGTATGGAGACCACCGCATGTGAGTGTCCGCTGCCTTAGGACGTCGCGCTCTTGATCTGCCAGAGGAGTCAGCTCATTGGCAGGCTGTACAGTGTCCTCGCAGAAGAATTTCCACGACTTGACCGAGCTTGGCTAAAGCCTTCCGTGCATCCTTGAGAATCTTGTCATCGTGGACACAGGAGACACTTCCACAGTCGATACAAACAAAGTGAGGATGCAGTTCGCCCTCAGCGTGGGACTGATCGCGTAGCTCGAATCGCCAGACATGGTCGCCCAATTCTGATCGCGTTACCAGGCCCGCCTCGGCCAGATCTGTCAAGTTCCGGTAGACGGTGGCCTTGTCAAACCCGAGTGGAACCAGGTCTTCTGCAATTTCCGCATGTGTCGCCGGACATTTTGCCTCCTGCAACCATCGCATGACTGCCATTCGCGCACCGGTCATCCGCAAGCCGACCTTCGACAAGAGTGTGCGAGCCGAAGCAATCGCTTCAGTGTTCTGTTTTGGTGTCATGTTATCTGGCCGTTCATTCTCGATCCCTCACTCTTCAAACGCCTGAATATCATAGTGTAGATCAGATGCACATGGCAATTTCACGAGCTTTGCTCATTTTTAACGGGAGAGTTGCAGCGAGTCTCGTTCACTCGTCCGCACGTGAAATCACGAGTTTGGCAGAGACGGGAGTGCGAGGGCCAGATAACATTCTGGATGACGTTAATAGCGGGGTTCCGTTGCCAAAGATCGAGTTCAGACCTTGGCATGCAGTGATCTTTCGTCGCTTCTTACAGCAAGAGTGCACGAAACCTGCTGATGAATACTCGGATTACAACTCGTCACGGAAGGCCGATGACAGTCGTCCAAAAGCTCGCGAGGTGTCGGCGACTTGTTTGCGAATCTCGTCGAGGGGATCGCGGTCGGTGATCATGTGCTCCAGTTCTTCCAACCGTTCCTGGACCACTCGCGCTTTCATGCGATGGTAGTCGCTCAGTCGGCCGTGCCGCAAATACGTACCGACCTGAAGCCGACGGTTCCAGCTCTCACAGACCGGAATCCAATGCAGGGCGCTTTCTGACTTGCCGCTTAACGCTGCAGAGAGCGCTTCTGTTTTTGCCAGTTTCAGTTCTTCCAGTGTCTCTGCAGGATCTGGATAATACGCAAAGCAGCCGACGACGCTTCCTGCGATGATGATGAGCAGTCCAACAATCGCCAGCACGGGCCCTGGTACAACGATGTCCCACTTGAGGTTTGTTGCGCGTCCCGTGGATGCGGGTTGACGATTCAGCCATGTTTCAATCACCCAGCGACGATCCAGCCATTTGAGAAACAGTCCCAGAACAATCAGAGCTGCCAGCAGCGAAGCTCCGGCAATTTCGTGCAGTTGTGTCTCCAGCTTGATGCGTCTCCAGATTTCTGCGGGATAGCCATCGACCGGTGGCGAGCCGACTTGAAACGGCTGGCAATAGATGTCGAATGCATGAGTATGATCGGCAGGTTCGATGTCGGTCGGGTATAACGGCCGTTCGATTCCGTATGAGAAACCGATCACGATCACCAGCATCAATCCAAACCAGACTGCGGACTTCTTCCATCCGTAATTCAGGATCATCCAGACCAGCAGTCCGAGATTCATGCCAGCGCCGAAAATGAGCAGGATGAAGGCCGCTCCGACCGAGTTTCCATGCTGAAACATCGACCCGAGCTGACCCATCGCCGTCATGGGCGTGGCATAAGCAGGAATCGCAATCGTTGTCATCAGTAATGGTGAATAGGGATTGTCGTGCCCCATGGAGTGACCGAGACTCGCTGGAGGGAGCGCCATGCTCAGCAGGCCGGCTCCCAGCAGCCCACATGCAATCAGGCCCGCCGTACCACTCACGGACTCCCGGGCCATGACCACCAGTACTGCCATCAATCGCTTGACCCCGTGCGGCGTCTCGGGAGGTTCCTCGACAAGGACCTCGGTATTTGGGAACAGCCAATCAAAAGCGCTGCCCGAGATCGTGACAACGACCAGTGAACAAAACGCAAAAGCGATGATCGTGCTCGGCTTCGAAAGTGTCAGCCCGTACAACATCGACAGCGGATCGAACAGCGGCGACGAGAGCGCAAAAGCGAAGATCGTGCCAACGGCGATGCCGCTCTTGCGCAACTGCTTCACGATGGGTATCACCCCCAGAGAACAGCCCGGCAGCAACATTCCAATCAGCCACGATTGAAACAGTGAAGAGATGGAATTTGATCCAAACAGCCGGCGGGTATGCTGCTGTCCCATCAAACGATGCAACATCCCTGTGATGAACAGGCCAGTGAGTATGAAAGGCGCTGCCTGGAGTGCGGCCTGCGCGATCCGTAAGCAGGCACCCCACAGAATAGCCGTGATCATGATCTGTCTTTCCCTGTTTTTCAGTTGTCGACGATTAATCCTTAGCCTTGGTGTCGTCGGTATACGGAATCGAGGAACGGCTCAATGGCACCAGTAATTCCAATTCGTTGATCAGTGGATCGATCCGCTCGGGTTCTCCCGATGTCTCAATTCCAGGTTGCATGGCAGGCGGTTGCAGAATCGCCAGAAGTTCTTTCGAGATCGCATCGACACGTTCCCATTCCTGCTTCTTGAGGTCGGTGTCAGCAGCCACTTCAGGGAGCCGCTGAATGACATCGATCAACTTCTTTCGCTTCGCCTCGTGGAGCGCAACATCTGCTGGAACGTCGCTCGACTTAAACCGCCGAGACCGCCATTGAATTTCGGCGACCGATTCAGAGAAGGTTGTGCGGTGTTCGTCGTGGCTGTGGTGGTGCTCCAGATGTTCGTCATTATGCGATGCAACTTCACAGCCTGTGCAAATGAATGAAATCACCGCAGCAAGGCCAATCACGCTGAGTGAACGCACAGATTTTCGGACTGAATTCGAACATTGAATCGCTTGCCAATCACCATCACGGGTCTGTGTTCCCGGAGTTGAGTACGGTGTTGATTTTCTGGCGGGCATGATCGACTAACCTCCCGTCGGGACATCGATGCGCCCCAGAAGGTCATGAATGACCGGCAGCGGATCATCTCGATCAATTCCCAGGCGTACGACGAGAACTGGCATTGCCACATCCTGCACGTCGTTTGGAGTGACGAAACTGCGTCCGTCGAGATAAGCCCAGGCCTGAGCGGTTCTCTGCCACGTCAGCAGCCCGCGCGGACTGAGGCCGAGAGCGATCTCGGAGTGCCGCCGTGATGCTTCGGCTAACCTTACCTGGTAGTCTTGCACGGACTCTGCCACAGGAATCTGGGCCACGAGATTCTGGATACGGGCGAGTTGGCCGGTCTGAAACAGTGGTTCGTGTGAACGGGTCTGAGTGGTTGGGGAAGAAATGGCATCTGCAAGCATCGTTCGTTCGTCGTCTCGATGTGGATATCCGATGTTCAATTTCATCGCAAACCGGTCGAGCTGTGCTTCGGGCAGCGGGTAGGTTCCATGTTGTTCGTGCGGGTTCTGGGTCGCGATCACGAAGAATTCGCTGGACAGCGGAAAGCGAACGGCATCGACCGTCACCTGGCGCTCTGCCATCGCTTCCAGCAGCGCGCTTTGCGTTCGTGGCGTTGCGCGATTGATCTCATCCGCCAGGAGTATGTCAGAAAAAACCGGGCCAGTCCGAAATTCGAACTCGTGTGATTTCTGGTTGAAAATATTGAATCCAGTGATGTCGCTGGGAAGCAGATCGGGCGTACACTGGACTCGCGCGAATTTGCCTCCGAGTGCTTGAGCAAGAGCCTTGGCCAGTGTGGTCTTGCCTAAGCCAGGACGGTCTTCAAGCAGCAAATGCCCGCGCGCCAGCAGGCAGACGAGCACGAACTGAACTACGTCGGCTTTGCCACGCAGCACCGAATTGAGTCGGTCGCGCACTCGCTCGATGTCGTCAAGATCGGCGACTCTCAGTTTGACATTACGTTGTTCCACGGTGACAGTCATTCAGGAATCTTTCCAGGAAGGTTTGCGGTCTGATACTTCCAGTGGACGAACAAATCTGTGTATCTCAGTCGGATGGCTGGAAACGTCGAGACAGAAGATGTGGTTTGCGATAATCGCTTCCAGGACCACAGCTGTACCGCCTGGTGGCACACATCACGCGGTGTGAGGCAAGGGCCAACGGTACCTTGCGGCGCGAAGGCAGCCCATTCGGCGAGTTGTACGAACTCATCCAGTCTCGTTCGATCAGGACCGCCTTCACTTTTGGAGATTTGCTTCAGCCAGCGAGTCGCCGTTGTACCGCAAGGTCGATTCCTGCCCGCTCTTCGACAGCGATGCTCCAGCAAGCGCAGCGTCTGCAATGCGAAGCCTCTGTCGTCCTGAACCGGGATCCATCGCCAGATCGCCGTCGCCGCCTGATCGGCGAGGAAGCGTCGCTGGATCAACACCCACGCTATCACAGCAACGCTCAATGTGATCAGCAGTCCGTTCGACAACAGGAATGACAACGTAGCAATCGCTGCCGCGCGAAGTTGTTCGATCAGCGTAGGGGCTGGTTTCAGCAGCTCGTATCCCGGAGTTGGTTCAATGGGAATCCAGTTGTCGCCTCCAGCGAAAACTTCCGCCCAGAAATGGACATCTTCCGGCAAGACGGGCGTGTGCTGGCCGCGAACTTCGTACCGATCCGGGTCGACATAAAAGCCACTCACGAGCCTTGCTGAGTAGCCGAGGGATCTCAACAGCATCACCGCTGCAGAAGCAAACTGATAGTCCGGGCCGCTGTGGGTCTCGAACAGGAAGTCCGCCACCGTGTGATCGCAATCTGCACGTGGCCTGGCATCGCGGTCAAGGACGAAGTCTTGTCTCAATCGAGTGACGATGGTTTGAATCTGGGGCCAGCCTGGCGCTGTTTCATGTGTCCACTCCTGGGCCACTTCGCGGACACGTTGGGACCGCTCATCGCTCCCAGATTGACGGTAATTTGACGAGCCCCATGACAAGTGAACAAGCGATCTGGCAACCAGCCGTTCGTCGACAACACGCGACTGAAGATGCATAACGGTCATGGACGGTAGCTTGTCACGATCCATCCGTACGATGCCGGGCTGTGCCCATGTGTAAAAGTTCTCTCGATCCAGTTGATCGATGTGAATGCCGAGCAACTCGGTTGGGGACGGAATCCGATTCGTGTCAAGTCGATTGATTTTCAGTGCATGTAATTCGGGCTCTGCATAAACCTCCAGGGCCCGCGGCCTTGGAAGTCGCAGCCACGGACGATCGTTCAGCGACTCGATCGTCAGCCTGGGACAGGGTTCAGCGAGTGATTCAGGAAACCAGTCGATCCCATCGTATTGGTCGAAGACTTCGAGCTTCAGGTGCAGTGGCACACGTCCCTTCACGTAGAATAAGGCGTTCGAGTCGCGGTTGCCGACCTTTCCTTGCTTCGGCTTACCGAGTTTGCGGAGCGTTGAGAACTGCTTGCCTGCCAACTTCGACTCGGCGAGATGATGTTCCTTCTGCTTCACCGTGAACTCGCGAGAAAGAGCGATTGATCGATCAACCTTCTGAATCTTGACTGGTTCGTTATACATATCGTCGAACAGGTCATAGAGACTCGGTTCGTGAGACGACAGAAAGGGCGCGTTTTCGATCGGTGCAAAACTCTGGATATTCTCTGTTCCCGCGACCAGGTTGTCTCCGTCGCCAACTCCGCTGCGAGCCGACTCGCTGTACCAGTCGGTTCCCCCTGAAGTCGGCATGAAACCACGCAAGGCATGCGTTTGAGTTGCAGCCACCGGCAGGCCGACCAGCATCAACATCACAATCAGCGGCAGTGCGAACAGCCAGCGGCGTGACATCTCGCGTATCGAGGTCGGTGCCAGTCGACCCTGCAAAGATTCCCAATATGTTCCCATCAGCCACCAGATGCCCGCGATGGCATAAATCACTACAAGACCGTGCAGCCACAATTGTGAGGAAACGGCCGAAGCAAAGATGATGAGGAACGTACTCAACGAACAGCACATCTTCTGGCAGTCATCTCGATACGAGAACGCCGTCAATGCAAGAACTCCGTTACGGAAATAGGCCAGCAGCAGCAGTTCGAGCGGCAGCATCGTATTCATCGCACTGCGAAACAGGATCTCGGCGATAAACGGAGCGGTCGCCAGACTCAGGATCCAGATCATTCGCGATTTGCCTGCAACATCGGTCGCTGGATCGAATCGCCACGCCAGCAACCCCAGTACAGCAGTGATCCCTGCTTCAATTGCAACTGTCAGTACAATTGTCCACGCTGGGCGTTCACCATCGGCCGCTGCAACCTCCAGCGTCAGTGTGGCTAACAATGCCAGCAAACACGCCAGCCGATATGAGGCACGGCCGGGTTGTGGCCTCTCTCTCTCACTCGCATCGGAACGAGGCAGAAGGGGCCGGGTTTCTGTTTCCTCAGCACGATAATTCCCTGGTACGGCCGTGTTATCCTGCATGACACACATGCCTCCATTTGCGACGGAAGTCGATCGAGACGCTGTCTGGACGATCCAGTACAATCGACTGCCGGTTTGGGGGATGGTGTTCTTCACCGCAGATCTCACACGGCCTGGCAAACGCATCAGCCTTGAGCACGATCATCCGTTGATCGCCGTGTACGTGACGATGTTCGGTTCGATGTTGCAAGCCAAGATCGGTGGTGATCGTCAATTGAAAGACGCCACAATTGTGGTGGTGTATTCGATGGCATTGATGAGGCGTGTGTTCATGCTCACAGTGCGAGCCATGTCTTTGTCGACACGGCTTCCAGCGCGACAAAGCATCGAGGAATGACTTCATGCCACTTGACCCGGCCTGCAGGGGAATCGTCTCGTGTCCAAAGCAGCATTCGACATGAGAATTTTCCCGGTGGTAAGCGGCACAGATGCTGGCGGCAATCCTGATTGACCACTCCAGAGTGCTGTCTGGCCCTTGGCCGCGATGCAGGTGCGGGTCCGAATCGAATACGACGCGAATTGCCGATTGTGCTGCGGCCTGTCGCTCGCAAACGATCATTCGTCCTTGTCGGGCTGTCTGTGCCCAGTGAACCCGACGCAAGGAATCACCGTCACGAAAAAGCCGTGTCCCTGTCATGTCACCGCTGTCCCCGGCGCGATGCTCCGAGAAAATATCGTCCGAAGGACGGGTTTCCGCAGCATCGAGAAGAGTCTCGAGCGGAATCAGCCGCGGCCAGACCAGAAGCTTGTGCTCGACTTTGACCAGCACGCCTGCCTTTCGCAGGCCAAAAGGAAACCCTGTCACCAACTGAGGCGTTTCGAGCGGGTATTCGCCGCGAGAAAGCGGGACAAACTCCCATTCAAACTCCGATGTGGACCAACCCGCAACACAAGCCAGAGCGACCGACTCGTTCGCGGAAGCGGAGTTCGCGGCCACGGGGGGCGTGGCCGAGTCGTTCGCTGCAAATCCCCCTTCGACTGCCAGTCCCCACACGGGCCATGGCCAACGATTGGTAATTTTCACCACAGCCCTGACGGGTTCGCCTTCGGTGACCCTGGACTGGCGAAAACGGACAGCACACGAAAGGCCTCGCACTGCAATTGATGGCCAGAAATACCCCAATAACACAACAAGCAAAACGGCGCAGAACGCCACGAATGCCAGCGGCTTGACAAAAATCGCACATGCCAGAGCCGCCACCGCTGCGAGGCCAAGACTGGCTATCGGGCGTTTCATCCAATCGAACCAGCGATTCGCCTGCGGGCAAAAGTCGTACGTCAGCACTCGGGACAATCCCTGACCCGTCGCCAAGAAGAATTTTAGGGCTGTGTTCACGAATGTCTCGCGGGACAATGCCTGCATAAACAAATTAACATGCACATGCATACGAATTGCAAATGCTTTCCGTTGGCGCTGACTCGCAGAAATCGTTGTCATGAGAGTCGATTTTCGAATTTCCTCTCATCCACAAGCTTTTGGTCTGGCTTCCAACTGGGGCTTCGGCCCGTCGGAAATGAGGGGCAGAACGATTAATCGATACCCCAAACTAAAAGCGGCTTCGGCCGCATCCCGATACAGACAACGGGGCCGAAACCGGATTCGGCATTTTTGGCCGAAACTGGTCGTGACGGGTTTTCGCAGTTTTCCTAGAATCCCCTGAATGATCGGGCCGCTAACGGATTTGCAGCGGCCGACGGACGACAACGCCGCAGGTTGAATGGAGTGACTGGGATGACGTTGCATTCATGGCAAGCAATGGGACGATTCTGTGTGGTGGGCCTGGCTGCAGTGGCAGCGGCGACAGAGACACCTGTCATCGCAGCGCCAACGGCCTCGGTGAAAGATACGCTCGCGTTTACCCCCAAGCAGCAGGATGTGGAGTACGAAACTCCTAAGCCAGAAGAGTTTGCGAAGTGCAAGGTCGAAGCCGAGCGTAAAGGAAAAGCCTCAGGCTGGGTCGTTCTCGGACCGGCCGGGCAGATCCTGCGAAAGATCGTTGATACCGATGGCGACGGGACGCTCGATCAGTGGCGCTACTACAATCAGGGAGTCGAAGTCTATCGCGACATCGACTCCAACAATAACGGCAAGATCGATCAAAGCCGCTGGGTGAACCTTGGCGGTTCCCGGTGGGGCGTCGACCAGAACGAAGATGGAAAGATCGACGCCTGGAAAACACTGTCGGCATCAGAAGCTTCCAAAGAGGCGATTCGTGCCATGGTTTCTGGAGACGATGCCGCTCTGCAACTGGTGATGGTGAATGCCGAAGACCTGAAATCGATCGGGTTGAATCAGCAACTGGCGACCAAGCTGTTGGAATCAGCGACCGATGTGGGCAAGAAAAGTCGTGCGATCGTTTCCAAAAGTCGCGTGCTGGCTCAGTCGCGCTGGGTTCGGTTCGATGCCCTGATGCCAAGTACGATTCCTTCCGACGACGAAAAGGCCACGGGAGACTTGCAGGCTTACGAGAACGCGATGGCGATTGTTGAATCGCAGGGCAAGTTCATCGGAGTTCAAATCGGTGAAGTCGTTCGCATCGGCGAAGTCTGGAAACTGACTCAGGTCCCGCAGCCGATTGAAGGGGATGGGACTCACGTTTCTGCAGGTGGGACATTGATCCAACCGTTGCTGGCCGTCGCCGGGACAGGTACGAATCCGGGAACGTCGCCTGAAGTTGAGAAGCTGCTGGTCGATCTGCAAAAGATTGAAACGACGATGATGCAGCCGAACGTCGACAAAGCAACGGTCAAATCGCTGATGGCCCGACGTGCCGACCTGCTGCGTCGAGCGATCGACCTGGCCGACACCGATGATGAAAAGCTGTTGCTGACCAAACAGATGGTCGACGGATACGCACTCGCCGCGCAGATGGGGACCTTCCCGGAAGGGGCCGCTGATCTGCGAGCGATGGAAGTTGATCTGCGACGACGCACTCCAAAATCGCCGCTGGTTCCCTACGTCGCCTATCGACGGATCCAGGCTCAGTATTACGTCGACATGACAGCAGCAGAAAAGGATAAGGCTGCGGAAGTTCAGAAAGAATGGATCAAGGGGATGGAAGATTTCCTCAAGGAATTCCCTGACGCCGAAGATGGAGCCGATGCGATGCTGTTGCTGGCACACCACGAAGAATTGAGCGGTAAGCCGAAGGAAGCCGCCGAATGGTATCAGCGCTTGATGAAAGAGCGACCCAAGACCGATGCGGGGATTCGTGCTGTCGGTGCCCTGCGACGCCTGGATTTGACAGGAAAATCGCTGGTCTTGAATGGACCTGGTTTTGAAGGGGGAACAATTGATATCCGCAGCTATAAGGGCAAGACCGTACTGGTCGTGTTCTGGTCGAGTGAATATCGCATCTGCGAAGAGGATCTTCCTCAATTGCGAGCCCTCTATCAGGATAACAAAGCCCGCGGTTTCGAGATCGTCGGAGTTTGTCTGGACTCTCAAAAGGAGACGATCAAGCCGTTCCTGACGCAGCATCGCATGACCTGGCCACAGCTTTATCAGCCTGGTGGATTGAACGCTCCGGCGGCGATCAACTATGGAATCGCTTCGTTGCCAACAATGTTCCTGGTGAATAGTGACGGAGTTGTCGTCAACCGTAGTGCGACGGTTCAGGATGTGAACACCGCCCTGAAAAAAGTTGTGGCAGGGAAGTGAGGCGGGGGAGTTCTGGGTTCTTAGTTCCTGGTGCTTGGGGAAGGACCTTGAAAGAAGCGAGTTCTTGAGGTCGAACCTCAAACGAAATCCAGCGGCTGACCCCACCTGAAGTGCGATTTGAATCTGACGTTGCCGTCAAGGTGAACTGATGGATGGAGTGAGTGTCGCCCAGCTCGTCGTCTCAACGGTCGCGGCCACCATGGTGGCCGCTCCGCTGGTCGTGATTGCGTATCTGGCGGGACGACGATCACTTTCACCCGAGAAAAGTCGTCGCCTGGACCAGCTGTTGCCTGATGTTTCTCTCGGTGGAACCGTCTGGCACGCGACATTTGATGGTGATGCCGACCCCGAGGTGACCCAGACAATCAAGTTTGCATTCACACAGGTTGGCAGTCGGGTTGTTGCTGACGGACATTCGCCTGATGGAACCCACCACGCTCTGGAAGGGGTGATCCATGGGGGGCGCCTCTGCTGTGTGACGATCGATGAGAATCGTAGCGGCATCTGGCTGGGGACGGTGACAGCCGAACTGCCTGGCGACCACACTCGTATGACAGGCATGCGGACACGCTGGTCACCTGTCACACAATCGCTGATGGTCCGAAAAGTAGTGTTTACGCAACTGCACAATACCGTATCGTCGACTGAACGGACTGTCAGCCACTGACCGCTTGCGTGTCAATCATACGACACATGCCATTCGATTTCGAAGTCGACGGACCTGCGTATTACTCGCTCGTGCCGATGATGCCGAAAGTCTGCAAGCCGGGGCTTGGTGTGGCCAAACGGCAACAGCTCATCCGGTTCCGCTACTTCGGAACCAGTTCCGATGGCAACGACTGTAGGAAACGCGCGAGTTCTCGGGGGGGCGAGTCCGGCCATTCCATTGGTGTAATCCGAATAATCGCTACGTTCAGCTGAACTTGCCCAAGGTGCGCGGTTTCGAACCCAACTTCGCGAAGAACAGAACGCGATTTGCGTATGCGTCTTCACACAGTTGCCGGTTTTTAACATTCGGACACATTTCCGCGGGTGTTTCGTGGATGGTCTGCCGGATGGCCCGTCGTTGTCGGCAATCCAGATTTCCTCGTTCCGTTCTTGAAGGGATACCTCATGTTTGCACCGAAATCGAAGAAGCCTGAACAGTCGATGGCCCCCGTTTCAGCTCCCATTTCAGCACCGGAACCAAAAATGGAAGAACAGCCTGTTGCCCCAGCCCCGGAATTCAAGAATGTGATCGCTCGCGGAACCGTCATTCAAGGGAACATCGTTGCCGAAGGGGACTTGTTCATTGAAGGAACAGTTCGTGGTGACGTGACGACCAAGACCACATTGATCGCCGGACCATCATGTGTCATTGAGGGCAACATCGTGGCCGATCACGCGGAAGTTGCTGGTCAGGTCAAGGGGACGGTTCAAGCCCTGGGTCTGCTGATCATCAAGTCATCCAGCATGATCGATGGCGACGTGTTGACGAAGAATCTGAATGTCGAATCGGGCTCAACGTTCAACGGTCGATTCACTGTGGGTTCGGTCAACACCACTACCAACGGGGTCAAGAAGCCCGAAGCTGCCCCGTCCAAGGTCGATTCCAGCGTATTCGGTAGCGATGTGCGACGCCCCGCACAGACACCTGCCGTTCCAGCGGCTCCCGCGAAGATCTGACTTTTTCCCTGGAGTTAAGTGTGCTGTTTCAAGGAGTTTCAGGTGGACTCGCAGTTAGCCGACGCCGACGCATTGCAGCGATGCCGGACGAGTTTGCATGCGTTGCGTCGTTTCAGTGACGACGTGTGCGAACTGATGCGCGGTTTGGCGCGTGTGCTGCGAGACACAGGTCGTCCACCATCGCTGACAACTCTTGATCAACTCACTCAATACCGAAGTGAATACGAACAATTGCGAGCGGAAATTCCCCGGCTGGGGAACATGACGGGCAATTCCAGCGAGGACCAGTCGCTGGAAGAAATTGAAACGGAATTGGAGTCTCTGGCGCTTGTGCGGGCCACGTTTGAGCGTCTGGAACTGGTTCCAATGATTCGACACATCGATCAGATCGATTTTGCGCCCTGGCGAAATTGTCTGGCCGACGGGACGCGAGTGCGTGAACAACTGCTGGTGATGACTGCGGCCGATGCGAAAGACGCTGCAGAGCAATTTCTGTCGAAGCCAGCACCATTGAATGCCGCGATCACGATGATCACGGACAGTGCCGCACTTTCCGATGAGCGTTGGTCGCTTCTGCTGGATGCCGTTACAGAGGGGTATGGTCGCGAGCTGTCCACGGCAATTGCTCGTGGCAAGCTGATCCTGATGTCGAATGCGAGTGCTTAAAATTCTGCTTCATGATTGCGAGGAAAGGTAATTCCATGAGTCCACTGCGCTACAAAACTCTGCTGACATATCTGCCGGGCATGGCTTCTGTTGTCAATGCTTTCGATTCTCCGCAGGTCCAGTCAGCCGTCTACGACGTTCTGATGGATGCCCTGAACACGAAGCTCGAAACGGAAGGGCTTGGCTTGGGCGCTGCCGAAGAACGGCCGCTGCTGGGCCAGGTTCGTGCTCAAGCCAGCAACGACTTGACTCAGGATCTTGTCGAAGGGGAAAGCATCCATGCAGAGCAACCCCGATCCATGACAAAGTCAGCCACGACTGTTTTCTAGATCGCATCACACTTAAGTGTGGCGTCCCGCGGGCATCAAACGACAGCGCCTAACCCATGTTTCGACGCGACACGGAAGTGCGACACGCACTCGCAGGTCTCCACCCGGTCGTTCCTGATACGAAGAATTCAAAATGGAGGTAATTACCTCCAATCTCTGACGGAGCCGTCATGACCGCCGTGAACAATTACTCGAACCCGACATTGACCGAACTTCGCGGAGAAGTCGAGCGGTTACGAGTGGTTCGTTCTCAGTTAGCACAGCGTCTGGATGACGCCGCCGGCCAGCTTGAGTCTCCCGGTTGCCCCCCCGCTGTTTCATTGATCGACGACTTGCGATCGTACCGGGACCGACTTCGTATTCTTGCGACAGAACTGGGTGCCGAAAACGAGCTGAATGCCGAAACGATTTCTTTCGTCGCTCTCGAACGTCTGGTTGAAGACCGTGACTGCCGACAGTGTGCGGAAACCGTCCTGGAAAAACTGTGTGAATTGACACACGTCGACATTCCCGACTTCGCTCCCCTGGCACTCTGTCGTCAGGAAGCCTCACGACTGTGCGAACTTTCTGTCGAACTGATCGCCTCTGCACGCAATGCCGATCTGCTGCTGCTGCGCCAGCAAAAACATCCCCTGAATTCACTGATCCGGTTGTGTGAAGAGGGAGACCGTCTCTCTGACAACGAATGGACCGCCTGCCAGGATGAAGTGGCGACCAACTATGGTCGACAGCTTGCCACTGCACTGACTCGAGGACGCATTCAACGAAAGCCAGCTGCGGCCGCATCAACCCCCGTATCTGCCCCCGTAGTACCGAAAGCCCAGGATCCGGTCAGCCGCCGAGCTGAAAGTCCTGCATCACTTCCGAAAACACCTATGCCGCCGGCAAATGAGTCGACGATCGACTTCGTTCCGAAAGCGGGTTCCGCATCAGTGACAGCTACCCCTCGGGAAGTTCCCTCGACAATTCATTCGACGAATGTTGAACCGACCAAGCTGGTCGTCAGCGGCACAGAAGTTATGGCCGCTGTCGTTCAACCACCGGTAGTGGCACCTCGCCCCTCCGTTGCTGATCTCTCGATCTTCGAACCGTCTGACGTCCACGAAACCATATTTGATGTAACGCCACCCAGCCCAAGTCTTACCTCGCGACTGAGGGGGGCGACGGGCATTCCTGAAACTGGTGATCGCTCGCCCGCTGGTGAATCGATACCCGCGTCGATTCGACAAGTCATCGCCCCTGCTGTGGCGACGCCTGCCATCCGAGCTCGTGATTTCGAACGTCCGGTCACACCTGACGTGATCAAGGGGCACCTGATTCGACTGATGTCGGAAGACCGACTGCCGCTGGCACTGCATCTGACTCGATGTCTCGAACAGCGGCCGGAACGTCCCGACTACATCTTTCCGTCGTGGCTGATGCGAGCGTTAATCCTCGGTCGCCACCTCAGCTACTCCAAGGGGGAAATCGCCCGCCAGCTCGATGAAGAACTGCGTGAATTCCGTGCTGAAGCCCTGACCGAAGGTGAACAGGAGCGTCAACTGGCCATGGCGTTCCTCTGTCGGGCCGCAGCCGTTCCGGCAGCGCTGCTGGCGGGTTCGGTCCCTGCAGCGGCGATCCTGCGGTCATTCAAGATCGCACCGGGATTCAGCCAGCTGTACAACTATTGCAGCCGCATCGCCCTGTATGGTGATAGACTGGCAGGAAGCCTGATGGAGATGTTCCGCCCGGAAGGAACGATCACAGGTGCCTCGGAACTCGATGATCTCAGTCAGTCGACGGTGGCCTGGCTGCAGGAGACTGCCCGCAAGGCGGTTTCGTACAGCCGGACTTCACCGCTCTTCCTGCATGCTCATTGGACACTGACCGCTGGAACTGCCGTTCGTCATTCCGAAGCAACGGTCATGTGGTGCAAGTGGCAAGAAACACTTTCACTGGCTCAAAAGCTGCTGAAGCCGGTCTGCGAACAGATCGAAGGGGAACGGAACTGGGTGCGGCAGGAAATCACCCGACTGACAACTCAGGTACGTGTGGAATCGGTGGAAGAACTGATCAAACCGGGCACGCCTGGCATCTCGACAAGAGGAATTGTTCTCGCCTCAGATGAGATGCACTCGGTGATCCTGGAAGCTGTCGCGATTGCCAATCGCTGGTTGCGGCTTTGTCATCAGACGTCGTCTGGTGCATCACCGATTCCTGTCGAGGCACTGGAACTGCGTGACGAAATCCTGAAGCGATCTGATGGTGTCATTACCGAGTTGTCGCAGCACCGGCAGACAACGAAGTCTCCGTTGGTTCATGCTGCCATCGGTTGCTGTCAGACGACGATTCGTCAGATCCAGGCCATGTTTGAATCACGGGTCGCGTTACCACTGGTAGAGTCTGACCCGCGTCATGTCCTGAATGCAGATCTGCTGCGTATCCCTGGAATCGAACTGAACGATCAATGGTTACCCGAGACCGATGTATCCATTGTTGAACGCGAACTGCTGGCGGCCCTGGAAACATCGGAAATGAACTGGGCTCAGAGTTTCGATTACCACTCGCGGGCTGGAAATCACGAAGCGACCGGACGGCTGCTGGAACTGGACGTCTGGAGCAACCCCATGGAACGAGATTCCCTGAAGGCTGCGCGTCAGGATCAGATTAATGATGCTCGCATTGCCTTTCATGCGGAACTTGATGAACTCGCTACAGACATTGATTCCCTGATGAATGCAGGTGTCTGCAGCGTCAGTGAAGGAGGCGTGTTCGGTCAGCGACTCGATCGACTGCGCTACGAGTTACCGCGAGTTGTTGACTTCAGTGCGTTTCGGCGTCAGGTCCATCAGTTGCAGACAGCCGTTTTGAGACTGCGTACCACGGGAGTCAGTTCAGCCTTGCTGGGGACTGAACCCGAGGCAGCAACTGGACGCAGCAAGACACTGGCAGCCGTCGCAGCGTCAAATACAGCACCGGTACCACCGACTGCTTTCCAATCGTTCGACATCTTCTCGGGAGAGTGAGCGGATGACGACCGAACAAACACTTACGAATGAACTCATTGCCGCACGAGCGGAAATTCCGGCAGGCGATTTGCGTCTGCGCGAACCGCTGCGTCGGCTGGCCGCATTCTACTGTGACCAGCGACAGCCGCATCGAGCCGGGCCGCTGGTTCGTGAGTTGTGGGAATTGCATCGCAAGGCCAGTGGAGAAGCTGACCGGTTGACGGTCAATACAATGTCGTGGCTTGCCTCGGTCATGATCTCCAGTGGCAAGGTCGATCGTGCCGAGAAACTGCTGGCAGACTTTGTCACCCGGTTCCGTAAAGATTCCCGGCTGGCTCCGGAAGAACGTGCCGCCGTGATGAATCAACTGGTAGAACTGTACTACCAGCAATCTCGATTCGCTGATGCCATTCGGCTTTGTCGTCGCTGTCTGAAGCTGTTGAAACGGAGCGAAGTCAACGAGACTGGTCGCGTTGAAGCTCGCACTGCCCAGTTGAAACGAGCGAGAAACAACCTCGGGGCGCTTTATGTTTCTCGAGGCGATTATCAGAAGGCGGAACGCTGTTTCGTTCGGAACCTGCGTGAAGCACGTCGGAACATGGCTCCTGGCGATCCGGCTTATATCGCCCAGCTTTCGAACCTCGCGGCTTTACTCAGACTGCAGGGGAAGATTGCTCAGTCGGAAAGTATGACCATTCGAGCCATTCGCCAATGTCAGCGAACTCACGGATGGAATCATCTCCTTGTGGCACAAGGGTTGGCGAATCTGGGGGCATACCGACTTCAGGGCGGACGCCCCAAGTCGTCCGAGATCCTGTTCCGCAAGGTCTTGCTCATTCGATCTCGTTTACATCCCAAGGGACATCCGCAAGTCAGCCGGGCACGTCGACAACTGGCCGAAGCTCAACTGGCACTCGGCAAGCACGCCGAAGCGGAACGTCTGCTGGAACGAACTCGAGCCAGTCTGGAACGACAAACTCCCGTCGATGAAATTCAACTGGCACAAACGTTGTGCAGTCTTGGGTTCGTATACCTGGGAGCGGGACGACTTGCCAATTCTGAAAGAACGCTCGAACAGGCCCTGCAGATTCAGGAACGCTGCCTGGGCTCCGAGAATTCGCAGTTGATCCAGACACTGAACGGCCTGGGTTGTCTGAACGCGGCCCGGAATAATCCTGCGATTGCCAAGATCCATCACCGCCGTGCGCTCGCGCTGTCCGAAAAGCACCTTGGTATGAATCACGCGGAACTCGCCAAGACCCTGATCTGGCTGGGTGAAGTTGCGATTGCTTCCGGAGACCTTGACGAAGCAAAGCAGGTCCTTGATCGGGCACGGACATTGCGAGAATTCTCGCTGGGGGCGAGCCATCCTCTTGTGGCGGAAGTGTTGACGCGCAGTGGTCTGTTGGCGCTGGCTCAAGGAAAACCTGCCCGGGCACTCTCACTGGGGGCACGTGCAACCGGAATCTATCAGAAAGCCAAAGAGTGCCCACCACTGGCCCTGGCGGATGTTTACGCTGTGGCTGGCGAAGCCTCATTCCGATTGCATCGTTATCGCGGTGCAGAAACCATTTCGAATGACGAACTGAAACTGCGTGAACAGGTGGTGGGCCGGGATCACATCTCGTTGCTGCCAGGCTTACGCCGATTGGCCAAAGCGTTGTTGGAACGAGGTCTTTATCTGGAAGCAGAACAGGCACTGCGACGCGGGATGACGATCGCTGAAAAGTCACTGGGAGTCCTGCACGAAGAGGGGATTCCGTTTGCAGAGCAGTTGGGCTGTGTCTCTGTCGCGAAGCGAGACTTTGAAGAGGCGAACCGCTGGATGGAACGGACCGTCAAGATGTGTCAGCGGTGCTATGGCGACCAGTCCGAAGAAGTTGCTGTCAAACTTCTGACGTTTTCGACGTGTCTGCGTGAGGCTCAAAAGACCGCCGAAGCGGACGATTATGAGCGGCGGGCGATCGAATTGCGGAATCGTAACTGTCACGTGTTGCTCTGACAGGCGCGAGCAAGGAGCTTAAAGCATGAATGTCGTACGTCACGGTGACACCGTTCAACTGCATTACACGACTTATGCAGCCGATGGCTGCGTAATCGAAACGTCCGGGCAGCGCGACCCGCTGGTCTTCACGGTGGGCAGCCCCGATATCATCGTCGGAATCAATCGCGCTGTTGTCGGGATGCGGCAGGGTGAACGTCGCCGGATCGCCATTTCCCCCGAGCAGGCTTTCGGGTTCCGTGATTCGCGTCTGCTGCAAGTTACGCCGCGTCTGGGATTTCTGGAAAAGGTGGATGAAGGGGATCAATTGACCGCAACCATCGGGGGAACCGACCTGGATATCTGGGTTCGATCCTTTACGGAGAAGGAAATCACGCTGGATGCGAATCACCCGCTGGCGGGAGAATCACTGGTTTACGAGATCGAAGTCGTTGGCGTTGCCGAGGGAAGCGGGGCATGACGACAAAAAACCACACGAAGGCACGTTCCGTTTAATGGTTGGTTTCGACCGGTCGTGTCGAAAATTCGCTGTGAGCAGAATGAATCCCATCGACAACAGTCCTCTGCAGGCTCAACACTGAATAGATCAATGCGGATTTCCCGCAATACCTTTGGATAACTGAAACATGACGCTGAAACTCACAGCCGCCTCATTCCTGGCCGGGGTCAAGCAAAGCGGCTTGATCGATCCAGACCGCCTGGATGCGCTGGTGACCGAGATTCACCAGGCAGGAATTGACTGCAACGATTCCATGGCGATCGCCTCGGCACTTGTTGACCGTAAGGCATTGACCGAATGGCAGTCGGACAAGCTGTTGCAGGGGCGCCACAAGGGATTCATTCTCGGCCGCTACCGATTGCTCTCGCTGCTGGGTGCGGGCGAAATGAGTGCTGTTTATCTCGCCGAACACATCCTGATGGAGCGTCGCTGTGCGATCAAGGTTCTGCCAGCCAACAAGGTGCAGGACACGTCGTACCTCGGCCGTTTTCACCGTGAAGCTCGCGCCGTGGCGTCGATGAATCATGCAAACATCGTCCGGGCATACGATGTCGACAAACAGACCGAGAGCGGAACGGACATCCACTTCCTGGTGATGGAATATGTGGAAGGTCGAAACATCGAGCAGATCGTTAAGGAGCAGGGGCCCCTCGATTACGTTTCAGCCGTTGATTACATCCGCCAGGCTGCCGATGGTCTGGGACACGCACATCAGTCGGGAATGGTTCATCGTGACGTCAAGCCGGGGAATCTGCTGATTGACAACACGGGAGTGGTCAAACTGCTCGACCTGGGCCTGGCCCGCTTCTTCAAGACGACCGATGAAGAATCACTGACGATCAAGCATGACGAAAAGGTGCTGGGGACGGCCGACTATCTGGCCCCGGAACAGGCCGTAGACAGCCACCAGGTCGATGCCCGTGCCGACATCTACAGCCTCGGCTGCACGATGTATTTTGCACTCACGGGACATCCGCCGTTTACGGATGGGACGCTGGTTCAACGATTGCTGGCACACCAGACCAAGACTCCGCCTTCGGTCCGTTACGAGCGTCCAGACATCGATGATTCGCTGCTGGAAATTCTCGACAAGATGATGGCGAAGAAAGCCGCAGATCGCTATCAGACCGCAGCCGAAGTTTCCGAAGCCCTGGCACGCTGGTTGATTGAGCATGCCTCGGCTGCCTGGAAGCAGAAGCACATGATGCTGGTTGCTGCCCTGTGCGGTATGGACGCTCTGCACGCGGGACGCGTGAATGAACAGGCGGCGCTCGTCCTGCGCGGAAAGGAAGCAAGCGTACTGGCCGCTGAATCGATGGCCGATGATCGTTCGATCAGTGATGACTCGCAATCTGGATCTTCGTCCTCGAAAATGGATCGTCCTCGTCAACGACGTCCGCGTGAACGGCAACCTGGTTCCAGCGTCCGGTTGTCGAGTTCGACAACCGACACCGCAATCAGCCGCCAGATCGATCCGGTTCAGCACGTGGCTTCCCGGCTAACTGGTCAGGCTGCTGTCGTGGCGGCATCGAACAGCGCATCACAGCCAGTTGTAGCAGCGCCGGCTCCTGTCACCCGCAGCAACGATATTACATTGCAATTGCGGCTGACTGAAAGAATGCGCCTGGTACTGATCGCAATCGGAATGCTGGCCACAATCGTCATTTGCGGGTTTGGCATGTGGTACATCATGAGCCAGAAGAATCCGATGGAACAGGGAAAGCCCTCGGATTCGCCGAAAGCGACTGTCCCTGGCAGCACGCCGGCTGGAAATACGCCAGCCAGCAGCATCCAGGCCGGTGCAAGGTCTGTTTGAGTACCCATGTGACGTTTACGGCCATTGTTGTTCAGTGCGATAGACCGCAATGCGTATGATCTTTCGCATGTGCGTTTATGCGCAAGACCATTTCTTAAGGCGACGTCACACAGCGAGTGTTGCTACGTCTCCGGTGACTTGTTGAACCAGACTCTACCTGAAAATCGCTTGTACTTATGACGCGATCCCTCAGGTGAATGCAGGGTATCACGCGCTCTTTAAGCCCTGTCAGTTTCTGAACGGGCCAGCATTCTTCGCTCCTGATTTCAGGCGTTGTCGGCTGTTGATGTCATTTGGGCATTAGTACACCGAGTGTCATTCTTCTCTCTTCGAATCGAAATGGATCTTGATCCCGATGCCGAGTGGCAGTAAACGTGACTGCCTGACATTCATAATCGTGACTTCTGAAAGGACATAGGTGACATTCGATCATGATCGTTGCAACCACAGATCGCATTCCGGGGTTTCGGATCACCGCTGTTGTTGGCATTGTTCGTGGGGTGGTTGTCAGATCCCCGTCTATCGGGCAAGGTATTGCCGGTGCTTTGGAAAATGTGTTTGGAGGCAATATCAAAGCCTATGACAGCGTGTGCGAGGAAGCGCGAAAAGAGGCGGCCGAACGCATGGTCAGACATGCTCAGGATCTGGCCGCTGATGCGGTTCTGGGAATGCGTTATGATGCGACGGAATTTTCCGCTGGAATTACTGAGGTTCTCGCGTACGGAACCGCAGTCCGACTGGTGAAGATCATGCCTCACAATCGTTAGTACTTCGCGAAATTTCCTGTTCTGCACGTCCTGAAGGTGTCCCTGAAGAACCATGAACATGAACTGAAGTAGCTGCGACGAACTGCATTTTGTAAGATCAAATTCCGCAAAATCTCGGGCCGAAGGCTAATTTAGCAGGCACATGAAGGCAAAATGCTTACTGAGTGCGGTCGGCTCGCTTCCATCGTTGGGAAATCAGCTTCTGTGAAAGACGGGCCACATGTTGAATTCACGGTTGATTGCACTCATCACAGTCGCCTGCCTGACGGTTAAAGGTTTTGCGGCTGATCCAACGGAGGTTGACATTGGTAAGCGCCTCGTCGAAATGTTTACGGCGGGGTACGGTCGCGGCACAGATGCTGCCTCGGAAGCACGACGTATTTATTTACTCGCTCGGGCAGAGTCCAGAAATGATCCGCGTGTCGAATATGCGTATGGATTAGTCTTGTTGAAGCAGCTGAAGTCCAGGGATGCGATGTCCCATTTTCAAGTGGCCGCAAAGCCTGCGGGGCCTGAGTCATGGCCGGCGCGTCAGGCACTGATCTGGTGTCAGTTTGTCGCTCACGAGGACAGTGCCGGTTACAAGGGGCTGTCTGACTTTGCAAAGTCACTGGCTGCTTCAAAAGTAGAATCCGCTGATCGAGATCTGTTCGTGACATGGATCGGTCAAGTCATCGCGGCACAGCAGAAGTCCGCAGAAACCGTCAAGAAACGCGAAGCTACTGCCCGGGAAGAGGAGTCCTTGAAAAAACTGCTGCAAGAAGAGCAGTTACCGCTTTTCGAAAAGGGAGCCGCTGACGTTCATGCACTGTACGTGCTGCTCGAGAACGATGTTCAACAGACTCGTGATGCTACCGAGACTCGGCAGAAGGCTGAACGGGTTGAGAAGCAGGCACAGGTGACAGAGCAACTGGAAGGTGCGGCAGAAAAACGTGAGTCACTCAAGAAGACAGCAGAAGAATGGAAGAAGCAACTGGATGATCAGGTTGCCGAATACGACAAGCAATTAACGCGACTGGAACGAGATTACGATTTTCTGCAGCAGCGAGCGACTTCGATCACAGCGTTGATTGTGCAGGTCAACGCTGAGTTGGCAAGAACGGAAAATCAGTTGAATGCCGCGAAGAAAAATCGTAACTCGACCGCAGTCGCTCAGGCGGCTGAACAAAGGAAGGGAGCCCTGGAAGCTCAGAAGTTCAAATACCAGATTGAGGCTGATCAGACCGTTGTCGCACTTGCAGGGGTTGGTCAGCGAGCACAAGCGGTTCTCAATCAGAAGGCCTCCAGTATTCAGCAGTATGAACTTGCGACAGGAAAGCTGGCTCAGAAAGATGCGGCGTTAGATAAGTGGCAGTCGCGGCTGAAGAAGGATGGGGAGAAACTGAAGGCGCCGCCAAAGTCGACACCGACTCCCGTTGCCAGCAAGGTCAATCAGTTGCGTTCGTTTCGGACGTACGTTGATCTCGACCTGATACAACAGCGTGATCGGTTGCTTGCGACATTCAATATCGAGACGCCAGATACCGTGAAGCCAGAGCCTCAATAGCGTCGAGATGGTTCGGGACCAGCAAAGGTCACCGCTCAGCCCATTTCCTTGTCGGCAACAATAGAAGCGTCCACAACAGTCGCAATGCGAAATGCTGCCTTGATTGCTTTGTCCATCCAGGCGTGTTCTTCGCCGTCTGCCACTTTGCCGGTGGCGAGATAGCCTGCGTAAATCGTTGCGGAGGCAGAGATCAGCACTTGTTCACTGGGCTGAAGTGCCAGGTATGGTGATGCCATTCTTGTTTCCTTTGGGGGTTAATTAATACGATTGCTGGCGAGGTTGTCACCTTGCCCACTTCGTTCCCTTCGTTCGCTTCTGTTCAATGTCTTCCCTTTTTGAAAGGTGTTGTGCAAGCCACGGCATTCGGCGTCTGACACATGTCCGCCTCGAACAGAAGGGAACGAAGGACGCGAAGGGGAAAAAGGAAGTGGCAATTACTGGCCAAGTCCCAACTGTGTAACTTGGGTTAAGTTCGCATGACTGCAGGCGACAGTCATGCTGGAAAGATGTCAAAGCTTCGCCTGCACTTGAATCGCAGTCGCGAAATCAGGATTTGAACGCCGTCGCCAAATGAAGCTGTCCAGGATGTAGTGTGTGATCTGGGGAACCGCCAGCAGCGGGACCAGCCACTGATCGTAATCGCCGATGTCCCACGCGCGACCAAACAGCCAGCTACGTTCGTGCCAGATGCCGCAATCCCAGAAAAGCTCTTCCGCGAATGCCAGGACCCACAGCAGACCAACAAATACGAGGATTCCGCGCCATCGATTTCGAGGAGATGCAACTGCTCCCTGGCGCTCGCGATACCAGCCGACCAGCACCATGTACGGAATGCCGTGAATGATCACATTCGTCACGGTAAACGCGTAGTCTGAATCGAACATCACAATCCCGACGTACCAGCAAATGGCGGTTGTCAGCACGACGATGTCCTTGCCGGGATTCCATTCCTGCTTCCGCATTCCGCGATACAGGGATCGACCGAAGTAGATTGCCAGTGACGCCCAGTAAATCGGGGCCAGGATCTGTTCGGCGATCTCGGGAAGCCGCGCAAAATCGGTGTTGACGAACCATGCGAAGTTGCGTGGATGGCAGTGCCAGAAAACAAGCGGGTAGATTGTTGCCAGATAGATCGCGGCTGAGTCGATCACTCTTCCTGCGTTGTCGTACTCCTGTCCCTTAGATCGATAGAGGGCAACCCAGCCATATTGCTGTCGGACAAAATGGAACACGGCCAGATAGGCCAGTGTCCGCCAGAAGAGCATATGGCCTTCCGAGTAAACCGCTGCACCGATTGCGAAGGCCAATAGCGGCACCAGCGAATACAGCCAGATCCGGCGGCGAAATTCAGTCGGGTCAAAATACGTGCGAAAGCACGTTGCATACACATGGGCGACATCAATCAGGACCACCGTGATGATCCAGAGCCAGTCGGGTGTTTCGTGCTGGATCCAACCCGTCCAACTCCCTCCAATCAGCAAAGCCAACGTCAGGCCTGCACTGCCAAGAAAGGTCAGCAGGTCTATTCTGGCAGAGAACAACCATGGAAGCGGTTGAGTGGTTGCGACATTCATGTCCGCAGTTCCAGTATCTCGTCCGCGGCGCGACACCCATGATCGAACGCTTCCTCAAACAGAGCGATGCCACTCAGGTCGGTATGTGCAAAGTGGATTGGTCCATCAGGCTGAATAGCCTGACGGCGCTGGTTGCATGTGTAGAAGCCGAGCCGCGGACAGATCATGGCATGTCCCCAGAGAAACAGGTCCAGCCGCGTAGTGAGTTGCCGGATCTCTGGATGAGCCCGCTCCAGATCGGTCAGGGCGACATTCGCTAGATCCGCCCAGGTTGCGCGCAGAAGCTTTTCTCGTACACCGCGAGGCTCATCGTCGCTGTACGGATAGTACCAGGTCAAAACGGTTGGACCCTGGTCTTGCCCCGACTGGTGCGTCGCGACGACGTAACCGAGTGAACGGCTGTCGTAAATGACATTATCCCAGCTCATGGGAAACGAGCTTTCTCGTGGTCGGCCTTCCAGGTGAAGATTCGCAACCAGCCATGAACCATACTTGAATTCGCTGGCGCTTCGCCCCGTACGTTCTGCGAAGCCCGTGATGAGGCGTGGGGCCATGAATTGTGGAGCGGCAAAGACGACGTGTTTGGCCCTCAATCCGCTGACTTCGCCTGTCAGTGTGTCGAACCAGACAACTTCGACTGTGCCATCCCCTGTAGGATTGATTTGAGTAACGGCGGCTCCGGTTTTCAATCGCTTGCCTGCCCGGTCGGCCAGGTGCCGGATCAGCCGTCCGTTACCTTCAGGCCAGGTGATCAACGGCTGGTGATCGGCTCTTGGCGCAGATTGCCTGGCTGCAAAATAGAGCAGCCCTGCCCACGCGCTGGTCCGCTCGGCAGAGAGTCCATAATCATCGCGGCAACTGTAATCGACGAGCCAGTGCAGCCGCGATGAAGTCCAGCCGTGATCTTTCAGCCACTGTGATATCGAAATCTCGTCCAGTTCCCTGACTCGCGAATCGTCGGAGGCAAGACGGGTCGGAATTGTGAAGGCACGACGACCCATGGAATCGCGCCATTCAGTCCAGTGATCGATCTCCTTTCGAAACGCGGCCAGTTCTGCCAGATCCGCTTCGGATGCCCCTGTGGTGGGATAGAGGCCTTCGATCCATGAGCCCTGAAAGAAGAGTCGCTCCTCCGGCTCCCGGCACAGGTACTGCTCGCCGATAACCGGTGATCCATCCGGTGCGGTCGATTCCACGACTCCCATTTCTTCAAGCAACTGGATCAGGCGTGTATTGTCCGCAAACGGCACGGGGACATAGTGGGCTCCCCAGGGGTAGGCTGTCAGATCACATTTCCCTGATCGGGATGTCCCTCCAGTTACTGGTTCCAGTTCCAGAACGACGCAATCATCGAGTCCACCTTGTTGCAGTCGCCACGCGGCCGACAGTCCTGCTGCCCCGCCTCCTACAATGACGACGGAAACGTCACTCCAGGCCCCATCGGCAGGACGCGGACGAAAGCCATCGCGTAGTCGATGTCCAACGGAAGCAGATTGACCGAACAGTTCACCGGCGGGAGGAAGGCGCGTTGAGGTCGAGCAACCTGCCAGCAGTGCCGGGGTGCCAAGCATCAGCGCGATCAGTTCTCGTCGGTTGATCTGCATCGTTTATCGCCACGAACCCCATTCCTGATCGTAGTAGTGCACCAGCGCCTGATTGTTCAATTGATTGATTTCGGCAGGAATCCGCTTCAGGTCAGGCGGCAGGTCAAACAGGTTGTTGATGATCTCATCATTCAGGTATCTCAAACTTCCGGCCACTTCGGGTGAGAGCTGTATGGCAGTCTGCATCGGCGACATTGTTGCCAGAACGAAACCCCATTCGCCGAACGATGGAACGGGGGCATGGTAGGGACGTACGTGAAAACCGGCTGATTCCATGGTGCTGACAATACACCAATAAGACTTGGGAGCCACCAGTGGCGAAGTACATTGGACGCTGATTCGAGCGTCTGAGGTCAGGCGTTGCCGGAGCATCGAGTAGAATCGCTTTGTATACAGCTTACCGATGGCGAAGCTGCCAGGATCCGGGAAATCAATGATCGCTGCATCAAACTTTCTTTCCGATGCTGTACCCGTCCACACAAATGCGTCTTCGTTCATCACGGTCACGCGTGGATCACGCAGCGAATTCTGGCTGAGTTCCATCAAAGGTGGAAACCGATCTGCCAGTGACGTCATCCCGGGATCGATGTCGACGAGAGTGACTGATTCAATCGAGGGATACTTCAGGATTTCCCGGACAGCCAGACCGTCGCCACCACCCAAGACGAGAACGTGGCGAGGAGACGTCATCGCCGCCAGGACGGGGTGGACCAGAGCTTCGTGATAACGGTATTCATCTACCGAATTGAATTGCAGATGCCCGTTGAGGTAAAGCTGAAACCCTTTGGCGTTCCTGGTCAGCACGATCCGCTGGTACATGGTACTTTCCGCGTGGACAATCGGGTCGCCGAGAACTCGCTCCTCGGCCAGCATCGTCAATGTATCGGCCTTGATGAAGGCGATGGCCAGAATGCCAATGACCAGGCAGGCTCGTCCGCGCAGGCCCGCCAGGCCTCGATGTACGAGCAGAGGGCGTAGCAGATATGTTCCCCACAGGCCAACGACCGCATTGATCAGACCGCAAAGTAACGATGTGCGAACCAGCCCCAGGTGAGGGACCAGAAACATCGGGAACAGCAGCGACGCCAGCAGCGCACCGATGTAGTCGAAAGTGAGGACACGGGAAACGAGGTCTTCGAAATTGAGTTGCTCCTTCAGCAGGCGCATCAGCAATGGAAGTTCCAGCCCGACGAGCGTGCCGATCGAAAAGACCAGGCCGTAAAGGACCAGACGAAAGACGCCAGCCCATGCAAATGTGGCAAACAGGAGAGGCGCCGAGAGACCTCCCAGCAATGCCACGCACAGTTCGACTTCAATGAAACAACGGGCAACGCGATCCACGACAAACCCTGACAGCCAGGCACCGACACCCATCGCCGACAGGTAAATGCCGATCACCAGCGAGAACTGCGTGACAGAATCCCCCAGCAGATAACTGGCCAGTGTTCCTGCCAGCAGTTCATAGACCAGGCCGCAGGTCGCGATGATCAGCACGTTCAGATACAGCAGCACCAGCGGTGCGCGGTTCATGGAGTCTTCGTGTACGGTTGCCAATGATCGCCCCAATCACGAATGAATGGTCAATGTCACGCGGGGTGTCTCAACCTTGTGAACGCGGCTTCAAGGTCGGGTTTGGATTCGCTCAGCCGGTAATTGCGGCAGCGATGATGTGGGAGAGTCCCAGGATCACTGCGGCAATGATGATGGCCAGGGCGACGTTCTGATCCTCTTCGATCTCTTTCGTCACAGAGAACGGGAGAAGCCGCTTGATGCCCCAGAAGCAAATACCCAGAACGGCGATCCCAACAATGGAAAAAGCCACTGCTGCGATCAGATGCAACAACAGCAATTGAACACTGCCAGAACCAGCAGTTGCCTCAGCCAAAGGCACCCGGAAACCCAAAAGTGCTGTCATCGAAAACACTATTTTCCTCCTCCCCACGAACCACCCGAACTGCGGCTGTAAGATGAACCGCCCGAACTGCTGAAACTTCCTGAGCCACTATTGGCAAATGGATCACCGAGATTGCTGATACCATCAAACGGCGACGGCCAGTGGCTACTGCAGGCAACGACGAAATAGGCAGTTACTCCTGCACAATACATCAAAAGGAACCTGCCATGTGGTGAAAGTTTGATCATGGCTCACTCGTCTTGGTCAAAGGGGCTGTAATCGCTGTTGCTCCAGCGGATCTTTTCAAAATTACTTCGCGTTACGAGCGTAATCGCTGGCCAGACGGCAAGGATCATCATGGCAAGGACAAGGTGCTTCATGAGGATCTTTGACTCTTCCGGGTTCGCACCGTTGGAGTAGACGTTGTAAATTACGATGAGCAGTGTCACTGTGGACACGAGGATCCACCAGAAGTCAGCAGGTAACGGCTCTTGCGGCTGAATTGTGCCGATTCCCCACGGCCGTGGCAGGTCTTTCAATCCAAATGCTGACTCAAGCGTATCAATGTCGAGGTACCTGGAATGCGAGACGACGATTTCCTTACCCGCCGCTGTGGTTGATTTCTCAAACGACAGCATGTACGGCGGCGCAATGTAATCTTCGGTTTCAGCGAAATCGCCACGGCTGACTTTCCAGTAAAACTCGCCGGCAAAGGAACTGATGTAAGCCGTGCCGCGGTCATAAAGATTGTAGAGGGTTGAATGATAGGACGCTTGACGTTGTTGGCGAGTAGCTCCACTGATTATCGATTCCGCGAAACTCCAGTGTCGCTTGTTGCAGATCAGCCAGCGGAATCCTGATTGAGCATTGTAAAGTAAGTATTCTGTCCAAGGGTAACGCTTGCCGTCTTCAGTAACGTAACGGCTCATGAAACCGATTACGGTGTATTTCACTCCATCCAGAGTTCCGATGGTTCCCAAGGGAATCTGTAATGGTTCGTCCGATGAAAATGTTAGGGTCTGCAGGTACTGCAAGCGACCACGATTGCAATCCAGTAATGAATGGCAATTCGGGCAGCAGACGCGCAGTGTTTCGTCGGGTGCGTGCAGGTTTAACGGCCCGGCACATTGGGGGCAATTGATCTGCAAGGCTGGTGTGTTGGGAGCGGGTGGTACCGTAGTCGCTGGTGTGACGCCCGCAAGATTTAGTTCATCAACGGTTACTTCCCGTCCAAGAAATATCCGTGGTTTTGATTCGGTCCCAGACTCTTCGATCGTTGCAAATTCCTGATTCTCTCCGTGCAGATCGGCGAAGCGATGTTGGGTGTCTGGCCGGAAGACCCAGGGAATCTCTCCCTCTGCCGACCTCGCTGTCGCAGTTCCCGTCTCAGCGACAACCAGCTTTTTTCCCTCAGGAAGTTGCATCTGTTCTCCGACTTCCAGGGAATCAAAGCTTGGCAATGGCGTCCGTTGACTCGGTCGTTTTTCGGCCGTCAGGTAAAGTTTTCCCTGGGCAGCCGCCAGCCAGCGGACATTGTCACCGGGAAACTTCAGATAGTACTCGTCCCAGACTCCCCCAGCCGGATGTTGATACTGGACTCGACCAACAACCTGGAAATTCTTTTTCTCGAACGACCCTTTCATGCCGACTTTGACGGGCGAGTCTGTTTCAACAAGGTCCGCAACTCGACCATGGTCTTCCAGTCGTTTATCACCCCGGGCGACGACAGAATGACACGATTCACAGATCGTCACCAGAGCAGTACTGAGCTTGAAGACAACGGGTGCTCCACATGCCGGACAACTGCCGATTCGTTGTTTCATTGCGGTTCCCCGGATGATGAGGCCGCTGTTGTCAGGGATCGAATCACGTGCCCTCGTTCCACCATCTGCACGGCAACCGATGACGCCGAGAGCATTTCCTTCAGGCGATTCTTCCAGGGCCACTCTCGGCGGCGATGGCAACAAAAGAGGTTAAACGTCGCGATTCCATACTCGGGCCAGGTGTGGCAGGCGAGATGCGATTCCGATAACAGGAACAACCCGGTGACACCTCCGGGCTCGGGAAACTGTCGCCACTGGGGAATGCCAACGACTTGAAGTCCCAGTTCGCGAATCGCGCGATCGCAGACGGTTTGCAAGGATTCCAGCGACCGCAGCAACTCACTGGGACATCCGGTCGCGTCGACAATCCATTCGCAACCGGCGATCAGGTCTCGGCCTGACTCGGCGAAACTGGTGCTGAAAGTTGTTGGTGAACGATCTTCCAAGTGGAGGGCCCGCCAGCAAGGTGAGTTCATGCGTCAATCTACGAACAATTACGCAACGTCTGATTGGCGTCAAGCATACGCACTGACAAATGATGAGCAGATCAATCGCGGGTTGCTTTCAGGCGATGAATGTTCCATCGCAGGTCAGACCAGCCAGCAGGCTTCTGATCACCAATGACGGGGGCTGCAGATGCGTCCAGATTCTGAGCCACTTCTTTCATGCGATCCAGTTCTCCGTGATCGAGCCAGAATCCTTTGCACTGGGAACATCGATCGACAATCACGTCCGGCATGTCTGCAGGGGACAGTGGCGTCAGGAGGATCGCACACTTTGGGCAGTCCGCCTCGGGATGGTCCCCTTCTGTTTCATGAAAGTGGTGTTCTTCGACATTGGCCCAGGGGCTACCGTCGAGTCGATCGAGCTCGCCGGCCTCGACCCAGACGCCATGGCATGTTGGACAGATATCAAGCGTGACATTTCCAAAGTCGCCGAGTCGTGTCTGCCTGAGCGGAGTTCCTCGACAGACCGGGCAGTCCATCGGCGTGGTTCCCGCCGACTTGTCGTGGGTCATCATCTCTTGAAGAGTCTTCAGCCAGCCCATCTCGAATCTCCTTCGGTGAAACCGATCGAGAACATCGATCCGCAGGTAGTCTCCACCTGACAAACGACGTCCCTTTTTGATCGAGATGCCCGAAACGAACAATGACCCGACATGGCCGAGATGGAAATCCGAAAGACGGGCGAGAATTCAGTGTCGATCCGATTGCGTCAGCAGTGCTTCTACATGATCCGCATGAGCGGCAATTTCCAGGACGCTGCGCCGGATTTCTTCAGCGCCAACCGTTGATCGAGGATAAGCATTAATGACAACGAACATTGCCTGACCCTCCACGTCCCGGATGGCCAGGCTGGCATGCATCAATTCACTGTTTTGACGCAGCGCCTGCTCAAAGTATTCCGGGACAGCCGGGCAACAGTTCGAATAGAGGATGAGCAGACGGTCAGAGAGCTCGTGATCCGTTGTTTCCACAATCACTGTCTGCTTTCGATTTTCGGGCAGCTGGCGAGTGATTCGGTACTGGTCTCCGTTACGCATCCAGGTAACAGTCGTGTCGTTTGCGAATGCCTCAATGAACAGCGATTCCAGATCACGTTCCTGGCCAAGCACGGCACGCAACAGGACAGCCGCGGCACTGGCATCTGCCGGTCGTTCTTCAGGAATTGGTGAAGTCATTCGTGCCACACAGTCGGCCAGTTCTTCACTGAGGCCCGGCCGCAAATCTCGGACATCGGGCACCAGTTCGGTTCGTCCACTCAGCATCAGTTCCGTCAGATTCTTTCCAACCCACGGAAATCGCCCGATCAGCATTTGAAACAGGCACAAACCGAGTGCATAGACATCGCTGGCAGGTGTCGCGACTTCCCCACGCAATAACTCGGGTGCCATGTAATTGGGGGTCCCACAGATCGCATTTGTGATGTGGGTTCCCTCGACCGACATCATTCGTGCCAGGCCAAAATCCCCGACTTTCGCGATGCCGGCACGAGTCACCATGATGTTGTCTGGTTTGACATCCCGATGGACAATTCCCGCACGATGGGCCGCGGCAAGTCCCTCGGCGACCATCGCTGCCAGTTGCAGTGCCTGATCAGCAGGAAGTGGTCCTTCGTCATGAATCAGTTGTTGAAGGGAACGACCGGCAACATATTCCATCTCCAGAAAGTGAGTTTCATCCATTTGTCCAACAGCGTGCAACGTGACGATATTGGGATGAATCAGCGCGGCTGCCGCCTGCCCTTCACAATGAAAGCGAGCGACGTACTCAGCATCGCACACACCACGCCGCGGAGAAAGAATTTTGATGGCACAATGACGTTGAAGGTCGTGATGCAGGGCCAGGTAGACCCGTCCCATGGCCCCCGATCCGATCAGGGAAACACATTGATAGACATGCAGTTGTCTGCCGATCCATGCGTCATCGGTCACTATTCCCGCCACGATCTTGGCCAGCCGGTCCGGTGAGATTTCCGGAAACCGGTCGGAATATTCCGCGACATCGGGCTTTTCGCCATGAGCGATCCGGAAATCGACCTCCAGCCAGAGCAACTCTTCCAGCAAGGAATGGCGTTCTTTCGGAGCAGCATCGGCCAGGTAAGTCTCGATAACAGGCGATCCACCCGTGATCAGGGCCTGTTCGAATTCATCGCAACGGGCATCGACTCGACGTGCAATTTCGGGCGAGGTTGAATCTTCCGCTCCCATGAATCACCCAGTGACAAGGTTTCTCTTGTTCGAACCACGTTTCCCGCGAAGCAGTACACTTCTCAGGAGATGCCCCTTTGCTGATGCAGCCCGACACCATTAAGACTGTCTCCAAATGGTGTCGAAAGAGGATAGAGGCGTGGCGTCCACCCATCATCGACACTATGCTGTCTGAAATCGGACTTCAAGCTCCCGAAATCAGGAAGTTGGGATGGACTTTGGCGGCACATCAATTACGCGATGGCTCAGGCACCTTGAAGCCGGACATGATCAGGCTGCTGAAAAGCTGTGGGGTGTTTTCTTTCAGAAGCTGGTTCACCTGGCTCAATCACGAATGCGTTCATACCGACATTCGATTGCCGATGCGGAAGACGTCGCGCTGAGTGCATTTGCCAGTTTTTGTCGTGGTGTCGAAAACCAGCGGTTTACACAATTGACGGATCGCAACGGCCTGTGGAGATTACTGGTCAGCATCACTATCCACAAAGTGATGCACCTGAACCGAGATCAGAATCGTCTGAAGCGCGGCGGGGAGTTTCATCAAACGCATACAGACGACGGTGCGGGACCGGCCATCGACGCGATCATCAGTCGTGAACCCACTCCAGAATTCGCGGCCGAAGTTGCCGATCAATACAGGCGGTGGATGGCTGCACTCGGCAGTGAAGAACTGGTGCAGCTGGCGGAATGGAAGATGGAAGGATTCACGAACGAGGAAATTGCCCTCAAATGCGGGCGCACGACGCGGACCATCGAACGGAAACTCTCTTTAATTCGCAAGATCCTAGTTCACGAAATACCTGCGGGCGAAGATGCCTGAGGCACGCTCATTCCAGCGAAACGACTTCACCATCAGCACGCGTTGACAACGACTTCAAGACGTGGTCGTCGAGGCTGTAATTTAGTGATTTCACGGATCCGTCGACGAACAGAAAATGGGCTGCATTCTGGTGGTAGCTCCAGAAATGCATGTTGTGGAAGCTGTCTGGAAGTCCGCGATGCAGGCCATAGAGCGTGCTGAGCACATTATCGGTGTCGCCGTCTCCACTGACACCCCACGCACAGATCGGCCAGCCGTGATCCAGTGTGGCGGGAATGCCACGTTCACCTACGAGCAATGTGGTAGATGCCCCGTCGGTGAAGTCGCGAAATGAGGTTCGACTTCCGCTGAATAAAGCTCCGTCAAAGTCGGCCGAAGTTGTTCCGCTGACACCCAGATAATTCGTGGGACGGTAAACTCCCGATGCTGTTACTGTGCGTTGACCTGCGTTTGGATCACTGGGGCACAGGTACATCTTTACAAGGACATTGCCGGGGTCGGTATCTGGGGTCAATGAAGATTTCCAATCAAAACAGGTCCCGGCAGCATTGAACTTGATCATGGAATAGAGGGCCGACTGATCCAGTTGCGGCAGGATCATGCTCTGGTAGGTGAAGTTCGTTCCTGGAACATTGCCGATCGGGAAACTGCCGTGAGTCTCATGATAATTGTGTAAGGCCAGCCCGATTTGTTTCAGATGATTGCGGCACTCCGTACGACGAGCCGCCTCACGGATCTGCTGAACCGCTGGCAAAAGAAGGCCAAGTAGCATCGCAATGATGGCGATGACGACCATCAGCTCAATCATCGTGAATCCGCGGCGACTGGCAATCTGGCGTGACATGACTTGTCCTTCTTTCGGCGTTCGTGAATTGGATGTAGCGGGAGTCGGGTCTGTCAGGAAAAACAGGAGCGGCACTGGATGCCGCTCCCGTGTTCAATCAGAAGTTTCCAGCGATTACTTGCCGCAGGTTTCGGTTTCCGTTTTTACTGCACCGAAAGCTCCGGACAGATCCGTCGTGATCCCGTCAGGGTCAACGACCGAAATCGTGTCTCCCTCGTTTACGGCGGGAACAGTTGTCGTTTTTGACGACAGTTTCAGGGACGCACGGCCACTTTTCACGGTCCCCGTGCCAAGTAGTGTCGATCCCAGATTGAATGTGACGACCTGACCTTCGAGATTCGCCAGTCCTTTGACGGTGATCGACAGGCATGAATTCACAGTTGTCGTATTGGTTGCTGTGTTTGTGACCGTAATCACCTTGCTTTCTGCGTGCCCTTTGGCGGCGACTTGAGCACCGGCTCCCGTCAGCGAAGCTTCGGTTTCGGCTTCGGTCACGGTCTTGGTTGAAACCTTTTTGCTGGACTTTCCACCTGGTGCACTTGCTTCAACGTACCCGACCCCGATGGCCGATACTGCGAGTGCCAATGCCAATCCCCGAACTGCAAATCGTGTCATGCCAATCCTCCACTCAACCGCCATGAGCCATCGTTGGTAAGAACTACTGCCTGGGACAGTAACTGCTTCGAACACTCGAGCAATCAACGATGAGACGCTCTTCATCACATTGCTGGAGAACCCAGCGAGATGAATGCGTCGCATGGGTCGGTGTTACGCACGTGGTGCGCCAAAGCAGCAGGTGGTTCGGAAGAAAGGCGTAACACATTTTTTGGTAGGGAGATGGGTTGATTTTGTGCGAATGCTCAGATGGTCGTGGAGAGGTTGGCATGCGGTGCGCAAATGACCAACAACGAGCATTGCGGGATCAATCGCCGCTGGTTTCATCGGCGGGTGTTGCCAGTCCAAATCCGTGAAGCTTCCCGCGAAGCGTTCTGCGGTGGATTCCCAACAGCCGCGACGCTTGTGACAAATTGCCGTGGGTGTGCTTCAGGACCGCCGTGAAGAGTCGCTTTTCCAGCGACTGCAGGCATTCTTCGTAGATCGTCGTTGAACCGGCTGCGATTCTTTCGGAGAGGAATTGGTCCAGATCCGCAAAGAGACCGTCAACGACGTTCGTCATCGGGTGGTTTGACATGACGGGATTCCGGATTCCGTCGGGCAGGAATTCCGGCAGCAGCACATACCCCGATGCTTTCAGAAGCGACTGCTTGATGGCACTTTGAAGTTCGCGAATATTTCCGGGCCACGAGTATTGTGTCAGCAACGCCATGGTTTCAGGAGCGATCGCGCGAACGTCACGATGCAGCTCGCGACCGTAGCGTTCGAGCAGATGCTGGGCCAGCATCGGCAGATCTCCGCCGCGCTCACGTAGCGGCGGTAATTCGATCGTTAGAACACCAAGTCGATAGTAAAGATCATGGCGGAACAACCCTTCGTCGACCCGCCGTTTCAAGTCGTAGTGCGTGGCCGTGATCACGCGAACATCGACTGTTATCGACTGCGTTCCTCCCACCCGTTCCAGCTTTCCTTCCTGAAGGACTCGCAGGATCTTGGCCTGCATCGAAGGAGGCATGTCTCCGACTTCATCCAGAAATAGTGTCCCGCCATGGCACTGTTCGAACTTGCCAATTCGCGTCCGGTCCGCGTCTGTAAAGGAGCCCTTTTCGTGGCCAAACAGTTCACTTTCCAGAAGCGATTCCGGAATCGCAGCGCAATTAATGGCGAGATACGGAAACCTCGCACGCAGACTGTGTTGATAGATTGCCCGTGCTACGAGTTCTTTTCCGGTACCACTCTCTCCCTGAATCAGCACAGCGACATCGGTTGCGGCGACCCGTCCGATCATTTTGTAAACTTCCTGCATGGCAGGACATCGTCCCAGAATGGTCTCACAATTGGCGTTGATCTGTGATGCTGGATTGGTTCCGTCGTCCAATTCCATGGGCATCCGCATCCGCTGTCCCACGGCTGCGGCCCGCTGCACGATCTGTCGGATCGTATCGAGTTCCAGGGGTTTCAGAACGTAATCGAATGCCCCGAGTTTCATCGCTTCAATGGCAGTATCGGTCGTCCCGTGTCCTGTAATGATGATGACAGGGACCCGGGCATCAATCGTCCTGAGTTTGGGCAGCACCTGCAGTCCGGTAGCATCCGGAAGGTTCACATCCATGACGACGACATCTGGCAGCCATGTTCGCATCAGTTCCGTGCCGACATCGGCACGACCGGCGGTTTCTACCTGGAAATCCGGAGCAGCAAACGCCCTGCGAAACGAATGCTGAATTCCCGTTTCATCATCAATGACGAGCAGTCGGATCATGGCAGACTCACCAGGTTAGGGGACGAACCGACCAGTTGGACCGGATTCTGTGCGAGGCGGACTGTAAAAACTGCTCCACCTTCGAGGCGGTTCGCGGCCGAAATGGTTCCCCCTTGCTCTTCCACCAGTCGGCGGCTGACCACAAGCCCGAGACCTGTTCCCGTTGGTTTACTCGTCACAAAAGCCTCAAACAACTGGCTAAGAAGTTCCTCGGGGATACCGCATCCTGTATCCGCGAAGTTTACCTCATATGCGAACTCCGTGCTTTCCAGTGCGAACAGTGTTACTGATAATTCGCCACCGGATGGCATGGCGTCCAGCGCGTTGATCGCCAGATTTAGAAAAAGCTGTTGCAGGTGATCACGGTCCGCGTTCAATGTCGCTTGCGGGGTTGAGGATGAGAACTGGAGTGCAACATGTTGTTGCCGGGCTCGGACTTCGATCAAACGAAACGTACGATGGATGAGATCGTTCAGGCTGATCTGTTCAGGTCTCGGCGGATTCGGTCGTGCGAGGTTGAGGAATTCCTGAAGCGAACTTTCCATACGCACGATCTCCTGCTCAATCAGCAGCAGATCTTCGGTGGGCATCCCGCGCTCTAACGCTTCCTCACGATTCGTCTGAATCAGCATCTTCAAGGATGTCAGTGGATTGCGAATTTCATGAGCGACGCTGGATGCAATTCGGGCCAGTATGGCAAGTTGCTCGGCGCGCATCACGGCTTTATCAACGCGCCGCTGCTCGGCTCTTCGCTGCTCAGTCAGATCTCGCAACATCAGGATGTGTCCGTCGTCGCGCCCCGGATTCAACGGGCTGATGGAGATTGCAACTGGGCGTGAGCCCGATTCAGGAGATGAAATTTTCATCTCAATCTTGCGATAACGACAACTACCCGATGTCCATTCAGGGAGAAACATTGAGACCGGCTTTCCCCTCCATGTTGTTGATGTTACCCCGAATAAGGCTTCTGCGGCCCGATTCATGGACTGTATCTGTTGCTGAGAGTCGATCGTCAATATTCCCTGACCAGCATTGTCTAGGATGGTTTGTGCGCGACGTCGTTCAAAGATTGCCGCATCGCGTAATGGTTCAATAATCAACAGCCACAGTGCGGGACTGGAAAATACCAGCAAAAGCGCCGCGTCTATGATGCCACGATGCCATTCGCCAGCGGACTCGTCGACGAGGTAAGGCAGAATCAACATGACGAGATACTCGGACACGAAGATCACGGCCAGCACGACCAGAAAAAGCCGGAGAGGGCTGCGAAACAGATAGAAAGACAAAAGATCCCTTCCCTTCACACCATGGGGCGATTCATTGTGGATATCGTGGTCTAAATGTCGTGATTTGACCAGCGCTGGTCACTGGCGCACCATGTTCACACCGCGCATCATGCTTGCATCGCCCAATTCTGTGGATGGATTCTGGTGATGTAAGTGCTGAAAGGAAAACATGTTGTAATTCCTGCGTAAACTCGGGTCGCGTTTTTGGGCATCTGGTCCGCAATGTGCAATTGTCGAGTCAGGTGTGTGACGAATGGGCATGTGAGCTTTTGAAGCATTTTCCGTGTCAAAGTCTGGTCAACTGAAATCAGGTCCCGCTAACACGGGTTCTTGACGTTGAAGGGGGCACATCGTGGTCCATAGTCTTGCATATCTCGATCCCGGGTCTGGAAGTCTGATTCTTCAGGCTCTTGTTGGCGGTACCAGCGGGCTGCTCGTACTCGTTCGCTATCTGATGACGAGCTGGTTTGGTCATCCTTCGAGCGATTCGAAACTTTAACCGTCGTAACAGCTGCGTTGGTGCCTTTCGCACAATTGAGGGGGAGTCATGGCTGAAAAGAAACAGACGGTACGTTGGATGATGATTGCCGGTGGATGCTGCTGGATAGTTCTGTTGGCAGTGCTCATCGCACTTCAGCCGGACTCCACAGTCAAAGGCGCTCCTCCGCCGAAGGAAGTTGTGACATCAGCAACGAATCAATATGTCGTCCTGGGTTACAACGATCTAGGCATGCACTGCATGAATCAGGATTTTTCCGAGATGTGCATCCTGCCTCCCTTCAATACGCTCCGGGCTCAAGTTATTGATCGCAGCGGAGAAGATCCACGTATCGTGACGTCTGGTGTCAGTGTCAGATACTCGATCCCGGGCAATACGATCTCTTCAAACAAGACGAATTTCTGGACCTATTCGAAGCCCTTGTTTGGCGTGAACATTCCGGCAAACGTCGGACTGACAGGAAGTACACTCGCGGGATACATGAAGCCAACGGGGAATAATGACTGGGCTGCGATCGGAATACCGGTAACTCCCCTGGACGACAAGAAACAGCTGAATGCTTTCCAGCTCTCTAAAATTGACGTTCTGGTCAACAAACTGCAGGTTGCCACGACGTCGGCCGTGATCCCGGTTTCCTGGGAAATCAACTGCAATCTCTGTCACAATACAAAAGGGATCAGTGTTGCCACGGACATTCTTCGCAAGCATGACAAAAAGCACAACACGAAACTGGAAGCGAGTAAGCCGGTCCTGTGTGCCGGATGCCATGCCGATCCAGCGCTCGGAACGACGGGTGTCAAAGGTGTCAAAAGCATGTCCCATGCCATGCATGGATCACATGCCTCACGCATGAGTGCGGTGGCAGGGATTGGGAACACGTGCTATGCCTGCCACCCTGGGACCGCTACAAACTGTCAGCGAGACGTCCACTTCTCCAAAGGGATTGCCTGTGTGAGTTGTCACGGTGACATGTCTGCCGTGGCCAACCCTGTGCGGCGTCCGTGGGTGGATGAACCAACCTGTGGCAGTTGTCATAAGAAACGCAAACCAAGTTTTCAGTTTGAAGAACCCGGAAAGCTGTTCAAAGACTCACGCGGGCACGGAGGCGTCCACTGTTCGGCATGCCATGGTCCGCAACATGCGACGGGGCCGGCGACGACCGCGGCCGACAACGTTCAGGCTGTTCAGCAACAGGGGCACGCAGGAACCATCACAAAATGCACGGTCTGCCACAAGAAGCAGCCAGACGAACCATTCTTCCATAAGATCGATGACTGATGGGAAGTCGCTGATTCACCTCGGTAAAGACGACAAAGATTGCTGATCTGGCCAGGTCGTCCATGATCGCTGTGTTCAAGGACTTCCGTAATTCGCAGGAACTTCGTGGACACGGATCGCTCGGAAGACACGGACAGTTCTGAAGGCTGTTGCCAACGACCTGTTGTCTTGATCGCGAAGCGATCCCAGACTGTAGTTCCCCCGCACCATGGGGTGCATACGTAAGGGAGGAGCTCTGGTCGATTCTGGTTGTTTGTGTGGCCAATCTGCGGTTTGCAGACAAAACGGGAGGGCGAGGCTCCCGCCGAGCCGCGATTTGGTAGCGATGTCCGACTTCAAACCCGATTCGGCAGGAGCCTCACCGCCTCGCCCTCCCGGAACGACGCCCGGTGGATGTTGAATCGTTCGCGTTCCGAAGGAACGTTGAATCGGGGTTGATCGTACACATGTTCGCTATCCAGTGAGATGCGGCGTTCCTTCAGAACGCGGGGGCGTTGAATCCCCAAGGCGTTGCCGCCGCAGGGCCCTGGCTGGGTGAACTGCTGGCCCACTTGGGCCGCAAGACCGAAACCTCGCGTGTTTCTGAAAACACTTCGTATCGGCCGACCTGGCGTTGATACCGACAAGATGTTCCTCAGGACGCGCAGGGCGAAGCCATGAGACCTACGACGTCAGCGCGTACATGGCGTAAGTACCGACCCAATGCGTCACTGAGTATTCGTTGCTTTCGAGCATCGGAATTCCTGCGTCGAGATGTTCCCGGGCAAGACGCGCAAGGCCCAGGCGACGTGGATCGCTCGGTGGCAATCCGCTGGCAATTCCGTTCAGCATCCAGGCGCGGCTGAAATAGAGCCCCGCGAAATGCGCGGCTTTTCCATCCTGAAGATCTGTTGGTGCGGGCATTGGCTGCAACGTTGTATCAGTGGGAAAACCTGGTAGTGCGGTTGTGAACCAGACGCTGAAGTCATCGGGACTCATTACCCGCCTCATCAGATCCGCTGTTGCCAGGGCTGGTGACAAAAAGTCATGGCCCGAGGGTTCCAGAAAGAGTGGCAGATTGCGGTCCTGCGAGTAAAACCTCAGGGACGTATTACGAACGAGTTCTGCTGTCCCATGATCTGCGGTATCGCGGGCCCAGTCTGCCAGTAACCCGAGTGCAAAGGCGGTCTGATTGTGCTCACCAGTGCGTATGGGAGCCAGCAATCGAGGCAACCATTCGTGAAACCGGCGGATGGTGAGTTGTTCAAGAGGGACAAGACCCTCGAGCCACGTTCTGGCATTCGGATCGTTCCACCGTCGCAGTTCAGCCGTCAACTGCAGCAGCCAGGCCAGACCGTAAGGCCGCTCAAAAGAAACTCGCAGCGGATGATTCAGGAACCGATGTTCAGCGGCCAGATTCTTCGGCGTAAAACTGGTGGCCAGCGCCGATCGGACAGTCGCTACCTTTGGGTCGTCTGTCGGAGTGATCGATAACCAGCGGACCAGCAACCAATGACTGTGAACGGCGGAGTGCCAGTCGAAGCAGCCATAGAAAGCAGGCGTCCAGTCGCGCGGCCTGATGAAGTTCGTCGGTGCGTCGATCACCACCGGGAAAAAGCACGGGTATTCGCGATGAATTCCGGCCAATGCCATGTCGACGCAGCGCTGTAACAGTTGATGATTCGACATCGGAGGGGCTCAGTGAATTCCGTGTATGTTCAAATCGGAAAGTGACCACGTGTGGGGGCCACGATCCTGGAGTCTGCGACAAGGTCGAGCGGAATCAGGTATCCAACCCATTTCACAATCGATCTCTTCACCGACTTCATCAGGAGCATACCAATATCAAACAGCACGGCGAGGATCATCTTCGTCAGTCAACGCTGTGGGGTATTCCACGCCGGACCTGACTGGCGAACCTGCAGCTATCCTTTCGAGTGGCGTAACCTGTTGCTGCTGTGCAGGTTGTGCGGCGTGAGAACCGGTCTTGAGCGAAATTGAAATGCCTGTCACATTACACCTATTCATCGGCGGACATATCGTTCCCCAACGGACCGAAAAATCGAGAGGGATTTGACAAGCGTGGTTTATCGACCGCACATCAATGGGATGATGCTGATGGTGGCAATAATCGTTGCCTCGTCGAGCGGCTGCGCCACCATGCAAGGCTATAACACCCCTGTCACCAATCCTGTATTTGTGCGGGCTAACAACCACGAAGTGGCCTGGGAGCGAACGGTCGACGTCGTTCACGAATACCTGTTTGAAATTGAACGCGAAAACAAACTCGGTGGCGTTCTGGAAACCCGCTACAAAACGGGTTCGAACATCCTGGAACCGTGGCATCGCGATTCTGTCGGCAGCGCCAATCGCATGGAAAGCACTCTGCAGTCAATCCGGCGCAAAGCGTATGTCAGTATCACGCCTGTTCAGGGGGGATACCTGGTCGGAGTGGAAGCTCACAAAGAACTGGAAGACGTTGCTCAGGCCGCGAACTTGCAGGGGGCCGCCACATTTCTTGATGACAGTCTGCTGCAGCGCGACCTGAACGCCGTGGTGGGCCAGGCGACCCCTTCGGGATGGGTTTCCAAGGGACGCGACGAAGCACTCGAACAATCGATGCTCAGGTCGATTCATCGAGCGTTCGGCGCACCTTGATCGTCCTGTATTCGAACGGACTTCCAGATTCCGATCGTTTGCCAGTCCGTGTTCGAGCGAGTGTTGCAGAGCAACCCATTCAAGCGTACAAACAACGCGGGCTGTTTCCGATTCCTCCTTCGGCCACTGGGGCTCCTTGATGACAGATCCGCTGCCGCTGTTGAAAGACCTGGTTTCGATTCCCAGTGTGAATCCCATGGGACGAGACGTTTCGGGGCCCGAGTTCTTCGAAGGACGTGTCACCGCGTACCTCGAAAACTACCTGAGTCGTCTGAATGTTCCGTTCGAAATTGTTGAAATGACGTCAGGCCGCGCCAATGTCCTCGCTCGCCTGGATGGCGGGACGTCGTCTCGAACCATTCTGCTGGATGCCCATCAGGACACGGTCCCCGTTGATGGAATGACGATTCCACCGTTCGAGCCGACCGAACGGGACGGGCGAGTCTACGGACGTGGATCGTGTGACGTGAAAGGGGGAATGGCATCAATGCTGGCCGCCTTCACGCGGTTGGCGACGGAGCGGCCAGCGGGAATGGCCAATGTCGTTCTTTCCTGTTCCTGTGATGAAGAAGCGACCAGCCTGGGGATCAATCATCTGGCTGCCAGCTGGACGGGTAAAGCCCCGGCCTATCGCCTGTGCCCCCAGCGACCCGATGTTGCAATTGTCGCAGAACCGACCGAACTCGATATCGTTGTTGCTCATCGAGGTGCCACGCGCTGGAAACTGCGGACTGCGGGCCGGGCCTGTCATAGTTCCCGGCCATCAGAAGGCGTCAACGCAATCTATCGGATGGCGCAAGTATTGCGACTGCTCGAAGAATATGCTGCATGGTTACCCGGTTCCCGACCAGCTCACCCCTTGTGCGGTCCGGCAACATTGAGTGTCGGGCTGATCTCGGGAGGAAGCAGCGTCAACGTTGTTCCCGATGGATGTGTCATTGAACTGGACCGGCGAGTCATCCCCGGCGAAGAAAACCTGCCTGTCCAGACCGAGATTGCTGATTACCTGCGCGAACGCCTCGACTTCGAACTCGTCCACGAAGCCCCCTATTGCACAAGTCCTGCACTCGGGGACGATCTGAATGGCTCACTGGCACAGCAATTGAGTCAGACGATTTCAACGGTGGTCGGTCCTCGTCAGGTCATCGGCGTTCCTTATGGAACTCACGCTTCGCGACTGGCGCGCATCGGTATCCCCTCGGTCGTGTTTGGCCCGGGGAATATCGCCCAGGCGCATACCAAGGATGAATGGATCGCCATCGACCAGTTGCGCCAGGCGGCTGACGTGTATTTTCAGTTTTGCGCTGCGGGTTAGTGGGTTGGTGATTCGCTTGGGCTGGCGATTGGAATTATGGGGAGAATGATTTCTGGCGTGACACGCGCCGTAAACAACATAATTCCCATTCTTCCCATCACAAATACCGCGTCGCACTAACCCAACCCCAGCCCCCTACTTGCGCACCCCAAGATTCAAATACAGCTTCACATTGTGCGTCACACGGCCACCCGCCACGAGGTCTGGTTTTCCATCCCCGTTGAAGTCAGCGGCCAGCGCATCTTCCACTGCGACACCGCCATCGTCGATCACATGCTTGGACCACTTTCGATTCGCTTCGTCATCGCATGAATAAACATACAGGCCTGGGCCTTTGACCGTTCCAGTACCAGGCTCCCGATGACCGATCACGATCTCGTCGGCACCGTCACCGTCCAGATCCATCGCCCAGCCGGCGTGTCCTGCCTTTAAAGTGTCTTCGATGACAGTCCGCTGCAGCGGGAGTGATCCATCCGGCTTCGTGGTATAGACAGCGATACTGGTTCCATGCATCGGTTCTACGGTTGCCAGGAATCGACCACCGCTCTTGAGCTTACCGACACGAATTTCACCTGCCCCCTGGGTTTCCGGCTTATCTCCGGTGGCTCCCTGTCCCAGCTTCGTCTTTTGAAAACCATCCCCCTTGCGCTCAATGAGGAAGACCCCTTCCTGACTGGCGGTAATCGTGTCCAGCTTGCCATCGCCGTTCCAGTCAACATGCGTATGGTTATGCATCCGATTCAAGGACTCGTCGAGGATCGACATTCCCCAGCGATCGGTCTTGGGCTGAGCGGGGATTTCAAACGCCATCAGCCGGATCCCGGCGGGGGCAACGCTGCGATTCAGCGGCGAAACGACCAGTTGGGGTTTTCCCTTACCCAGCACATCAGCGAAACTCATTCGATGGGTACTCACTTCTTTGGCGATGAAGTGAACAGACCATTTATCATCGGGCTTCGCACCCCGCGTGATCCATTGGATCGTGCCCGTATTCGACTTGATCCAGCCAGCGCCGAGAGCAAAATCGACTCGACCATCGCCGTCAATATCAGTGGCAGCGATGCAAACGTTATCGAGTTCCGTCTGGTTGTCGATGATGACGTGCTTGGTCCAGGTCGGTGCTTCGTACCATTGGACCCGGTTTTCACTGACGGCGACAATATCCAGCTTGCCATCACCATTCACATCGGCACTGGTGACTGCATAGCAGACGACTCCGATATTCGGATCGATCACCTTGGCGTCGAATCCAGGAACCCCTGCAACAGCCGAACCGCACAGGAAAACTGATGACAAAAGAAAAGTCGCGAGCCTGTGGTAGTGCGGCATGATAAGCTTCCTGTAGGTCAAGGTGGTAGAATCGGGGTCGTGTCTGACGCACGAATGCTACCATCATCGACCGTGAATGGACGAGTGTTCGGCCGCGAATTTGGCCGGTTGTCAAGGAGATCGCCGTGGGAGTATTCAGCGGATCGCAGTTGTCCTGGAAGACTCTGGCGACATTCAATCGTTCGTTGAGCACGATGCTCCATTCGGGCGTCAACATCCTGAAGGCATTTCAGGTCGCAGGCTCGAAGTCACTCGATCCTCAATTGAAACGGGCTTCAAAGCAAATTGTCGACGATCTGCGGAATGGCAGTCAGGTTGCCGTTGCCTTGCGAGAACAGGCAGGTACATTTCCGGAACTGATGATTGACCTGATTGATGTTGCCGAGCAGACAGGTTCTCTTCCCGAAGTTCTGCTGGCGCTGGCAGAACACTATGACAACCTGGTCCGATTGAGGCAGACATTTCTCAGTGCCATCGCCTGGCCAATCTTTCAACTGGTCGCGGCGATCTTGATCGTGGCACTACTGATAATGATCCTGGGAATGATTGCCGGCAGCTCGAACGAAAAGCCGACCGATATCCTCGGGCTGGGATTGATCGGGACTCAGGGAGCGATTCTCTGGCTGGCTGGTTGCTTTGGAACTGCGGCGACGGGATTCATCGTCTACAAGTTGCTGACGAAAGGGCTGCAGGGCCAGACGTTCGTCCATTCGTTGCTGCTGCACATTCCGGTTGTTGGTGGATGTCTCAGATCGTTTGCCGTGGCCAGGTTCTCCTGGGCCTTTGCACTGACACAACAGGCAGGGATGCCGATTGAACCGAGTCTGGAATCAAGCTTGAAGGCGACGGCCAACGGAGCCTTTATCGCTTCGATTCCTCAAACGGTGGGGATGGTCCGCGAAGGGGAAGACCTGGTAACAACGCTGCATGAAACGGGACTGTACCCGATTGACTATCTGGAACTGGTCCGCGTCGGTGAAGAAACAGGGACCGTCCCCGAAGCCCTGCAGCGGATCAGCCCGCAACTCGAAGATGAGGCACGTCGCAGTCTGTCAGCCATGACCGCGGCACTCGCCTGGGTGATCTGGGGCATGGTCGCCTTCCTGATCGTCTTCATCATCTTCCGTGTATTTTCGAACTACGTCGCCCTGCTGAATGAACTCTCCAACGGGAGCTGACGGGTCACAATTCCGTGAACCGGACGCTAGCGCGTTCCGGCAATCGCGCTGGCTAGCCAGCTAGCCACGCAGCAATCGGCCCGCCTTGACGAGGCCACCCTGCATGACAGCAATAAAGCGTGAACGGTCTTCCAGAATGGAAATGTCTGCCAGAACATCCCCATCAACCACCAGGACATCGGCCAGTTTCCCGGCTTGCAGTGTGCCCAGTTCGTGTGCCCGTCCCAGGATTTCGGCGCCGGTCTTTGTAGCGCACATCAAGGTTTCCAGCGGAGTGAATCCGACATGCCTGACGAAGAATGTCAGTTCACGGGCATAATCGCCATGGGGATTCCAGCCGAATCCATAGTCACCCCCCAGGCCAATCCGTCCCCCGGCCTTTAAAATCCTGCGGGCACTTTCTGTTCCTCCATCGAGTGTCTCCTGATGTCCATCAATCACGGCTTGAGGCAGGCCGAATTCCGGACCTCGCTCGATACTGGCGAGTTCAAAATAGAGTGCAGGAACGACCGGGACATCCCGTTGCAGAATCAATTCCAGAGCTTCGTCGTCAACAAACGTCCCGTGTTCGATGGCATCATAGCCGGCACGCAAGGCGTTCTTGATCCCTTCTGTTGCTCGACAATGTCCGGTGACTTTGAGCCCGTGATTATGTGCTGTGGCCACAACTGCATGCATTTCTTCAAAAGTCATGCAGAGCGTGTGATGATCATTGATGTCGGGAGATGCGGCATCGCCGGTGGGATAGGTTTTGACCCATTCCACACCGTCCTTCACCAGTTTGCGAACAGCCGCGCGGGCTTCGTCCGGCCCATTGATCAGCAGGACCAGTCCTTCCATGCCGATCTTGCGGAAGTCGGGATTCCAGTCCATCAATCCCCCGACGCCACAGATCTCGCGCCCGCTGGTCGCCATGCGAGGACCCGGCATCAGGTCCGCTTCGATCGCCTTTTTCAGCCAGACATCAATGTTGAACAGACTTCCTCCGCTGCGAGCGGACGTATAACCGCATTCGAGAGCCAGCTTGGCATTGCAGGCCGCCAGCAGCGTGACATACTCGACAGGATACTTGATATCCAGGTCTTCCAGTGCCGAGACATTGAAATATGTCGGATGAAAGTGCGCTTCGATCAGGCCTGGCATGATAGTACCGCCGCGCGCATCGATCCGGGTTGCCGTGGGACCAACAGGAGGCATCTGCTTTGCGGGACCGGCATAGGTGATCTTGCCGTCCTCAATCAGCAGAGCGCCGTCAGGAATGGCATGCGCGCCGGTTCCATCGATCAGTTGACCATGTTCGATCACTGTCACGCCAGTGGCAGTCTTCATTTGGAATTCCCCTCAAGATGCAGGCACCATCAAGCAATTGTCACTGACACGGCATTGACCATCAGGAGACAATGATCCTTGAGCATATCGAAACAGGATTCGAATGTCACATTTGGTTGACATGCCATTCAGGACCAATGCCTTTTTCAAACGGAGTAGGATGAAGGGTGGAGTCAATGTTACCCACATCCTTGTCCCTCAGAGTCATCTCCGAGGAACGCTGCCCCGAGGTTCGGGGGGCCCGATCGTTTTGCGAAAGCCGGTTTTAAGAGTCGGCAAGTGAACAGGGCAGGTGTGGGGTGCCACGATCTTGGAGTCTGCGACAAGGTCGTGATGAATTTCGTTTCGAGCTCATTTCAGAAATGGATGTCAGTACCCATGAAATCCCGAATATGCGCAAGTTGCATTTAAGACACGGCCTTGTCGCAGACTCTAAGACCGTGGCACCCAGCCCTTCCGATGGAAGCCTCAGTTCGCACGAGCGTTATCCAGCCACCGCCTCAAGGCCGACTATCGCTTTTTCCTCAATAGCCGAATCTGTGACACTCAGTGGCGGATCTTGCGAGGAACTTCCATCGTTCCGCCCGCCTGTTGAATGCCGCTTGTTAAAGAAGCAGCATACGAGGCGAATCGTTGTTCGACGCTGGGAATCTCTGTCCGCAGTCGGACCGAAAGCTTGCCGGGTGACCCTGTCGTTCGCAGTTCATGCAGATAGGCAACAAGGACAGATCGCGTCTCTTCACTGTGATGGAGAAGGAAATGAACCCAGGCCCAGGCTTCCAGATAGTCTGCCTTCTGCATGTCCTCGACTTTTTCGAGTGATTCAAGACGATCGAGATCGGGCTTCCAGCCTTGAGCCAGATTGCTGGCGAGACGCATGGCATAATCACGATTCAGGCCGCGCGGTTGCGAAGTCACTTCGAAATATTCAGCCAGACCCTCATCAAGCCACAACGGGACATCCATCAGCGTGGCATGTAAAACGCCATGGGTGTATTCGTGACGCAGATCCTCCTGAATCCGCTCGCCCCAGAACGTGAAGACCGCCAGTTCTTTTGACGTTCCCACAAAATAGGCCCGCCGCGGGGGCAGAAGTGGATACCGCGCCTGCAGATACTGGGCGTATCGCAGTTCATCCGAAAAAAGATAGACCGTGACCGGCTGCTTCTGGACAGGCAGATTCAATTCGTCAGCGATCTGGTCACGTAGACCATCCAGATCCCGCAGAACCGGGTGATCTTTAGGAAGCTTAAGGTCTGTCCGGACAAGCAGATGCTCATTCTCGATCGCCAGCCCTTTAGGGAGTCCGACAGTGGAAGGAGCGGTGATACGGCAGCCGGTCGTCATTGCCAGAAGTGCCAGCCACAAAAGGAGATGCAGCCGATGGCGGGAATCCCGTCCAATGGTCGGACATCGATAAGCGAGGCGACTCATAAGGTGCGGTGATTCCAACAAGGAAATCCCCAGACGATTCAAAACGGTATTTGGATTCGTTCGTCCCAGAAATGGTCAGACCACCCTGGGAGAACCAGCATTCCGCTCCGAATTCCTGGCCCTCGAAGCGGGTCGGGATTCTTGCAGAACCGTTTTGGTAGGACAAGACCGATCGTCGAGAGTTCGCTCTGAGGCAGTCCAGCTAGATTTCGACTTGTTTTTGCACCACGTCGTGGCAATCGTAGATGTGATACAGAGGAATCCGTATCCAACAGGGAGAGGTATAAGGGACTCGCTGTGTCTTTGGACACTCCAGCAAACTCTGCATTTGTAAAGTGCTGCCGCAATCGGAGTCGAACTTCATATGAAATGGATTCACCAATTGTGGATTATCGGAGTGGTTGTTTGCGGAATTGGCCTTTGGGGGCAACTTTCTCTGGCATTGGCTGATGCAAAAGCCAATCCGGCACCGGCATGGACCTCCACCTTTTTCTGGGCGTGGATTGTTTCACCCAGCTTCGCCTGGGCAATCGCAAGTTTTCGTGAACGTAAAAGTATCGGCCGATCGGCACTACTGCTGGCAGGTACTACAATCAGCAGTTTAGGAGG
>CAZSTW010000004.1:5613-31188 GCA_964609845.1 uncultured Planctomycetaceae bacterium | reverse complement strand
GTACGACAATCAGCAGTTTAGGAGGTTGGTGGCTGATCTGGCGCGATTCTCAAGCCAGATATTTGCCCGGCGGAATGAATCCGTTTGCCCCTGGGCCGGGAATTTTGATGTCCCTCACGGTCTATCCTGCAGTTCACTGGGCCTTCATCCTCGGATTGTTGTACGTGTGTCTTCCATTGGCCGAGGGAAGGTTCTCAAGCCCGCCGTCGTGCCCGTGACGAATTCAGTGTCACGAATCAACATCGGTGCCGAACGCCTCAGCGGTCATGACTCCATACCAAAGACTGTTGATTTTTACTTGGCGAGCATTTCAGATCGGAATGTCAAATTCGATCTGCTTCAACGATCAAACCAGCGGAGTCGCATGATGTTGTGCCCCCTCGCGATTCTCGCGTGTATGCTGTGTCAGTCGGCACCCCTCGACGTTACGAAATACGCTCCAATTTACAGTGAGCGAGGGGACCATCCCTGGGATGCCGTCCACAAGTCGTTCTTTGTGCGAACGTTTACTTCGGGGGAAACGTATTACCACCGCCTGTCGTTTGATGTGCCATGGAGCGGGTTTCGACGCCTTTCAACATCAGACACAGAGTACGGCGCACTGCTCAATCAACTCACTGCGGTCAATCAACTTCCACGCCATGAGATGGAGGATGCCTCGCCCGTCCGACGGCTGGTCTTCTACCGGGATCTGTGGTCGATCTTCGAAGCACTCAAGCACATGGCTTCAAAAGAGCGCAGCGAAGACCTTCGCCGACGTCTGGCCCGCATCATGAAGCGGCTGGAATTGAAAGATGACGAAATTCAATTGCTTCCTGACACGCTGGCAATGGTTCGTGAAAAATCAGCCTTTCCGGATCTGCCCGATCCTCAACATCCAGAAAAGCCGTTTTTGCCAACGACGTTATTGAGCAACACTTCCGACTGGATTTCGATTTCCACGAGTAAGAAATCGGCCATGGGGGCACCGGGACACTCCAGTTCCGTCAATCAGAGATCATTGTTTTCCATTCATATGAATTGGCCCCAAGGACGCAAAGCGGGGGAAGAGTTCCTCACGGCTAATTCCAGACAATCAATGGTTGTATTTCCGCCAGGAACGCAACTCGCCTTGCTGCGTCGTGCCGTGGCTGCAAATTCCCACGGAAAACTGAAAGTGACAAACGTTGTTGAGAGCCTGCAGTTGCTGGTGACCCCACCTGACAAATCCAGACACGATGCTCGATTCAAGTTCGTTCTTGATCGCTCTGAGTTTCTTGCCGGAAAATCGGTACTCGTTGCATTGGAGCCAGATTCACCCGTTGATGCTTACAGCTTTGAATCATCGGGGCAATGGAGCATTCGTCAACAGGATGATGCCGACGGAGAATTGCTGGTATTGGGGCGAGGGAAGGGACATGTGGGAGTTCCCTCGATGCAACATTGCGTGGCATGCCATGGAGTTCAGAATACGAGGTTCCATGCAAATTTCAGCCAGTTTTCGGTTTACATATCGACGAACCCGGACCTCGCCAGTGCTCTGGAGCAGCGTCTTTCAGAATCGGAAACCTGGCATGAATACCTGCAACTTCGAGAACATCCGTGAGGTAAGGTCAATGTCCAGAAGCAATCCGCGGCGTCGCAATTGCTCGCCAATCTCGGTCAGCCAGAGAATTCTTCAAAAAAGTGCGGACTGATGTAACCAGCATCATTCTGCGGCGTTGATATTCCGTGCGAACTTTACCATGCCAGATCCGGAAATCGATGTCGCGGTGTTGGTGGAACGAGTGCGGCGGCATGATCAAGATGCGTCGCGGCAACTCGTGGCGTATCTGTATCCCAGCGTAATTGCAATCGTCCGCTCGCACCGGGTCAGGCGGAGCGAAGAAACCGACCTGGCACAGGAGGTCTTTCTGAAAGTTTTCTCTCGGCTGGATCACTATGCCCCTCGTGATGGAATCCCATTCGACCATTGGGTTTCCCGTCTGGCTGTGCGCACCTGCCTCGACGCACTCAGAACCGAGCGTCGTCGGCCCGAGAGGCGAATTTCCGAACTGAACGACGCTCAACGAGCCTGGCTCGAATTCCTGACCAGCGATGCCGCGGCAAGTCCGATGTCAGACAACGCTGCCGCGAGGGCGTTGATCGACGAACTGCTTGGGGGACTAAAGCCGGAAGATCGACTGGTACTGGAATGGCTCGATCTGCAAGAATTCAGTGTCAGGCAGATCAGCGAACGAACGGGGTGGAGTGAATCGTCCGTGAAAGTACGAGCGTTCAGGGCTCGTCAGAAACTGCGACAACTGGCGATCCAGTTGAGAAAGGAGTTTCCCTTATGAACAGCGATTTTGATGATCGCTGGCGGCATATTGTCGAGGTTGCACGTCGGGATCAGGCTGCGGAATCGGTCGAAATTCCCGCAGGTTTTTCGGACACAATTGTCGCCCGTGTGAACAACGTCAATCTGGTGGCACCCGAGCAAGACTGGTTTCGTCAGGGGTGGCGAGCGCTGGTTGCCGTCTCGATCGCACTCGCCGTTTGTATCGCTGCCGACAAACTGGGGCGATCCCACGAATTGACATCGTTTTTGCCACCTGTCGAACCGACGGAACTCAGATTGCCGTGGACATCATGAAGACCTGGAAAATCACTGTCTGCCTGGGGATGTTGATCGCCGCGAGTATTCTGCTTGGCGTGTGGATCGGGCGCCGGTCTGCACTGTCAAAGAACGATCAGCAGGCCATCGCACAGACCTGGCACAAGCGCGCGATCAAGAGCCTGAACGACAAGCTGTCGCTGACGGAACCTCAACGGCTTCGGGCGGACGAGTTGATGTTGGAAGCGGTCAAGGAATTTCAAAGTCTTAAAGAAGCCACACTCAGCCGTGAACGTGAAATCATTCAACAACTGGTTAAGGCCGTTGAAGCCGAACTGACAGTCGAACAGCGGCAGAAGTTTGCGACCATGAAACCCAAAGACCATGAAATCACGCTCGACCTGCTGCGCGTCGAAGATACGAAAAATGAATAAAAGCTGTAACCTGCTGACGTCGGCATCGTTAATACAGCATCGAAGGGCAGCCCTTGTCTGGGGCTGAGTGAAGTCCATGCTTCTACTTCCGACAAAACTCTTATTGCAGGAAACGGCGAAATGAAGAATCTGTTGCGGGTTTGTTTTGGTTTCCAGTTTGGCCTCGCCAATGTCATACGATGCCTGCTGGCCTGTGGTGCCGTTGGTCTGACCACGCTGGCAACGGCCCAGGATCGAATCTCGACGGAAGAATCTCAGAAGGTTGCCAGGAAACTGGTGGAGTTACTCGGGACACCAGCAGATGCTCAGTTAACCATCAGTGCCGACACAGATCATGGCGAAGGTTACAAGCATGGTGACTTGGGCCTGCTGGTCCTGCCCGACCAGAAACTCTCTGCTGCAGTGATTGAAGCGGCGAAATCGGAACCCGTTCCTGTCGGGCAACTCTGGCTGAAGGGGATCAGCCCTGTTTCCGACGGAATCATCGTCCCGGTCGCGAAGCATCGAAAGCTTACGGTCACCGAAGGGGACAAGAGTGTCGATGTCACTGTCTGCCTGTTGGGTGCCCGCAAACGTGATGGAAAACTGGAACTGGTTCTGTATGGCCAGGGAAAGGATCCGATCACGATCGCTGCGCTGGAACATGATCAATCGACATCGACCGCACCGATTGGAGTTACTGTCGCGAAAGAGACAGACGAAACAGGCCGAATCGAGCTGACTCTGGCCAGCAAGTTCAAAACAAAGCTGTTTGTAAAACGAGCAGAGTAGCTTGAATGAAGTCGGCGCCTGATAAACTTCGTGCTCGGTGCTGACTTGTTTGCTTCTGGTTCTCACAGAGGCACGGAGGCACAGAGATGCGATGTCGCTTCGCCCCCAACTGATGTTGTGGCATCTACTCTCTTCACCCTCCGTGTCTCAGCGTCTCTGTGAGAGATCCATTCCGATCTATCAATGACGGTTGGGGCGCAACGTCAGATCAGAATCCGCGTTGTATCCTGTCACGCAATTGAACTGAACTTGGATTTATCCCGCAAAACGTGGAGGTTCAGGGAGCCATCAATTCGCTGGTGCCGTTGGGGCCACCTTTGCCTGTTTCGCGTGCTTTCATTTCGATAACGACTTCACTCGACGGCTTGAAGTCTTCGCGAGGGGATTGGTCGTCCTTGATCTCACGAGTGATCTTGGCACTCCAGCGTGCGACTCCGAATGGAACCTCTTTGCTCTTCCAGATGGTCGATTCCATCACCGTCCGGCTGGATGGCCGTTCCGTCGTGACCTGACCTTGCCACTGGCTGGCGGCCTTCACGTTTTCCAGGCCGATTTCCGGATCAACGCTGTCTTCGACTTTGCGAAGTTCGCGGAAGTATCCGACCAGAATTCCCAGCGGATAAAGCTGCAGCGCTGGTTCAGTCAATGGTTTGGCATTCCCATTACCAAGTTTGCGGAACCCTTTCACCAAGGGGAGAAAACTGACGGGAACACCTTCGGCATCCACATTGTCGTCGATGACTGCGGTTTCCGGGACAAGGACTTTGTAGATTTCCGTCCCGGTCAGTCCCGTATCAATTTTCCCGTCCTTTTCCCGCCCACGTTCGATCTTGATTTCGATCCATCGGCAGGCGGTCATCTTCTCGTTGTATTCGGCCATCTCTTCGCCAACCGACTTGATCCAGACATGCTCGATCCAGGGGGTGATATCGACTTTCGAGTTCTGTTCATCGGGGCGCAGTTCGCTCTGTGCGTACGTTCCCTCGAATTTGACCCATGTCCCGTCTTCGGGGAGCTGACAGACGACACCCTGAGCTTGCACAGGGCTCGTCAGCAAACAAGCAGCTACGATCAGGCACAGTCCTGCGGCGAAGGCCTTCATTTGATATTTTCCCTTCCAGACATGAAACCGTCCGAGTATCCAAAGTCTGGCAGACAACGGCAGTTGTGGCAAGATCGATTCGCTGCTTTCAACAGATCTGAAGCCAGTTCCACCGGCGCAACTCGGACAATTCGTAAACTCGCAGACCGCTGCACCCCTTTCCGGATGCCATTCGCACCGACAGCACGGAAAATCGCGGCGCAGCCACGCTGAAACAACAGGTAAGTCACTCACCCGCCAGGCTTTTCGAACCTGAAACCAGACCCAGGTCCAGCAGGCATTTCACGAGTTGTCTGGCAACCGGCCCAGCCGCCTTCCCCCCCGATCCACCGTGCTCAAGCACGACCACAAAGGCAATTCGGGGTTGATCGGCGGGGACATAGCCAGCGAACCACGCATGGTCTGCCCCCCCTGATTCTGCCGTACCCGTCTTTCCCGCAATCCGAATTTCCTTCAGATGAGTCGTCTTGTACGCGGTGCCCCGGGGGTGATTGACCACCATGTCCAGCCCCTCGCGGATGTGAGCCAGAGTTTCAGGCCGCAGCCCTTCGATCGGCTGAGGTTCAGGATGCGAAAAGACCGGGCGGAACGAAGGACCACTCCCGACAGTAACGGGACCCGTTTCTGCAGCCATGTGAGGCGTCACCAGCTGACCACCATTGGCCACCGCAGCCATGACACGCGCCATCTGGAGTGGTGTGACCAGCAGATCTGCCTGACCGATCGCCAGCCCCAATGTTTCCGCAGGATGCCAGCGACGCTGATGACCACCGATGACTTCACCCGGGTATGGGAGATGTCCACTCCCTTCCGATGGCAAATCGACACCTGTCGGGTCACCGATGCCAAACTTGCGAGACCAGTCCACCAGCATCCCCGGTCCCATGCGTCGCGCTGCCGTAAAGAAATAGACGTTGCACGACTGGCAGAGCGCATCGGCCAACCGCGTATCACCATGCCCCAGTTTATGATGTCGATATATCAGGCAGCGATGTTGATCGGGACGATCGAGGTATCCGCGACAGGCAATGGGAATGTCGGGATTGACTTTGCCACTCTCAACGGCAGCCACGGCTGAAATGATCTTGAACACTGAGCCTGGCGCAAGTGCCATTTGTGTCGCTCGCGAGAACAACGGCTTGCGAGGATCTTCCATCAGATCGTTCCAGCGATCTCGATCAGGATTCGTCAGCAGATTCAAATCAAATCGCGGTGCCGATGCCGCAGCCAGAATTGCACCGCTATGAACATCGATCGCGACGATACATCCTCCTTGCGGGATCGTCGGTTGCTCGACTCTTCCCTGATGAGATTCGTCATCAACAACATCGGGCAACGTGACTTTCTGCAGTGCCTGATCCAGGAGCTGTTCGGTTCGACGTTGAACCTCGACATCAACGGTCAGCACGAGATCGCGGCCATTTTGTGGTTCGCGAATGGTCTCGCTCGCCACAATTTCGCCGCGACGATTCTTGATGTGTCGACGGAGTCCTCGCGTCCCACGCAGGTGTTCATCGTATTTTAATTCCAGGCCACTGCGACCAATCGGGTCACCAATATGCAAGTCCGTTTCAGGATCGGCCTGTCTTCGCTTTTTCAGTTCTTCGGCGGAAAGTGGTGTTCGCGTGCCGATCAGATGAGAGGCCAACTCTCCTTGCGGGTAAATGCGACGAGTCTCCATCGCGATCTGCATTCCCGGATACCGTTCCGGATGGGCCTCGATCTCGGCTTTGACGTCTTCATTGACACCCGCAACGATCGTATGAAAGCCAATTTCCTCGACCAGTGGTTCGGAATCCATCGAACGAGCCGGAGGTTCCGTCAGTTCCTTTCGCACACGGTTCCAGATCGACTGCAGACCGGCGGCCGAGGGAGATTGTCCTTCCTGCAACTGCATGGCGTGTTGTGAAGTCGATTCCTGCAGGCGCCTGGCTCGCTGCCGCACGACTTCGTTCTTCATCCGAATCAGTCGTTGCTGAACTTCTGCACGAGTCCTGGCGAGTACCGTTGAATCGGTGCCTGTCAGCTTTGCGACAGTGGCCCACAATTCATTGCGTCTCTCCAGCACCCGTTGCTTTTCCTGTTCAACGCGCTGCTTGTCTTTCCGCTCAACGCGGTCGAGGTTCCGCAGGGCCTCGGCACGTAACCATCGCTCATCAGCAGGTTCCTGAATGAGGCGAAACTGGATCTGCAAGTCGTATCGCACATCTTCGCCGGCAAGGATACTTCCATCGGCCGCGAGGATTCGTCCGTGCCGGGCGGGGATTTCTTCTTCGGTTTCATACGTCTGTTCAAACCCGCTGATGAATCCTTCCTGCAGGACCAGTTGCAGTTGAGCCATGCGTATCGCGACAGCGATCAACGGGATCAGCATCGCCAGCCACAACAGCGTCAGGCGCAATCCGGGGGCGCGATCAGGATCCCAGTTGCTCGCAGCAACGGTCTCATCAGCCAGCCAGGATGTCGCAGGACGGTTATGCATGAACGAATCGTCAGACCTCATAGGCAAATCAGCGGACAGCGGGACTCCAACGCTGTGCCGGACGTTTGACGACCGATTCTGACGGGCCGTGACTGATGAGTCGGAGTCCCAGCATCAGTGCAAAGGCAACAACGGCCGTCCACGCGGCATCTTGAACAGCGTCAGTCAAAATGGAATGAGGATCAACGATGCGTCCCGCCAGGATGGCTTGAGCCATCGGAGACAACGCCCGCCATGTAACACAGGCGAGGATCGACATCGCGATCATTGCTGTCAGACTGCGCGAACGCCAGAGCGAATGAGTCAGTTGCAGGCCGAGTCCCAGCATGGCAGCCAGGCCCACCTGAATCCCCAGCCGTTCCGTCGAGAGTCCATCGAGAAGAAAACCCACGAATCCAGCCCAGACGATGGCCAATGCGGGATGACATGCGGCGGCGATAAAGACCAGCAGGATCGCGGGGAGGAACGGTCGGCCCATCCCCATGATATCTGCGGGGACGAGGCTGCAATGAGCAACCACACCCAGGTAGATCATCACCAGAATGCCAACATGTCTCAGCACTTTCAGACTCACTCAAGCAGGAAGCACTATTCATGTCACGAAATTGTTCGTGACCCTATCGACGGGGAGATTCGTAATTGGAAAGGGATATGTCCTTGGGATCGCGGGCTCTTGCCGTTGGCTCGGGGTGATTTGAACCAGGAGACAATCGGTCGGAGTTGATCGATGTTCTGAGGATCTGCACATCTTTCAGATCATTGGGAACAGGAACCGGTTCCACTCGGACGAACCATTCAGAATCGTTCGGGCCGAGTGTCGCTTCGACCACGCGTCCGTAATACAGTGGCGTGGAAGGAAAGCCGTCACGCGTCGGAGTGTAAACCGAATCGCCGACCGACACCGAGTCGGACGAAGCGATTCCTTTGAGTCGGCATGTCGATTCGCCTTGCCCTTCGAGGATTCCTTTTGCTCCGAAAACAAACCCTGAATCGGTCTGATGAATCAACTGCGCGCGCCCGCGATATCCCGCATCACTGACCAGCAGGAACGTGCTGGTCCAGCGTCCCACGCGTTCGATCTTGCCAATCACACAGCGACCCAGCAGCAAGTCATCCTCAGGTGAAACACTGCCATCACGTCCCGCATCGACGAGTGGCTTGCGGCTTTTGACGACCAGTTCTGATTCTCGCACACCGCCTGCTTCGCCCTGATTCAGCAGTTTCCCCTTGCGCCACTTTTCCGCGACCGTATCTCCCAGGACCGTGGCTTCGATCAACGACGACGATGTCAGCCGCGGAAGAGAACGAACCGCTTCGGGAATGGCTGCTTCACGGGCTTCGATATCCGCCACCCTTGCCAGGCGAATTTGTAAGCTCGCGGTTCGAGCTTGTTCCTCCAGCAACTGGCTTTGCAGCTGCTCAATTTCTCGCTGGCGACTTCGTTCTGTACGTGTCGCCATGTGAGCTGTTTCGGTCTTAGCGAGATTCGTTAATTGGGCAGCAGCGACCTGACCCGGCTTGAGGACGTCTGAGACAACCGCCCGAATCCGTGCCGAGACTGTCTCGGGAGCGAAGTACAACCCCACCCCGGCCAGCATCAGCACACACGTTACGGGTCCACTTGCCGCCGACATTCAGTTTCCCTGCACGATTTTGACCACGACAACAAAACGCTTTCGACTGATGATTCATCACGACTCAAATAGCGGGTTTATTCCGCCTGAGCGCGCGAGCCTCTAGTAACTTCCATCACTCGATTCCAGGCTGTCCTTCCACTCGTGAAGGTGTTCGACACAAATCGCCGTCCCGCGAATCACGGTTCTTTGGGGATCGGCCGCCAGTCGCACCGGGATCCCAAGCTGCTCACGAAAGAACAGATCCATTCCGGGAAGCATTGCTCCTCCCCCTGACAGAACCATTCCAGTATCCGACAAATCTGCGACCAGTTCGGGATCGCATTGCTCAATCACGCTTTTGACGCCATTCAGAACGGATTCCAGCGGCACTCGTAATGCCTCACGGATCTCTTCGCTGGTCACGATGGCTCGTCGAGGGACCCCGCTCACCAGATCCAGGCCGCGAACTTCGCTCGTCAGTTCCTGATCGAGAGGATAGGCGCAGCCGACTCGAATCTTCAGTTGCTCAGCCGTCTGATCACCGATTCGCAGTGAGAAATTTCGCTTGAGGTAATCCACAATCGCCTGATCGAAATCATCCCCGGCAATTCGCAGGGACTTGCTGGCAACAATCTCGGCCAGGCTCAGGACTGCAACCTCGGTGGTGCCTCCGCCGATTTCACAGATCAGATTCGCGACCGGTTCGGCAATCGGCAGACCGGCACCAATACTGGCAGCCTTGGATTCGGAAACGAGATAGACTCGACCCGCCCCCGCCCGTTCCGCACTGTTAAATACGGCACGCCGTTCCACAGGGGTGATGCCTCCCGGAACAGCAATCACCACATTCGGACGAACTCCGGGCGTCGTCCGGGCCGCCTTGCGGATAAAGTACCGCAGCATTGCCTCGCAAAGTTCAAAATCGGTGATCGCGCCATCCTGAATCGGCTTCACGGTAGTAATAGAATCAGGGGTTCGGCCGAGCATCTGCCGGGCCAGTTTTCCGACGGCAGTCCCTCGGCCAAGGACTTTTCGCGTCCCTTTCTGCAGTGCCACGACGGATGGCTCGTCCAGTACGACCCCCGCTCCCTGTACCGCAATGAGTGTGTTCGCGGTACCGAGGTCGATAGCTAAGTCAGGGCTGAGCCAGCGTTTAAGGCGATAAAGCATCCGTGCATCCGCTCTGCGCAATTCAGGCAGCCTCGGCGCAGACTGACCCCAACGGAGCTTGTCCGCGCCGGCGCAGTTGTAGTTTTTGCCGGTTTTCGCGGCAATACCGGTGTGGGCGGGGGAAGCTTTCAGCGAACAGCAGTCAGCCGGACTATCTTTTCAAAAGGAATCAATGCCATGTCGTCTGGGAATACAGGACGCCCGGACCGGTGGTCATGAGAAAACTCCATTCAGCCGGAGAATCATGGAACCACTCTGGTGGAATTTGCGGGGGAACGGGAATTGACTGTTGCAGATGATCACTCGTGATCGACCTAAGTAAGGTGGAGTCTCATTGCGCGACGTGGCGTTGGTCTGGAAGGAGTCCGATCCGATGGCGAGTACTGGGTTCACCAGCAATGTCGGACAGGATCAGTTCCTGCAACTTCTTGTTGCCCAGATGAAGTCACAGAACCCTTTGGAGCCGACGACAAATCAGGAATTTCTGGGACAGCTTGCCCAGTTCTCCACGTTAAGTGGCATTGAAAAACTGAATGCAAATTTCAGTGACTTGTTAACGCTGCAGCAAATTACCAACGGAGCCAGCTTGATTGGAAAGCATGTTTCCTACATGAATTCCAGCAATCAATCGGTGTCAGGTGTCGTGAACAGTTTGACGATGTCAAACGGGGCAGTTCAGATTCATGTCGGGGCTGATACGGTCGGCCTGGACAAGATTCTGGGAGTCGCCGCCTGATACGAACGAAAAAAGTGAGTCGAAGTATCCAGCAATGAGTTCGCGATGGACTCGGCAAATTGATGAATGAACACGGCTGTTCAGACATCGTTTGAAGGATTGAAGTCGATGAAGATGGCAGGGATGCCCGCGATCAAACAACATTACAATTGTTGTATAGCGAGAAATCCCGCCCATGTTCAGTTCACTCTTCTCCAGTGCGTCCGCCTTGAGTGCCAGCCAGACCCTGCTGGACGTTGTCGGCAATAACCTCGCAAACGCCAACACGGTCGGCTTCAAGTCGCAGCACCTGCAGTTCGCCACTCAGTTCACGCAGACCTTGCAGGCTGCGAGTGCACCGACATCTACGAGCGGCGGAACGAACCCGATTCAGATCGGTAACGGTGTGCAGATCGGTACAACCTCGACCAACATGGGCCAGGGGACGTTTGAAAGTACCGGCAATCCGTATGACCTTGGTATTCAAGGAGCCGGCTTCTTCGTGCTGAATAACGGCACAGGACCGATGTATTCACGCGCAGGCGCCTTCGGCCTCGATTCCCAGGGAAATCTTGTCGATCCGACGACCGGTTATCGAGTCCAGCGAACGGGAACTGTTGGCGAAGGGACTCCGACTTCGCCAGCGTTTCAGGTCCCCGGAATCAGCGACATCCGTATTCCACTGGGGATGACGATTCCCGGTGCCGCCACACAGAACATCAATTTCAGCGGCAACTTGAATTCCAGCGCTACCCCACCGATCGCCGCAGTCTTGAGTTCCGGGCAGCCGCTGACGTTTGGTGGTGGTGCGGCAACGAGTTCCACACTCTTGAATAGCCTCGATCAGACGACGATTCCCTATACTGCAGGTGACACAATTCAGATTACGGGATCGCGCGTCGATGGTACGGCAGTGAATGCCGTCTACACGATCACAGGGACCGCTTCTGACACTGTCGGTTCTTTGTTGAACACCATTAATGCCCAGTTTCTTGCGGCGACACCTGGAAGCGGAGCGACAGCGACCCTGGATTCTGGTGGGCACATTCTGCTGACCGCCAATCAGGGAGGTCTCGCCAACCTGACGTTGTCACTCGTCAACAGCACCACTGTTGCCAACGCAGGGACCCAGTTCACAAACTTCTCGACCACAGTCCCTGGAAAAGCGGGTGGCTCAACGACCACTGCTATTCAGGTTTTTGATAATCAATTTGCTCCCCATACGATCACATTTACGTTCCAGAAAACGGGAGCCAACGTCTGGAGTGTTTCCGCAACGGTCGACCCCAAAGAAGGGACGATCTCGGGATTCGGGCTGGATAACATCGTCTCTGGTTTGACGTTCAACGAAAACGGTTCGTTTCAGGGCGTCGCCGGGACCAGTGCTGCCGAATTGCTGGCTTCTCGCGATCCATTCACGGTTGCTGGAAGCCCCGCGACGTTGTCGACTCCACTCGATTCTGTCGATCAGCACACGGGTGGTGCCTACGCGGCGGGGGATTCCATTCAAATCACGGGCAAAGACTCGAACGGCGATCCCGTCGGTCCAATTACATTTATGACCGCAGGTCAAACGCTTGGCGACCTGATTGCAACGATCAATGCCAATTACACTGGCGCTACCGCCACACTGGACGCCGCTGGTAACGTTCAGATCAAGTCCAATTCCACGGGGCAAAGCGACCTGACATTGAAACTGCAGGATAGTCCCACGAACACGGGGGGCCACACTACCTTCAGCACGTTCTCACAAGCGGTACGCGGGACCAGTGGAAATGACGACATCGTCTTTCAGGTCAATAACCTGGCGGGCTTCGGAACGTCACAAAAGATCAAACTCTCGTTCGGAACTCCGAACGCTTTTAATGGATTGACTCAACTTGGTGGCGGTAACTCGGCCGCGGCCGTATCTCAGGACGGTTTTGCACAGGGAACACTGCAAAGTGCCAGCGTGGGCCAGGATGGAACGATCACCGGCCAGTTCACAAACGGCCTGACCGAGTCCCTGGCACAGGTTGCCCTGGCGACGTTTACCAACCCCGAAGGCTTGAAACGGTCGACGAATAACTATTTCCAGACCACCTCGAACTCGGGCACGGCCCTGGTGTCAGCTCCTCTTTCCGGCAGTGCTGGCTCGATCCAGAGTGGTTCCCTCGAAAGTTCGAACGTCGACATCGGATCCGAGTTCACGCAACTGGTCTCCGCTCAGCGTGGCTATCAGGTAAACGCCCAGGCCTTCAGTGCCGCAAACCAGATGCTGCAGGAAACGGCCAACCTGCTGCGGTGATCATGATTTGGTCATCGTAGCCCGTCGTCCTGAGATGCTACCGTTGTAGAGGAACTTGCGAGCATCCGGGGACGACGATCTGGCTCAATTGAACGAACTCTGCGAGCAATTGCGGCAACCAGTGCGAGTACGGCCAAACGATTGATGTGTCAGGTGGTCGTCCCCTGGAAACGATCATGTCTCTGATTGTTACAGTAGGCGTTTCAGGGTCACAGCCAACTCAAACGATGCGGCACGATCGCAATTCAAGCTGATCCCTGAATGGCACGCCCCGTCAATTCGCCTTAACCGGCAGAGTCACTTTAACCGATACAGTTGACAGGGAGATTGTCTCCCGATTCTCTGTCTTCGGTCTCCGGAATGACACAACGTTACAAAGTCTCTCTGGTTATTGGTTTACGATGAACGCCTTCTTCCAGCAGATCCAGCAATTGTGGGCCCGCCAGGGATTCCTTGGCAAAATGGTCCTCGGCGGAGCTACGGTGACGCTGTTGATTGTTGTGGTCGGCGTCGGATTCTGGGCAAACTACACCAGCTACGCGGTTCTCTTTTCTGGTCTGCCAACCGAAGAGGCTGCCGCGATCACTCAGAAGCTGGATGCTGACCGCACGGTCTACAAACTCTCTTCCGACGGAACCACGATTCTGGTTCCTGCGGATCGCGTCCAGAAGACCCGCATGGGCCTCGCAGTAGCAGGCTTGCTGCAGGGGACCGAAAAAGGGTTTGAGATCTTCGACACGATGAACTTTGGTGCGACTCCGTTCGTCCAGAACATGAATTATGTTCGCGCGATTCAGGGAGAACTCGCCAAGACGATCATGACACTCGATGTCGTCCAGCATGCGCGTGTCCATCTTGTCCAGCCGGAATCGAGTCCCTTCATTCGGGATGAGAAGCCCACCACGGCCAGCGTGGTGATTAAGACTCGTCCCGGGGTTCAATTGAGCCGCGCGATCACTCAAGGGATCGTGGCACTAGTTGCGGGGAGTGTGAAAGGCTTGTCGACCGAGAATGTGACCGTCCTCGATACCGAGGGACGCGTCCTTTCGGAAAAGAAGAGATCCGCTCAAGGGATGGCTTCCACCGAACAATTGGCGCATCAGAACGAAGTTGAAACTCGTCTGGCGGAGAAAGCTCAAGAGATCCTGACGCGTCTGCTGGGACCAGGTCGTGCCGTCGTCCGTGTCACCGCGGATATGAGTTTCAAACATTTGAAAGAATCCAGCAAAAAATACGATCCCGATGGAAAAGTGGTTGCTCGGGAATCCATTGTCACCTCCAAAGCAACGAGTGCGGCTGGATCCAAAGGGCCGGCTGGCACGGCCAGTAATCTACCTCCTGGAATTGCCGCGAATGCTGCCGCCAGCGGTCCCAATTCCAGCGAAGAAGTGCTGGAGAGCGACTACCTGAATTCGGTCGTTGATCGGACGCAGGAAGAGCAACAGGAGACCATCAATCGCTTGACGGTTGCAGTGATGCTGATTCCTCCGGTTCCGGTTGATGAAATGCCGCTCGAAGAATCACTCGGTATTCCGGCAGAGGAAGTTGAAAAGCTGGTCAAGCAGGCTGTGGGATACAAAGATGGCCGGGATCAGATTCAGGTGAGTGTCGGGAAAGCCCCCGATGGGCCAGCGGAAGCGGCCATCGAGCAGCAGATTGTGACAGCACAGAACTGGCAGAACTATGGCAACGTCGCCAAAGCCTCATCACTGGGGATAGCAGCATTCTCATTACTGGCGATTGGCTTACTCGCAATCCGAGGCAAACGAACCCCCAGCCCGTCGACTCCTGCCCCGGCATTCGCTGCGGGTGGAATGGGGCCAAATAACGATCTAAACGACCTGAATGCGATCGCCGGAACGATCAAGGCCTGGCTGGAAGAACCTGCCACGATCCGGCTGGATCGTAGCAGATCACAGACCAGTCGATAGCGATTACCTCGCTATCACGCTGCGGGTGTCGATCAATTCACTTTCACATGTTTCAGATCGGCAACGATCAGAAAACTGATGATCACCATCAGAAACCATGAACTGAGTTTCTGGAGAGAGACTGCTTTCCAGCCTGTCACCTGATTGGGATAAACCCAGGCTCCGAAGAACGTCGCGATGTTTTCCGCGACCCAGATGAAGAATCCAATCAGGAACGACACCAGCAATGGCCGTTGTTTGGATGATCAGTCCCGAAGAGGCTCAGGCTCCTTCGAAGCCAGCCAGAAACAAAGAATGCTGATCGCCCCTGCTATCAGGCTGAATCCGATTGCGAGAGGAGTGTCAACGCTAATCAAGCTCTTTGGGCCGTTTGCAGGGCCGACTTGAATTGTCCCATCTGGCAAGCGGTATTTTGCCTGATAGAACGTAAGTTGAGCGAAGAGCTTTCTGTCGATGCCGATGCGATACTCGACAATCTCCGCTTTGTCATCAATCGTAATGTTTGGATACAGATCGTCCATTCGCACGAGTGGCCCTTTACCGGGAAGCCATTCAGTCCATTTGAGGACATCTGGAGTCGTAACCATTCCAGTATTTCTTACGGAAACCGACTCACCGGAACCAGCAGCCAGAATCATGAAGTTGCCGAGAATCCATGGGACCGGCAGTACGAGTGCGAATATCGTCCCCGTAACTTTAAGCCACATTCTTGCAGTCGCTCCCAGATATGCACGATCGATGGACATTCCTCGAGTCTCATTACAGTCTTGTTGTCTCAGAAACTGTCCGCATTCTAACGGACCGTCGTTCAGCGACGAATAGGGTTGGGCGGGGTGGCACTCTTGATCGGGGAATCGGCGCAAACGAATCAACGTCAAGAGTCCGTTCCTTGGGGTGCCACGGGCGATAGCCTTGAATCGCCGTTGCCGATTCGCATGCCATCAATATTAAACGCCTGGGGCAAACGGGGAGTCAGAATTGTCCACGGCAACAAGTTGCTTGAAGAAAAGCTGGGTCGAAACGATCTCTGCCCTTGTGGATCAGGTCGGTGAATCAAGAAATGCTGCCAGCTCCCGGCGGATCTTAACCGATACCTGCGTGGCTGGAGTGGCTATTTCCGCTATGGATACCCCGGTGGAGTCTTTCGACTCGTTAATGGGTAGTCAACGACGGTATCAGCCTCCTCAAGGAACATACTATGCCCACTGGAAGGCTCTTGGACTTTACATCCTGAGGAGTAAACCCGCACGACCTGCGCATGCCCCCGGCTGAATGTCTTCGGGAAAGCCGGATGCGGGAAATCCGCACGTCCGGTTTGATGAGGGGGACGGTCGACCGATTGCGGAACCGTCTCTACTCTACCACCCACGCACAAGTTCACATTTCAGTTTTACCCGGTTCTGGGGTTGCGAGTGTGGCCGTGCCACGCAATCGATGTCGAGAGACAAAATTGTGGGTAACTCTGACTCCAGCTTACGCACCTTCTGACTGGAGCGAGGTTTGCTCGGTTAGCGTATACTTATGCCGTATGTCGACCTAACCGCTTCACTTGCATCGAAGAAATCCATTGCTGCACCATCTCTCTGAACACGGGCTGATTTTCACTGTCGCGTTAGACATCGTGATCGCAATTGTCGCTTCGGCACATGTGATTTTGACCAAGCGTGATACGCGTGCCACGATCGCCTGGGTGGGGCTCATTTGCTTCACGCCATTGATCGGTGCGATCTTGTATGTTTTGCTGGGCGTAAACCGTATTCAGCGACGTGCTCGTTTGTTACGGAGTAGTCACCAGCGTCCGGAACCATCTGAACATCAAGACACGTGTCCCCAGAATATCCTGGATGACACATTTGGTCCGAATGGTGCACATCTTCTTTCTTTGGTCACACTCGGGAACAAGATTGCGAAGAAGCCGCTCTTGGCAGGCAATCAGATTCTTCCCCTTCTGGAAGGTGACCAAGCCTTTCCTGCAATGATTCAGGCGATCGATGGAGCGACAAAGAGTATTTCACTCAGTACGTACATCTTCGACAACGACAGCATTGGTCAGCTTTTTCTGGACGCGTTGAAACGGGCTGTCGCTCGAAATATTGAGGTACGAGTCCTGATCGACGATATGGGCGCTCGCTACAGTTGGCCGACGATGACGCAAGCCTTGCGTCGAGCTGGGATAAACTGCGCGACATTTATGCCACCCACATTTCCCTGGAAGTTTCAGTACACGAACCTGAGAACTCATCGGAAAACGCTGGTTGTGGATGGGAAACTGGGCTTCACTGGAGGAATCAACATTCGGGAGGGCCATTGCCTGGCCTCGCACCCACGCCATCCCGTTCGCGATCTCCACTTTCAAGTTGAGGGACCCGTTGTTTCGCAGCTTCAGGAGGTGTTTGCCGATGACTGGTCGTTTTGCACCGGTGAGATTTTGGAAGGGCCGGCCTGGTTTCCTCAAATCGAAGCACGCGGAAATGTCCTGGCAAGGGGTGTACCAGACGGTCCTGACGAGCACTTTGAAAGTTTTCGTCACATTCTTCTCGGCGCGATCGCCTGTGCGGAATCTTCAATCATGATCGTCACGCCCTATTTTCTGCCGGATGCCTCATTGATCGTCGCATTGAATGTTGCCGCACTGCGAGGGATTTCTGTTGATATTGTATTGCCCGGCGAAAACAACATCCCTCTCGTAAAGTGGGCCTCGACCTCGCAATTGTGGCAGGTCGTGGATCGAGGCTGCCGTGTCTGGATTTCTCCGCCACCGTTCGACCATGCAAAGCTGGTGGTGGTGGACGAACTCGTTTCTATTTTTGGTTCGTCAAACTGGGATCCACGCAGTCTGCGGCTGAATTTTGAGTTTAATCTGGACTGCTACGACAGCAGTTTGGCGGCTCAGTTAAAAACGCTCATCCACGACCGAATCAGTCGCGCACGGCGGCTGACATTAGCGGAGTTGGATGGACGCTCTCTTGCCATCAAGTTGCGGGACGGCATTGCGTGTCTGGCGTCGCCGTATCTCTGACAGTTAAACCGGCCGGAACAGCGTCACGTTGCCTGTGTCTGTTGCGGAAAGAGACTTTCTGAAACATTCGCTGGGTGGCCGCGGTTGCTCGTCTTCGGGCTGCCGGGGTCAGGATGTTTTGCACAGAGCATCGTTGTATTGAAAGCTTCTTGTGGCTTCGTCACCCCGGTGCTGAGTACCAACCAGACGTTGATTTTGATGCAGGCATCAGCCGGAACGCGCTCGCGTCCGGTTCAAACGGACAACGCGTGATATGCACAACGGAGGGAACCGGACGCCAGCAGCCCGTGGTGAAAGTCGTCGTGTGGCCGGGACTGGACTGAGGCTTTGCGAAGGAAGGCCCGGTCTTCGTGCGTAGCGCACATTCCGGGACTTCGCGAAGACACTCCAGTCCCGGCCACTCCTTGCGCATTCCGGCTGATGGTCGTATACTCATCACTACTTTTTGCGAACGAGCTTCATTCCATTGCACATCTCTTTGGCAGGCTCTCCATTTTCCCAGCCAACCCCTTCCATTTCATAATGGTCAGCATCAATGAACGTCAGCGTTGCGGCGTGCATATGCTTGTCTTTTTTCGGGTCCAGATTCGTCCCGCCCGCGAATTCAAATTTCAATGTATTGGTGAGTGACTTCGTACTCGCTTTCATCCGCGGCTGGTTCCCGAGAATGCAGTAATGTGTCATCAGCACGTCTGCACCATCGGCCGTGTAGATTGAAATCATCTCGTGCGGCTGGCCAGGAAACAGGGTTTCCTGAATCGCACTTCCGCCCGCAGTCAATTTGATGACCGAGACCACTTCTTCTGTCGGCTTTCCATCTTTGTCTGCAGTCACCCAGGTTCCAACGAGCGTTTTCAGCTTCTCTAAACCGGCATTTGCAGAGGGTTTCGGCCCGTGATTGTGCTTTTCATCCCCCATGACCAGAAAGGAGACACTGAACAGCAACAGCCCGCACATTACAAATTGTCGTACCATCATCTTGCTCCTGAATTCGTAAAAGTCGTTTGATCGGAAACCTTCCGTCATCAGATAGTCGATCTGTGGACACGAGGATCGACATCGGATCACGCGATTTTCGACTCATTTTGGATTACGAATCAGACCCTCTCAGCCATCCCGCCAGTTGCTCCCAAGCCGTCGTCAGTCGCTTGTAGTCCAGCATCTCAGGAGGCATCGTTTGCAGGGTCCGAGCCACACTGCGAGCCTTTTCCGGAATGCTTTGAAGAACCTGCCAGGGGAGGTGAGTCACGCGAATACCGAAAACAATCCCTCCAGTTTCCGGCAGGACAAACAGGGACTGGTCTTCGCGACGAAGCCAGGCTTGATCCAGCGTGACAGAACTTGTTATCCCGGGGAGATTGCGGTCTAGATGTTGATTTAGCTCCGGTTGCCGACAAACACTCCAGTTCGCTCGGATTACGCATTTCCCCGGACGCAAGTTTTGCAGCAGTCGATCAATCTGTTGTCCCAGAGCCGCGTTCAGGTTCGGAACCGGATCATGCACTTCGGAAACGGTCTGACCCAGCTTGTCCGTCAGCCGCCAGCTTGAGGGGAAGCAGACACAGCCTGCAGCCACAGTAAATTGCCCGTCGGACCGAGGTACCAGCAGTACGAAGTCTGGTTCGACCGAACTTCCCAGAACGAGGAACTTCTCAAGCAGCGACAATTCCGGACGTTGCGGATCTGCTGACGACTCGGCCAGTTCTTTCCACTTGCCAACGAAGTCAAGGAGTTCCTCAACAATCTCCGTCCCTTCAGGAAGTATCGCTGCATATCGAGCCGGATCCGTTGTCAGCCACCGCTTTCGCTCAGCCAGCACAGTCGTCGATTCGACGGACCTCGCGAAGAACTCTTCAGGCTCACCCGGGATTGTCCCCAGGCGGAATCGAAAATCTTCATCGACAAACAGCTGTGGTTCGCGGCGAATGTTCATTGGATTTCGATGATTCGATCCAGAGATACTTGCCTGACGCGGATTCTAATGACGAACTTCCTGAGGGGACTCGGCAGCTGAAAACTCGCGCCGGGTCTGCTCCAGGACACGGTCGAATTGCTCAGTGGTGACGGCTTTCGCTTCTTCAACAAAGTGCCTTCGCATGATCTCGAGGCAGGGAGCCCCGGTATCAAAGTATGTGATCAAATGACCGCGCAGTCGTTCTTCGGGATGCAAACCTGGCGGTCGCGTACCGTCAGGGTTCCCGAAACGATGACACCACTTCAGCCACGGAAGACAGTAACAACGGCCTCCGTTACGACGGATCCGCTGGTGAAGATGAAATTCCTCGGGTCCAAACCCTCTGAGCAGGGGATGAAAACCGGGCCAGGCCTCTTTACGACAGGCAAACTGCCCGCATCCCTGCATCTCAATTTCGAACGGATCATCGCACTGAAAGGCACGGTCATTGACTGCCCATTGCCCATACATCAGCGATCCCCACTTCGGTGTGAAGTGAGTCCCGACCAGATCATCGATTCCGCCATCACCAATGCACGGGCCCTGCCACAGGTCTTTCGACCCTGGGTGCGTATTGAACCATTCGATCAAACGGCGGACCACGCCGGTTGGCAGCAGCACATGACAATCAATGACCAGGACTGCCGGAGCCGTGGCCAGATCGAAAATACGCCCCTTCGCCGCAGCTGTTCCGGCAACTTTTGTAAAGTGCTCATACCTGGCACCAATCCGTTCGCATAAGCCCCGGCATTTGGCAGAGTGGCTTCCCTCGTCGTTGCTGTAGGGCTGGCCTTGAGGGTCATTGTCGACGACGATGATCTCGATTTCGCGCAGGCAGTCGGTGTGATGAACCCGCAGGCTTTGAATCGTCGCCCAGACTCCGGGCCAGTCACGATAACACGCCATCCCGATACTTAATTTCGGGCCTGACCGGGATACAAACAAATCCCACGTTTTATCGGGACGATCTTCCTCGGCGCGCGACAAAACGGTGAAGCCGTTGTTTGTGGCAACATGCGACATCACAAACCATTCAGGGTTTTCGGCCAGGAATTCCCGGATGGCAGGAACCAGCCCCGGTTCTCCATGCTCACCTTGTTCACCAAACGTATGGGTGTCGTGCAGTGCGATCCGATGACGGCAGGCCTTCGCATGGCGTTTCAATTCGGCCTGCAACTGATCTCGCGTATGGAGTGTATCAATGAAAAGCAAATCACACGGGATTGGTTCGAGCGTCAGTGTGCTGGATTGAACGAAACGGAACGTAGTCGCCCCCGCATTCGCTTTCAGTGTTTCAGCGATCGGATCGTGATATAGATCAACCGTGAACAGCTGCTGGGGTTGCCCTGCCAGCAACGCTGTCGTGCTGACTCCTTGACGCATCCCGAATTCAACGACGACTCCAGCCTGACTCGCCAGGCGTTTTAACGCTGTACAGTGCTGGTTGATATCACTTTCGGTATCGCGCACCCGGACAAACATCTCTTCCAATGCATCGGGACACTTCCGAGCCAGCTGCGTTGCCAGAGCGGGTCCCCAGACGATTCCAGTGGGATTCAACCTTGAAAAATAATGCTGCCAGTCTTCGCTGGTGTTGGCGGGTGTCAGGTACCATGGAACATGTCGGGCCGCATAGGGGGGGGCCAATCGAACGGCGGGGGAATAGCCACCCCATCCTGTTCCGGCCCGGTACATCGCCAGGGTTGTATCGACCGCGGCATCGTAATGTTCACCATCCAGCGGTTTGGTCCAGAACTGAGATTCATGAGCAACCACGCGGTCACGAATCGGCGATTCTTCGGGAAGATCATCGATAACGAGTGACAGGCCCGCCTTGACGAGCCCGGGAAATCGATCCAGCGCGCGGCGTAGCTTTGTGGCGAAGTCTCGCGGGACAGTTGCCAGATCCAGATCAGCGTCGCTCACCAGATAATCCGTGGAAGTATCCAGGAACTGCCATGGGGCCTGGTTTCCCAGATTTTCGGCGCGAATGACTTGGACCGGACATACGTTGTCGTACCAATCCAACAAGGGTTGATACGTGGAATCACAGTCAACGATCGTGATGGGACCGACATCGTCGCAAGTGATCAGGTGTTCGACCATCGGCCTGACGGCGAGGGCATCACGATTCGTCAGCCAGCAGGGGATTGCTGCAGGCCGCAGCGAGACGGACTGTCGCGTGTAGTTCTTCTCCCAGTGGGGGCGCAATCGAAATGTTCCCGTCCCCATTGGCTTTTGTGGTAAGGGTCCGGCACTGCCATGATGCAGGCCATTTCCCCAGCGATAGATGTAGGCGGTCTGTTCGATCCGGCCCGACCCCAGCACTGTCGGAACCTGCGACTGCAGTGTGGCATCCATGACCGCATCTTGCGAGTTGTCTGGCAGGGGTTTGTAACGCCCGACTTTCTCCCAGGCGGACTTGCGAAAGATGCCAGCGTTGTGGGCGTAACCGGTCCGGACTTCGTGCATCAGATTGCCGTCGTAGTCGACCCAGTATGCCTTCGGGTTGAAATAGTCGGCGTTTCCGAGCAATTCCACTGACAGGCTCATCCGCCAGGGAAGGCTGATATCATCGTCATCCCAGGAACAAATCAAGTTCCCACGTGCCGCCTCGATCCCGGCATTATACTTCTCGCCAAGCGTCGCGCAGGGTGGAACGTTGATTACACGAACGCGCGGCAGGTCACATTCGATGACCAGGCCAGGGGTATCATTGACGATGATCAACTCGCGCGAGGCAAACGTCTGCCGGGCAAACGATTCGACTGCCTCTTCAAGGATGACCTGCCGTCGTGGCAGGTCATAAGCGAGGCAAATCGCAGAGACGAGATTTCCGCGGGGTTCAAACTGTGAACAGGATGAACACGCGGGCATCGGTTCACCGCCAGCCAATGTCAGTTGCGACGCATCAAGCGTGCAGAACTGACGCTGCTGGCAGTGATAAATCTCGGTCAAACGATTCAGTCTCGCGTGCAGACCGCGGCGGTGCTGACAGACATTCATGAGCAGGACGTTTGAGCAGTATCGCCGGGCATCATCCCATTAAATCCCGGAGGGCTCGCAGTACCGCTGGAGCACGCTGTTGTCAGCACCCATTGGTTGACACCGCCCACGTTCTGCCATGTCCAGGTTGCCATCCCCGAAGAACCAGATGTTGTCGAGGAGGCAGTGGTCGAGGAACTCGTTGTGCTTGATCCTGTCGTACTGGACTCAGTCGTGCTGGAACTCGTGCTTGTGGTACTTGTGCTGGAAGTACTCGTCGTCGTAGTGGTGCTAAATTCTCGTTTGGAAATAGTCCGAAGTAACGTCGCATTGGACTCATCCATGGCCCATGCGACGGCGAGCACCCAACGGGTATTTGGTGGCAGCGTGATGTCAGACGTCGAAAATGGCAACGCTGGACTTCGCAACACATCGACAACCAATGTCCCTGCCGGATCATCGTACGGAGTTTCTTTGAATGCAGGGTCGGAAATGGTCGCTTCCGTAGTTGAGTACCATTTAATCCATAACATCGCTGGCGGATTTCCATCCACACTGATCTTAAATGTTCCCGGCATTGAACCCGGATCAACGGAGCACGCGATTGGCATTACTACTCTTTCCAGCTGAATTTGGGATTTTGGAGGTCGACAACGCCACTTTCGACGAAAGCGCCAAATCGACCGAGATAGTCATTCACATTGAATTGCGAATTCGCTTCCTCCTGAATAATCCTTACACAAGGTGATCCGCCGACGGAGACACTCACGAGTCTACCGCTGGAAATCTTTACCGCAAGTCTCATGTTTTTGTGCCCAGGCGGCACCGGCACTCGCTCGAAACTGGATCGATTATTCTCGATCTCTTTATTTCTTAAACCGATCACCTTGATGTGTCTGGCAACGATCACCTCTTTAGACTGCTTGTCTCCCCCTGTCCAAATGATTTGGATCGATTGAAATTCTGCAATTTCATCCATAACCACCGGGCGAAACCCGAAGAAGAACCCAAATGATGCGGAGTGAGTATGTGGTTTAAAACTCAATTCCAGTTCGACATTCGCACTATTATTTTTCAGTTCTCCAAGCTCTTCAAGGTGAAGACTGTCGGGAGAATGAACATGAAACGTAGAACTGTCTTGAAGCAGATTTCCCGATCCTGTCTTTGATGACGGAGACCAGATCAATGCTTCCGGCAATTTGTTGAATTGTTGAAACCAGACCTCTTCAAAATCCGTGCGTTTTTTTGGCTTCAGTTCGGGCATGGGTTCGTCAGTCTCTTCTGTCGGGGTCTTTCCTTTACCTTGGGCAAACTGCGACGCAGCGGTGATCTGGTCCTTCTTTAATAGACCAAGAATGTTACGACTGAGTCCGAACAGGATTAGGATCAGAATGACAGAAGCTACAATCATCTTCCTGTTGATTGATAGACGCGGCGACGGCTTAGATTCTTGCGAACCCGGTGGCTGTTGGGGTGGTCCTGAATGCTTTTTCGAATACGCAGCAAGCGGTGTCGACGCTTCGCTCCGTCGGATCTCTGAGTCGCGCAGGGTTGAACTGCGCCCTCCTGCGACAAGCTTTCGTGGAGGCCGAGGGGGTGAAAGGATCAGTGTCGGAAAGTCGATCGCACCGCGAAATGGAACCAGTGCGTCTACCAGTTTCCTCGGTTCGGAATAACGCTCGGTCCGCGTTTTTCCCAATAAGCATTTGATGACAGCGGCCAATTCGTCGGGAACATCTGGACGAAAATATTGGATATCAGGAATCGGGGAAGATGCGTGTGCCACCATCTTGTTAAACGACGTCTTATTTTCCGGCAGAGCGTACGGTGCGCGGCCGACCAAGAGACGGAATAGTGTGCAGCCCAGGCTGTACAAGTCCGCGCGGATGTCAACATCACGCGATCTTCCTGCCTGTTCCGGGGCCATGTAATCCACGGTTCCCAGGACAGTATGCTCGCCCGTCAACCGATCATCCGCCTCCTTCTTCCGACTGAGAGGATCTTGAGTCGAATCTTCACGGTCAAACATCGCCAGGCCCAGATCGGCAATCTTCACTCCCGACTTGGAAACCAACAGATTCGATGGCTTTAAATCGCGATGGACAAGACCGCTCTCAAAAACATGCTGCAAACCTTGTGCAGCCTGCCGTATCACTTCGCAGGCGTCCGGGATTTCCATCGGACCAATCCGCTGAGCGAGGGTCTCCAGATTCAGTCCGTCAATGAATTCCATCGCCAGGTAAAGAGTTCCGTCAATCTCACCGGCATCATAGGCATGAACAATATTCGGGTGGTTGAGTCGACCAATCGACTCCATCTCCTGGAAAAATCGCAGCCGAACATCTTCGTTATCACAGTTCTTCTTCGAAAGAAGTTTGACAGCGACGCGCCGACGCAAGTGAGTATGCCTGGCCTCAAAGACTTCACCACCGCCGCCGTGACCGACCGACCGCAACAACTCATATTGGCCAATCCTCCGAATTGGAGTCACGCCGTAAACGTTTGTTAGAGCATCTGATCCGTCGGCGATGGAA
>CAZSTW010000004.1:0-5603 GCA_964609845.1 uncultured Planctomycetaceae bacterium | reverse complement strand
TCCCTTCACTCGGGTTTTCGTAGGCAATGCCGCTGTTTCCCGCAGCATCCAGGATTTTGTCCAATTGCCCTGCCTGATTCCACGCCGTAATTCGTTCGCGACAATGAAGACACCCACCGAGGTGTGATATCACCTCGATCGAATTCGTATCGTGAGTCGCTTGTTCTAGAAGCACTTTAAGTGCTTCGTCAGGCGGACAATCCACAGCAAACTTTCCTTCAGGTCACAAAACCGCTGAAGGTCGCACGGTGATCCGTGATGCTAACATTGCAGAGAATCACTTGTCCACGCATCCAAATTCAATGCTGAGTGATTCTCAATCCTGTAAATCGTGCAAATTCGGCCATCACTACCGGATGAATCGGGAGCATTCCCATGGATGATTACCGGAGATCACCTGTCAGAATGTCCAAGGATATTTCTCGACATTCCTTCCACGATCACGGGCATATAGATAATTCCCGTATAATGATCAGCCAGCAGACGAATGTGATGTTCGTCGGACAATTTAGCCGCTTCTGCCAGTTTCATGGCGTGAATCGGGGGAACCACCTGATCGCGCGTGGCCGAGTACATCCATGTCGTTCCGGGATCCAGACGATGGGCCAGTCGCAGGGGTTCCACTTTAGTAAACAGATCTCGCAATTTATCGCCCGTATAACCGGCTTCCACGAGCATTTCCCGAAGTTTTCCTGCTTCCCGCTGACCATTCAGTACCAGGTTGTAGAGGTCTCCCCCGGCGACCATGATATGGACAGACTGAAACCCGCGATCAAGTCCTGCCGTGGTCGAAGCGACAAATCCACCCAGGCTGGTCCCCTGCAAGGCGATGTTTGAGGCGATCACGTGTGGCATCGCCGCGACAGCATCCCTGGCGCGTCTGACGTCCGCAATCCCCTGCCTCATCGTCGATTCAACGTGCCTGCCATCTGGCCGAAAACCCTGAGGGCGGCGCAGTCCGTAAAACGGCAGTTGAATCATGAAGGCATGCACCTTTTGGGCATGAAAGGCCTTCGCAAACAGTCGTCCGACTTCCATTCCCGAACCTGACTCGTGCACCACCACAACAGCCGGGGCATCAACAATCCGCCCTTCATCATCCTTGACTGCATACCATTCGAGCGCGACTCGATCATTCTGTTCAACGCCGTTCGGCTTCGGTGATGGAAAGCGAACATATCCCTGGATTTCGGTATCTGCCGCAGGCTCAAGAGTGACTTCAAAATTCGTCGGCTTCCACGTCAGATACTCCAGACAATCGCGAGCATCCGCTGACTCATCGGGCTGAGGCGCCAGCGTATCGCGGGCCGCAAATTTCTGGACCTTGGAAACAGGTCCTTCGGCCGCTGAAGATGCCCCACTGTTCGAAAAGAACCCTCCCGAAACAGCCAGGACGACGATCCAGTACGAACTTCGCAGGGCCACAGAATCTCGCAGGAAGTGCAACACTGCTCGACCTTTCAGACAGAATACGTTGGGTCACTGAGCCTAATCTATCCCAAGACCTCTGCCAGTGAAACCAGCCTGCTCTTTTCTTCCAGTGATTTGGCAGCAGCATGGATGATCGCTGTCACTTCCAGAATCTCCTGATGCGGTACAGGTTCGATCCCGGTTCGAATCATTTCGCGAAACGTGTGAGCCATCCGAGCGATCTGGTAGTGATGCCCAAACCAATAATCTCCTTCGATCGCAGGAGTGTATTCATAGGTCTTCTGTGCGAAGTGAACCGACGTTGAACAATAGGTTTTGGTGACATCGGGACGCCCATACCAGACTTCCGCAGGCATCCGGTCAGAATATGTCAGCAGCGCATGACACGTGTTTTCACGAGCATACATGCTGACCGCATCCACCCCCGGGCCGCACAATGTCATGGCCATCCAGACGGGATGCTGGCCATAGATGAACCAGGATGGGTGTGAGTATCCCCCTCCCTGACTGGCGATCACATACTGCAACGGGCCGAATTCGCCTGTCGACTTCATTCGGAGCGCTGTCTCGGTCCCCCATTGGTGGCGGAACAGGCTCGACGACATGATCGGAGCTTTATGTTCGCGAGCAAACTGCAGGATCTTGCGAGTATTGGCGACGGTCCCGCCGATGGGCTTATCGCAGAACGTCGGCAGTCCCTTCTCCAGCCCGGGCGCAACGAGATCGAAGTGATCTTCGCCTCTCCCAGAGGCGTCCCCCATCCAGACCGCATCGACCTCTTTCACCATTGATTCCAGCGATGTTGCCACCTGGACCCCGGGAAATGCCTCGGCAAACATCGCCGCGCTGGCGGGATCTGCATCGTAAACGTGGGTAATCCGCGTCCCGGGAATTGGCGTCAATTGAAAGCTGGTCTGGGGATTACGAAAGTACTGCTGAAAGATCCGGCTCGAACCAGGATCAAGATACTTTTTCACGACATCCAGATTGACGGTCGGATGGAACGGCTGAGCGAAGTGCCAGGTGTGGCCGTTTGTCTTTTGCGGCTTCCCGCCAATACTGGCCGAGACGACACCGATCCGGATCTGCTTTTCCCCAGGAGCGGCAGCAGGTTCGGCTTGCGCCATACCCGCCAGTGCCAAACCGATCGCGCCCGAAGTCATCAGTTCGCGACGCGGAAAACGGAACAGATCGCCGGAAGCCGTTGGGAACTCGGGCATGATCCTCTCCTTTGGCCAGGCGACTTAGCTGTTCTTGCGGAATAGATTTTCACATCGAAAGACCGCTGATCAAATTGACGTGTTCGAGCGTCATCGCTCGGCGAGTACTGGCAACTGGATTTTGCGGATGTCGTCCGCTCCCGATGCGTCATCGCCAGAGGCCGTATCTGACTCTGCGGACGGAACAGGACCGGGCGCTTCTGGGATCTTTTCGCGACCGGGGCCTGAAACGGTCAGTTTTACGACACGAGCAAAAGCCTTCAATGAACCGAATGTTTCCGCAACTGCCGTCGCTTCGTAGCCGCAATGAACCATACAGTCAGCACACTTGCTGTTGCCGCTCGCCCGACCATACTTCGACCAGTCGGTCGTATCGAGCAGTTCCTGGAAGGTTTCGCAGTAGCCTTCGTTCAATAGATAGCAAGGCTTCTGCCACCCGAACAGGTTGTAAGCTGGCATCCCCCAGGGGGTACATTCCAGATCCCATTTCCCCTTCAAGAATTCCAGAAACAGCGGGGACAAATTAAAACGCCAGTGCTTTTTCGCATTCCCCAGAATCCGCTGGAACAAGTTGATTGTCTGATTTCGGTGCAGGAACAAGTCCTGGCTGGGAGCTTTTTCGTATTGATAACCGGGAGAGATCATCATCCCTTCCACGCCGTATCCCATCATCGTCTCGAACATCTCGCGCATCGAATCTGGATCGGCGTTGTTGTAAACAGTCGTATTGGTTGTCACGCGAAATCCACGTGCCACGGCCAGCTTGATCGCATCAACAGCAACGTCGTACACACCTTCACGACAGACGGCGAAGTCGTGTTCTTCTCGTGGTCCATCCAGGTGAATTGAGAACGAGAGATATTTGGAAGGCTTGAAGCGATCGATGTGCTTTTCCAGCAGGATCGCGTTCGTGCAGAGATAGACGTATTTCTTTCGTGCCACCAACCCTGCCACAATTTCATCGATCTGTGGATGCAGCAAAGGTTCGCCCCCGGGGATTGACACGAGCGGCGCACCACATTCGTCAACCGCTTTGAAACACTGCTCGGGAGTCAGATGGCGACGCAGCACATCCGCCGGGTATTGGATCTTTCCACAGCCGGCACACGCCAGATTGCAACGAAACAGTGGTTCCAGCATCAGCACCAGCGGGTATCGTTTGACACCGCGAAGCCGCTTACCAAGGACATAACTGGCGACCGTCCACATCTGGGAAATGGGCACACCCATCAATCGTCTCCCCTGAATTCTGTCATCCTGACCAGCCCCAGCTTCCCCGATTTCGGAGAGAATCGTTCAGCAGGAAATCGCCAAACCCACGAGCTGCAACATGAAGTGACGCGATCTCGCATTCGAGACATCACTTCGTCCGAACGCAATGGTGTACCAGTTTTCAGGCTTCCTGTCAGCATTGATGTGGTAACTTCTTGCGGGGAAACCCTTTTCTTGCCGCACAACATACAATAGTGTGACGGATTCCGAAGGACAGAACTTAGACTTCAGCAATGGCCGGTCGTCTCAGATGCCAATCCATGTCACCGAACTCACCGTGCACCATGTGCACATTCCTTTTCGCAAACGCGTGGAACATGCGTCGCACGCGCGTGTCGATACGGAATCGCTCGTTGTCCGTTGCCAATTGTCGGACGGTACTGTTGGCTGGGGCGAAGGCCTGCCGCGAGAATACGTCACTGGCGAAACCATCGATACCGCCTGGAACATGCTGCATGCGACCAATCTTCCGCAGCAACTCGCTCGAAGCTGGTCGGGTCTCAGCGAGACAATTCGTACGCTTGATCAGTTTCAACTGATGCGACCTGATCCTGATGACCGCGACTGCTTTGGAAACTCTGTCCGCTGTGCGATTGAGATCAGTATTCTGGATGCTGTCTGCAGGTTCGAAAAGCGACCTCTGTCGTCTGTCACAGAATTACTGCCCGAAACAATGGCCATCCGGTCTCGGTCTGAATCCGCTCGCTATAGCGCAGTCTTCACCGCGATGAGTCCCTATGCGCAGATCAGCCGCGCATTGAAACTGAGATTCTTTGGCTTCCGCGGAGCCAAAGTGAAAACAGGGGTTGAAGGTGTCGACGACGTGGCGATGCTGAAGCGTTTGCGATTTCTGCTGGGACGAAACTTTGACCTCCGGATCGATGCCAACGAAGCATGGACCTGCGAAAACCTGGAAGCAAACCTCGCTCCATTGCTGCCGTTTGGAATCACGTCAGTGGAACAACCAGTCCCACACGAACAGGTCGATGGCCTGTCTCGACTGCGGGGTCGGATCGGTGTCCCGCTGATGCTGGATGAATCGCTGTGCAGCCTGATCGATGCACGCCGTGCCATCGAACGCGGGACCTGTGATCTGTTCAACATCCGCCTTTCCAAATGCGGCGGGTTCTTGAATTCACTCCGAATTGCGGCATTGGCTCACCAGGCAGGACTGGGATATCAACTCGGCTGCCAGGTGGGCGAAACCGGCATCCTGTCAGCCGCAGGTCGCCACTTTGCGACGTCCGTCGGTAACATCCGATACCTGGAAGGGAGCTTTGATCGTTTCCTGGTCAAAGAACGGCTGACTGTTGAGGATATCACGTTTGGCTACGGCGGGATTGCCCCGGCACTGAACGACGGGGGCCTGGGAGTCACGATTGATGAAGCTGCCGTCGCCCGAGTCAGTCAGCGCTCCGCAATATTTGCGATCGGTTCCGGAGGCACGTCGTCGTAGTTTCCTTCATCGGGAATCGATCCTGCGGAAGCTCAAACTGGGATGACTGAACGGATCTCACTCCGAGCACTCGGCTTTTCCCCTGTAGGGTGGGACAAGCTCGCTTCGAGCGCAGGCCCACCATCAGGAAACGTGGAGAATTGCTGGCGGGCCGGCGCGGCGAAGCGCCGCTGGTCCCACCCTACATCAGCACAGACGTGACGATGGATGTATTCCGTTTTTCC
>CAZSTW010000003.1:105112-186728 GCA_964609845.1 uncultured Planctomycetaceae bacterium | reverse complement strand
CGTTTTGTCACGGTGAACTGCCATCCCGGTCAGCACTTTCCGGATGCTCCGTCGTATCGCAAGTACGGGTTTGAGACGACTGTCACCAGTGATTGGCGCGAGGGGGCACCGATCAAGTGGACGTTCTACCTGGACGACGGTCCGTTCGACATCGAAAACTACTACCTGAGTGTCGCGACGCACGAAGAAGCCTTTCGCAAGGCGGGCTTCCGACAGGTAAACTGGCATTCACCACGACTGTCGCCCGATGGCCTGCACGGCCGTGAACTCGAATACTGGTCCACCTTGCTGGAACGATCGCCGGTCACGTTCATTGAGTGCGTGAAATGATGTCCAGCGGCCCGGCACGATAGATTCAGTCGCTGCGGATTTCATAACGCGACGTCCAACCGCTCGTCAAACCAGATAAGCAGTCATTCCTCGGTACGTCCATCAGCCGGAAAGCGCCAGCTAGAACGCGTTGCATTTAGGTGTGGCGTCCCGCGGGGATCAAACGACAGCGTCTAACCCATGTTTCGACGCGACGCGGAAGTGCGACACGCACTAGCGGGTGGCCGGGACTGGAGCGGACTGGAGCGTCTTCGCGAAGTCCCGGAATGTGTGCTCCACACGAAGACCGGGCCTTCCTTCGCAAAGCCTCAGTCCAGACCCGGCCACCCGACCGCAAGGCCTCAGTCCAACGCGAAATATGTCAACAAGCCGTAGTGCGTTCCAGCGGATGCGTGGGACGCAATCTCAGTTCACGATCGAGCCATGTGACTGCAGGTAACACTGAACATCGTTCTTCGGTGAACGCATTTCGGTAGCCCGTTCACGGATCTGAAACACCATCGACTGATCGGGCACGAATCCCACCCATGCTTTCAGCGTAACTCATCCGCCGCCGCCGGGCTTCCTGAACGCGAGCATCGCGTTTCAGAAAATCCTGGGTTCCTGCAGCATCGTCATTCGATGGCAGCGACTTCAAACGAGGTCGTTGAGACAAGTCGTTGGGAATCCCATAGTCGCTGATGTCAGGAAATTCCGAAGGGTTTTGCGCATCAAAAATTATCCAACCGTTCAGTTCTGGATTTGGAATAATGGTTGGAATCGAGCCAAGATCGATGGCACACAGGGTGACGCTCAACGCAGGCATTGCCCAACCCCATTCAAACTCCTTGGGAAGGTCGAGAGGCTCGCTGTAGAACTGACCACGCTGGTTTGAAAGAGCCTGAACGATCCCTTGCCGATAATTCATCCAGCGCCACGTTGCAGCCCCCTGAAAAATCATCGTGACAAGACACGTGAGCACCAGTTGATTCCACAGGTGCGTCTGTCGATTCTCAGCATCGACCCTGCATTCGCGCAGCGCTGGTGGATTTATCGCGACCAGGCTTCCCAGCAGCAGGGGAATGTATAAGGACTGAACTCGTGAAGCGTATTGAAAAAACCACGGCTGATGCAGACCAAGAACAGGGGATGCTGCCACAAAAATTCCAGACGTGACCACAATGATCCAGAAGAACCTGCCCGGCGGTCGTCGAGTGCAGAAGATCTGCCAGCACATACCGAAAACAATCAGCAGCGAGAACAACACGGGAACATATGCCAGGTGCACCAGTGTCGCCCTGAGAAAATCACCCCGATTTCCAGCATGAAATGGAAAGACCATCGAATACAGCGCAACGCCGGCACTGACGATGAACATCAACCCGGCGATGGCACAAACAATCAATTCAAAGCCATTTCTGGCCCGTCGGGCTGCCACGCCACGCTGCCAGGCGACATAGAAAAGCGGCCACGCCAGGAAAAGAAAGCTCTCGTACATCCGAGTCGAGAGGAACGCGAGCACAAGGACCATGACAGCCCGAAACAGATTCCATCGGTCGGTAAACGTTAACAGGTACAGCAGACACCAGAATACCCATACGGCTGGATAACTGTCGTTGGAGATCATCAGGGAACTGTTGAGCGTCAGAATCGCATGCGACAAGAACGGGAAAATCAGATAATGAACGGGTGCCTGTCGTGCCGCACACCACGTCGCTGTTAATCCCATAATCGGAATGAAGAACAGAGTCGCTCCGTAGACGATCCCAGCCAGTTTCACGTCCCTCAGGCCGAGGTCATGCAGCAGAACAACGGTCGGCAATTGCGTAACAACATGCGTGAAATACCGGGTCGGAAAGAAATCCGACACCTTCTGGTTCGTCAGAAGTCCGAGAAAAAATCCAGCACCGTCTGCAAACAGATATCGATGAGTCAGCGTGCAGACAATTGCCAGCAGGGAAAAGGCTGCAAGAAGAACGATGAACCACAACTTCCAGGATCTTTGACACGCTTCATCGGACGTGTCGGCCCGAGATCCAGAGGTCAGCAACATGAAGCGAGTATCCAGCTCTCAAACGCAGGTCGAAAAATCGGGCAGCAACCAAAAGCACCACTTGACTAGCCTACCATGATGACGGCCTGCAAAGGGGCGTCGCAAGATCGAATGCAGGGGCGAGTAGTTGATTTGTCGATTATTAGATCGCGTGGCATTTAGGTGTGGCGTCCCGCGGGCATCAAACGACAGCGTCTAACCCATGTTTCGACGCGACGCGGAAGTGCGACACGCACTAGATGACAGTTGGCGGGTGGCTGGAGCAGGGCTTTGCGAAGGAATCCCCTCAATCTGCAAATCTCCACATGCTCGTTGTCATCTGCGCCAATCGACGTTCAACCGGACGAGTGGCAGTGGCTGGACTGGACTGAGGCTTTGCTTCCCATCGGTCCCGTCCCGGCCTCCGTGCTGCTGAGCATCGCCCCGCCGAACGGTCACTTCACGATGCATCCGCCGTGGGGAGCAGTCCCAGTTCGGCTGCCACCGTTTGCATCGCCGCGACACAGAACGCAATGTGTTCATCAAGTTCCACGCCCAGATCTGCTGCGCCGCGAGTGATGTCGTCGCGATGGATCGATGCCGCAAACGTCAGTGTTTTCAGTTTCTTTTTCACGCTCGAAGGAGTCAGCCCTTCCAGTCGTGGAGGGCGAACCAGAGCACAGGCCGTGATGAATCCGCACAATTCATCACAGGCGTACAGTGTCTTGTCGAGTCTCGAGACTCGCGGGCAGTCAGTCAGGTAATCGGCATGCGACTTGATCGCATAGATGATTTCGTCGGAATAGCCACGCGATTTCAGAATCGCCGCACCCTGGAGCGGATGGTCAGGTGGATCTGGCCAACGCTGATAGTCAAAGTCGTGTAGCAGTCCCACGGTCCCCCATTTCTCTTCGTCTTCACCAAACTTCCGGGCATAGGCACGCATCGCCGCTTCGACCGCCAGCATGTGCTTGATCAGACTTTCACTCGTCGTATATTCCCGCAACAGGGCAAGATCCTCAGATCGACTCATGGTGACTTCCAGACGGTGAGTTGAACGGAACTGAAAAGACTACTCCAAGGTTTGGCCGGTAGAGTATCACGAAGAAAACCAGTTCAGGAATCGATCAACAAACGCAGAGTAAAATTTTTGACGGAAGCTGGGACAAGATTCATTCGCTAAACGCGTTTCTTGTACAACTCTTTCATTCGCGAGGCTCGATTGGGCTGGACTGAGGCTTTGAGAAGGAAGGCCCGGAATTTGCCAATATCCACACAGTAATTGTCATCGACGTCGATCGACGTTCAACCGGGACTTCCCTTCGGTCCAGTCCTGCCGACCCACCATGAATTCTCGACGTTTCCTTTTGGTGGGCCGGCGCTCGAAGCGAGCTTGTCCCACCCTACTTTGAAAAAGCCGATCGGCCTGATCGAAAGCCTGGCATCCTCAAACCAGCGGCGCGGAGATTTCCAGTAGATCAACCGCCGGTTGGCGGTTGCAGAAAATTGTCGCCATGCGGCCATATGTCACACCACCGACCGGCATCCGAAACAGGCGTGCCAGTCGCGGGCCTGCTGTGATTTCCAGGATCGCTCCCAGATCGATATGTCTCAGGACGTTGTGGTTGATCAGGATCCGACCCAAGGGGATCTGCCCGGCTAGAATCTCGTCACGAATGCCAGTCGTCACGTACTTCAGGTTGAATCGAACCAGTCCGTACTGCACGACGGTTTCCGTCCCCTGCTTCAGTAACAGGATTTCCCGCAGGTACAGGTCGCCTTCCAGCTTCTGCTGCAGGACTCGGACATCCACTGTACAAGCGTGATGCTTCTCCATCTCGACCGTCATGTGATGATCGTGGACGAGCATCGTCTTGTACGGTTCGGGGGTCACTGCCGATGGTATATGCTCAGCCTTCAGGAAGAGTTCTTCGCTGGCGGGGAACAGGTTCGTCAGCGATCGCAGTTCATCGAGTGGGTTCATGAAATTCGCTGTCTCTGGATGATCTCAATTGCGATGGACGGGTTCTTAACCTGTCCGGTAACAATGTGTGACAGACTGACGCTGAAATTCTGTCCTGTCCGGCAGACTGACTACGTGTAACGGACTTCGCGATGCTGCTCTTCGAAGTACTCCGGCAGCAACGTATCCGCCTGCAACAGCCCCTTTCGAGTCAACGTGATCTCGTCCCCATTCACGGCCAGGTAGCCCTTGGACTGCTGAGCGGCCAGTTGCGGCCCGAATTCCTCAAGGATGTTGACACCGAATTTTCTTCGGAATGGCTCCGCGGAAATATGACCTTCCTTCATCTGCAGGATCATTTCCCGGATCAGCCGTTGATGGTTTGTCGGTCGCAATGCCCGGTTGATCGGGAGCGATCCCGATTCTACCGTTGTCAGGTAGTCGTCAAGCTGGTCCAGGTTCTGATAATGGACGCCCTGGAAGTGGCCAAAGGACGAGACACCCGATGCCAGTAGATCGGCTCCGCGCCAGACATTGTCGCGATAGACGAAATGATCGGTCGCAGGGTTTCGGACCAGTTCGTTGCCGCTGGAAGGAGAATAACCATCCGCCGCGAGGACATTCATCGCTTCGTCGACCCAGCGGCGTTTGGTCGTCCAGTCTGCGATGGGTGACGCGATGTGCAGTTCTCGCATCTCTTTCGAGATCAGCGTGTTGAAGGGGAGTTCCATCTGATAGATCGTGATGTTATCCGGTTTCATGGCCCGGGCTTTTTCGATGCACTTGGACCAGTTGGCATCGGTTTCACCGATCATCCCGGCTATCAGGTCGATATTGACCTGAGGGAACCCGACCTGCTGAATCCATTCGTAAGCACGATCGATTTCCGGCGAAAGATGGGCTCGCCCATTTTCTTCCAGGATCGCATCGTTGAAGTTTTCAACACCGAGCGAAATCCGCGTGATCCCGATTTCTTTCAGCGTTTGAACTTTTTCGAGACTCAGCGTTCCCGGTTCACATTCAAATGTCACTTCGTCGGCATGATCCCAGGAGACTGAGCGGCTGAGTTCATCCCGCAGGAACTTCAGTTGTCGCGAACTGAGGTACGACGGGGTCCCGCCACCAAAATAGACGAACTTCAAATCACGTCCCTGCACGCCTCGCTCGTGACTGAGCAGTTCAACTTCTTTGGCGAGGGCTTCGACATAGCGAGCGATCGCGTTGGCGTTCTGGTTGGTATAGACGCGGAAGTAACAGAACTTGCAGCGTTTCCGGCAGAAGGGGATGTGCAGATACAGGCCCATCGGCACGGATCGATCTGGTTCCGCGGCAAATGCAGATCGGATCTCGGAAACCTGGTCACGATTCCAGAGCGAGAATGGCGGATAGTTCGAAATGAAATAGCTGCCAACTTCGGTGGCGACGGCCGTTTCGGTTGTCATTTGGTTTTCTTTCCAAAACAGTAGACCTTGCCATCTCGACTTTCGCTGCCAACAACCAGCACCCCTTCACCGACAGCGGGACCAGCGGAGATTGCTTTGCCCGCGTTGAACTTCCAGAGTTCCTTGCCGTCGGCCAGATTGAGACCGTACAGGTTGCCATCGTGTGATCCGATGAAGACTCGCTCGCCCACGATGACAGGGGAGCTTTCGATTCGAGCTCGCGTTGGGAACGTCCAGGCCTTTCGACCCGTCGCCCGGTCGATCGCGTGTACCAGTTTGTCCTTCCCTCCAACGACAACCAGCCGGTTTGTCACGGCGGCGGACGAGTGAAACGGTTGCTCGCTTTCACCGGATGCGTAGCGCCAGGTGACTTCCTTCTGCTTCCAGTCGACCGCCACAACTTCGCTGGCATACGTTCCGACATACAACACGTCCCCGACCACGGCGGGTGATGCGATCAGATAGGTGCTCAGGGGAATCTCGCAGCGTTGTTCGCCGGTCTTGATATCAATGACACGCAGATGTTCGTCGCAGCCCGCGACAAAGGTCACTCCGTCAATCACAGCCGGGGCACAATGGACGTATCCCTGTGTTTCATACTTCCATGCCAGTTCTCCATTCTTCGCGTGCAGGCAATAGAGGCGATTGTCGTACGAACCAAAAATTACGCGGCCATCGACGACGGCAGCAGAGCTGTAAATCTCGCCTCCCGTCGCGAACTTCCATCGTCCTTTGCCGGTCTTCAGATCGATGGCGTGGAACACTCCCTCTTCGTCGCCCAAGTAGATCGCATCTCCCGCAACAGTGGGTGATGATTTGAAGCCGGGGGCGAAGGAATTCTTTTCGACCACCTCCACGGACTTGTAAGCCCATTGCTTCGCCCCCGTTTTTCGATCGAGGCAGACCAGTTCCCCGGAGAGAGAGGGAACATAAACGTAGTCTCCAACAATCGCTGCGGTGGCTAGAATCTGATCACCCACTGCCACTTCCCAAAGCAGTTCAAGATCGTTTGGAAGTGACGATGTGGCGACACCTGTTTGTGCGAGGTCATGCCGGAACGACCCCCATGGAGTGGCAGTGGACGCCGCGGAAGCAGGCGTTGCTGAAACGGTCGGCTTTAGATCTGCGGCGAATGAGAAAGCGGAGAGGCTGACGACAACTGCAGCGGAAAGCCATTGAATCGGGCGAGCAGTCGACATGGCAGATTCCTCACTTTGTAAAACTCGACTTTTGTTGTCTCTGCGTATGAAATCGATGATTCCTGATCACTGTTGTGGAACACCTGCAACCAGAGATATTAGTCTGGCGGATCGAAGGCCGCTTCGTAAAGCTCCAGCAGGCTGGATTCATCCACGGGTCTCGGGTTAAACGTGCTGGTCCATTGTTTGGCGGCATCCTCGGCCAGTTGAGGAAGCATTCCACGTTCCACATGCAAGTCAACCAGCCGCATCGGGATTCCACCCGCTTTGGCCATTCCAGCAATCAGGCTTGCCAGACGTTCACCCGCCGCAGGATCGTCGGCCGCACAGATCCGGACATCTGCCGCCAGTGCTCCATACAGCCGACCGACAGCCGAAGCATTGAAGCGGATGACATGCGGCAGCAGCAATCCGACGGCGACACCATGCGTAATTCCAAAATGAGCTGTGAGCGGGTTGGCAAGCGCATGGGTCGCTCCGAGCATCGAATTCTCGATGGCAGCACCCGCCAGATGGGCTCCCAGCAACATCGCGCCACGAGCCGCGAGAATGGTTTCGGCGCCTGTAGTTCCCGCTTCAGCCTTTCCTTTCGACGTGACGACGGGAAAGCCCTGTGCCAGCAACCGCCAGGCCCGGCGGGCAAACAATTGCGATACCGGGTTACGCCGCGTAGTCACATAACTTTCCAGGGCATGACTGATTGCATCGATCCCGGTCGCCGAAGTGACACTCGCGGGCATGCTGAGAGTCAACTCTGGGTCAAGAATGGCGATCCGGCAGGCCGCTTTTTTATCACCGCATGCCATTTTCACGTGCGTCTTCGCATCGGAGATCAGGGCAAACGACTGGGCCTCGCTGCCAGTCCCTGAAGTGGTCGGGATGGCAATCAGCGGCAACATAGGCTGCGTCGCCTTGCCGACCCCCCAATAGTCGCGGATCTGTCCGCCATTGGTCAGTAGAAAATTGATCCCCTTGGCACAGTCCATACTGCTGCCACCGCCGACTGCAACCAGAAAATCGATCTGGTGCTGGCGAGCGACCGCCAGCCCGCGATCTACATCTTCGGTCGTGGGGTTGGGCTGCACGTCGGTGAAAACAACAGAGTGCAGGCCTGCTTCGCGGAGGCGTCCGACGGCCCGGTCGACATGTCCTGCTCCGGCAATCCCTCGATCGCTGACAACCAGAACGCGAGTCCCACCGATTTCGCGAGACAATTCTCCGACGCGATCGATGGTTCCAGACCCATAGACAACCCGCGTGCGGGGATCAAAGTCAAACGGAACCAACGGATCGACGTCGATATTCGGCGGAGCGGGCATCGAGGAGGGCTTTCTGCCGGCGGGAGGGTCACTATGGCAATCAACACAGCGTACCCGCCACTGCCCCCCGCCTCAACATATCCCTCGAAATGGATTGATTACTTTCCGGCGTTTGCCAATCGGGCTCCACGAACGAATTTGTGACATTCCATGCATTTCATGGTGGTGTCGATCCATTTCAGAGCGGCGCCATCGAAGTTTTCCTTTTCAGCAGCATCGACGAGTTTTTTGGCGGACTGCTGAAATTCGGTGCTGTGCTGCCGATACATCACATTGTTCTGGACCTGCCACTTTTCAGCGGTACTCATTTCGACCAGAACTTTGGCACCTTTCACGATCAGATCAGAATCTTCGGTCACCAGGCCTTCGAGAATCTGGTTCGAAGCTTCCAGCTTCTTGCGCATGAATTCTGCCTGGTCGAGTTCCAGCTTCGCATCGGGGACTTTTTTCGGCGGCTTCTTGTCCTGGGATACCGCAGGACTGGGCCCCCATAAGCCGACCGCCAGTGCAATTCCTCCGAACGTGGTCATCACGGCGACGATTCGGACTACTTTCAACATGGTTCAAACTCCCTTACGTGTACGGAAACCAGCCCTGATTCCCCATCGTGAGGAGTGTGCGCGGCAGACACCGCCCAATGATACGCATCTCGTCATGAATGCGGACTCCGTGATTATAGGCGAACGCCTCCGCAGTCTCCACTGATGTCCGCGGATCCCTGGCATTTCCAGACTCAGCTGCCGACCAGCGTTTAAGAAGTCCGTGATACACTCCTGAATTTCCAGATACTACAATCTCCTGAATCTTCTGCGCCATCCATTGCGCTTACTTGATCGTGTTTGAAGGGTCAGGCACATGCTCGAATTCTTTCACGGCTGGCGACGAAAACTCGGATCCATAACGGTGCTGGTAGCGTGTGTTGTCACGATGGCATGGTGCCGCAGCCTGATCGTAGAAGACAAACTCATACTTGTGAGTGGCAGTACGAGTGCGATGAGTGGCTTGACGCTTCGCCAGATCACATCGGAGTCTGCAATCTTGCGCTGGGAGACCATCAGTCACATCGAGAATTTTATGGACTCTGCAGTGCCTGAATCGAGGTGGACCACCGGGCCGTTGACAGAGTTTGGCAACATCGGACATCCGGGGCTATGTCAACCGCGATTCCAATGGGGTGGATTTGAATTGGCTGCGGGCGACTTTGCGAGCACTCGGGTTTCAGCATTGGCCGTTCCTTACTGGTCATTAGCGCTCCCACTGACTCTCGCTTCGGCTTATCTGATCCTCTGGAAGCCGCGACTGAAGAGGTGAGACTGATCCACTGCTTCCTTTCAATTTGCAATTTCAGATGCAGAATTCTCGGTGGTGAATTCAGTAAAACCAGACGACTGAAATGAAGCAGGGACGCGTTCCGATGGAACGCGTCCCTGAACCGTTCAAGTAGACTTCACCGGATCGATCACGTGGCAGCGCCGCGTGGGCCTCCTGTGAAGGGGACCGTTTCCGGTCGTGGGTTTTCAGGAATCGGCGTGGGTGCGACACCTGCTGGTGGTGCGGCTTGTGGAACGCCACAGTTTCCTGTGGCACATCCGCCAGTCGCACAGCCACCCGTTGCACAACCGGTCGGACAGACCGTTTGAGGAACGAGCTTGCAGACTTCGTACGATTCCACGCGTGGAACGCACTTCGTCACCATCCGGGTGCATTGGATCTGTTCTTCGCGAGGAACACAGCGAGCGACTCGCTTGGTCACCACGAACGGTTCCTGACGGCAGACCGTGTAAGGAATGCGGCAGGTCTTGGTTTCGGTGACAGTACGGCAGGTCTGGATCGGAACTCGACGGGTGCATTGTTCCGGTACCATCTTGCAGACCTGGTAAGGGATCCGCTGAGTCACTTGTTCGCAGACCATACGGCAGGTCTTGACAGGAATCTTTTCCACGACGGTTTCATTCACGATCCGGCAGACCTGAACTGGAACCTTGGTGACGATGGTTTCGGGAACCTGACGGCAGACCGTCACTGGTACGACCTGCTTGCAGACAACTGGCTGATAGGTCGTGCAGGGGACCTGTCGGCAAACAACATTCGGACACCAGACGGGTCGCAGCGTGTAGAAACCGCGAGGTACCATGGCCAGTCGCGAGTTTCCGCATTCATCTCGCACGCATCCGGGGAAGCAGAAGCTGGGGTTCCAGGCTCGCTGCAACGTCCACTTGCCACAATCTTCCTGAACGGTGCGATAGGTGGTGACAGGCTGCATCACCGTGTAGCAACGTTCCTGGTTGATCGTTTCGCTGACATTGCGGATGACCGTGCGGCGGCATTCCCGTTCGATCGTTTCGGTCACAGGACGCTGAACGCAGCGACGGACTTCACGAGTCGATTCTTCCCAGACCGGCTTCTGGACAGTGTAGTTGCATTCGCGGTACAGCGTCTCTGTCACGGGTCGCATCACCGTGTACTGCTCTTCACGATCAGCCGTCTCGATCACCTGATGGGCGACCTGGTACTGCTGTTCGCGATACGCTGTTTCAACAACGTTGCGGTAGCACGTGGTCTGCACGTCTTCGTACGCTGTCTCATAGACAGTGCGACAGACGGTGTAGGGCTGTGCTTCCTGAACGTACTCGTAGACTGTCCGTTGACATTGCTGTCGTTCGACGCGACATGTCGTGTAACACGCCGCCGGCTGACAAACCGCTGTCGGACAACAGCGATAGCTTGCCGCTCCACAGTAGCACCCGGCCGACGCGGACGGTGTTACCGCAGTGGCCAGCGCCAGCGCAACCAGTGCGCCAACCATTCCTCTGCTCATGTTCGATCCCCTCAAGAGACGTATTCGCCAGTCGTATGCAAGCACCCCGACAACATCCCGACGGGAATTGCATACGTCGATTCATCCGTGTGACCGAACGATTCCGAGTTCACGACAGAATCACATCTGCAGCGCTAATCGCCAGAGTGCCTCGTGAAAGGAACCGATGCCGTAATGATAAAGCCCCGCACAACCGCGCGCTTCAGTTAAAATTAAAAAAATCACCGAACCCGCGTGCGAAATGAAAACATGCAGGAATTCCTCGTACAATCCGTAGAAGTCCCTGCGTACGCGATTCTCGCCGGACCGGACAACTCATCCCAGTTTAACGCGACTTTGCCGGGCAAAACGTCCATAGCGGAAGGCTCTCAACGCCTGTATCAACGGTTCCTGGGAGTTGCCATTTGGCATCATCTGGCTGCTGCCAAAACGCAACGTGGAAGACAGGATGATTGAGTAGATCGCGTAGACGTCATCGATATTGCGGTCAAATGGCATCCGGGCGAGCGAACGGATCATGCACTTTGAACCAGCGAATTTGTATTGGCCGGGCTTGATGCGACAGGGGGATGATCGACCGACATCAAGACGTGGGAGTCAGCGGGGGCGAAGAGAAGAGGAGAGGAGACCTTCGGTCGGCGGGGTCGGGAGACGTCGGGAGACCCGCGCCGAACATGGCCGAATCTGTGGACCTGGTCGGACCCGGTAACTCAGTAGTGGAATTCGCTTTCGGTTCGCGTATCATTTCTGCTCGTGTCGTTTCTTCATTCATCTCTTCGGGCTAAAGCGATGAGCGATCCTGGCTTGTCTCGACGCAAGCAGCAGTTGCTGGACAAATTTCTGGCGGGTGAGATCGACAAGGCAACTTATGACAGCCTGCTCGCCGATCTGCACGAACTTGGTTCGAATGCCGGATCCGGAACCTCGTTTGAAAACTCGGGCGACATTGCGTCGTCACCATCGTTCCAGGTGACCGAGTCTCATACGCGGGCCGAACGAGCTGCGTTGTCACAACCGGTTGTACTGCTCGAACCCGGAATGGAACTCGGGGGCTTTCAGCTGAAGCGTCGGTTGCGACGAGGCGGAATGGGAGAAGTCTGGCAAGCATACGATCCGACAGGGGAACGAACCGTCGTCATCAAGGTGCTGCCACCAGAACTGCAACGCAGTCCCGATGAGATGGCGCGGGTCAAACAGACATTCAACCGTGTCCACAATCTGCAGCATCAGCATATCTGTCCAGTCTATCTGCTCGGCCAGGATTCGCGGTTCGGGTACTTCATCGTCATGAAGTATCTGGACGGCGACACTCTGTCGGCGTATCGCAAGGCTTATGTTCAGCGTTACGGTGAAAACAAAGAAGCCATTGCTGCGTCGAAAGCTTCTAAACTGCGCCCTCCTCAAGGTGCGTTGCCTTTCGATGAAGTGGTTCGATTGTTGATGCCGGTTGCTCAGGCTCTGGACTATGCCCACGGGCGACAGATCATTCATCGCGACATCAAGCCGCAGAACATCATGCTGACGGCTGACGGTACCGATGTGCAACTCGTTGATTTTGGACTGGCGGCCGAAGTCCGGACGAGTGTCATGCGAGTCAGCCAGGTCCAGATGGAAACGTGCGGGACTTATCCGTATATGGCTCCCGAGCAGTGGCGCGGTGAACTGCAGGATGCCCGAACCGATCAATACGCACTGGCTGTTGTGGCATTTGAATTACTGTCGGGCCACCTGCCATTTGAAGCAGCAGACCCGACGGTTCTGCGGATGTGCGTGCTCAACGATCCCGTTCCCGCGATTGACCAGCTCTCAACTTCGATCAACGATGTCATTGCGACAGGAATGGCAAAACTGCGCACGGATCGGTTCGAATCCTGCGTGGCGTTTGTTCAAGCTCTCGCAGCGTGCCGTCCGACGGGATCGAACGCGAAACGCGGGACAGCGTTAGAAGAGGCACTCGATTTTCTGGAATCTCCATCGACGCCCTCCACATCAGCCCCGATTCCGTTGCCATCATCCTCGTCGGGAACAGGAAATCGAGGAACCAGAAGCGGGACGGGAAGTCGTCCGGGGCAGGCGATCGAGCGTAGTTCCCGATCCACTCAACCAAGTTCGAATCGTCCCGGAAACAGTCGCACTCCAATCCGAAAGCTCGACGACGAGGAACTCGACGATCTGGAACTGCTTGAACGTGATGATGACGATTTGATGGAACCTGAGGATGAAGGGGAAACTCGACGATCCGGTCGCAGTCGACCGTCTGTTCGCAAGGTTCGACATGAAGCGGCGATGGAACAGGTCAACCGGCGTGCCATGATCTGGATCGCCCTGATCGGCGGAACGGTCTGCGCGTCATTCATCGGAATGTTTGGCTGGTTCCTGATGTACGGCATGAACAGGTTCTTTGCCTCAGCCGATCCCGGCAAGCAGAATTCTCAGTCGAATCAAATTGCCAGTGTCCAGCCGAACAATACTCAACAAAACAATGGGCAGGGATCAGGAGCCAATGGTGGGCAGAACGTCGTCCCACCGGTGCCAGCCCGTCCCGATGACAAGACGCAGTTGCGATACCGCTGGGAACAGGGGAAGCAGTACGTCTATTCGGTCAATGTTGATCTGGAACATGAAAACGATGTTATCGTGACCCTGAACGGCAGCACGACGTATTCACTCGGGCAGCCTGTGGCAGCGAAAAAGGGAGATCCCGACGCCGGGAAGGGGACAGGGACTGGATTTGTCGTTCAATCAAACGGGTACCTCGTTACGTGTCAGCATGTCGTTGATGATGCTTCGGAAATCGAAGTTGCCATCGGCGGAAAGACGTATGCGGCGCGCGTGATCATCGAAGATGTGGAACATGATCTGGCAGTCATCCGGATTGATGCCAACGGACTGCCCACGTTGCCGCTGGCCGACTCTGACACCGTGCAACTCGGCGAAGATGTGCGAGCGATCGGATTCCCGTTCTCCAGCATCCTGGGGGCAAACGTCAAAGCGACTCGCGGGACGATCTCGGGTGTCAATCAGGAGGACGGGCGTAAGGTCTTTCAGGTCGATGCCGGGATCAATCCAGGCAACAGCGGTGGCCCTCTGGTGAATGATCGTGGGGAAGTCATCGGAGTGAACTTTGCCAAGCTGCGGGAAGAAGTCGCCACCAACGTCGGATTCGCCGTCCCCATCAACGATGCCATCCGTTTGCTGAAAAGCGAAAATGTGGTCTTCGCCAGTGGTGACGGCAAAACGCCAAAGCTGGAAGGGCCTGAACTGGTCAAGAAAGTCTCCGCGGCCACGGCGTTGATTACGGTCAATACAGGCGGTGGCCCTGCGATCGGACTGAATCATTTCGAACTGCGATGTCAGGGAGGAATGACGTCCAGTGTCCGATCAAAATCGGGAGGCCCGCTGCATCACACGGCCAGTCAGTTGCAAAGTCAGCATTCTCGATCTGTGACCGGGCGATTCACTCAACCAGACGTTCTGGAAACGGATCCATTGGGACGAGTCCACGAGCTGACGGGCGAACGGACACCACTGCCAGCATTCATGGGGCCGTTGTCACTGCTTGTCATGGAGCAGCTTCCGTCAACCCGACGTCCAACCTGGACGAACTCATTTGCCATCACGGTGATTATCAGTGAAGAGAGTGGCGATGCTCTAAATCCACCGGGCCGCTTCCGTCCGCGGGTGCGACCGCCGGGGTTTCCTGGCTTTCCACCACTGCCGGGATTCCCCGGAGGGGGGGGAGCGACGAAGACCACGCGGATTCCTGGAAAAGTGCGGATTGTTTACACGCTGCAGGAATCGGTCGGCGATCTGATCAAGATCAAGAAGGAATTCGATCTGGAAGCGACGGAACCGGGGGCTCGCCTGCCTCGCGTGAAGCTGACCGGGAGCGGGGTCTTCGCATTCGATGCGAAACTGGGGATTCCCAACCGGATGGATTACACCGCGACACTGGTCGAGAACGAGCAGAACAAGACGACTCGGTTGCCGATCAAGCTGACGTATCAGTTGGCGAATGGACAGGGGGCCCCGTTGATTGCTGGAGCGGGCCAGGGACAGGCTCCCGCTGCCGCAATGGAACCGGGCAAGCCCGTAGAGGCGAATACAGCCATCGCGGTCGGGACGCGACTGCTGGCGGAATGGGCCGGCAAGTGGCTGCCCGTTGATGTCACCGCCGTTCGAGCGGATGGCAAGGTTCGCATCCACTGGGTTGGCTGGGGAGAGCAATTTGACGAAGAGTTGCCTCGAACCCGTTTAAGATTTCCGCCCGGCGTGGAACCAGTCGAAGCCGGTGCAAATCCACCCGTTGTCCAGCAACCCGTTGTCAAAGTGGTACCGCATCAGTTCAGCGTGAAGCTATCGGTTGAGGAAATTGACAAGCTGTTGACAGACCTGAAGAGTGACAATGCTGGCAAGATCCTGCTGGCAGCAACAAAGCTGCAGCATGCCGAGCCGATCGAAGAACGTCGTGAAGACGTCTTGAAGGCTCTGGAAGAGTTATTGAAAGACAAGGATCAGTTCCGCCGCAAGCAGGCTGTCGACAGTCTGGCAACATGGGCCAAAGCGGAAACGGTCCCGCTGCTGATCAAGGTTCTGGACGAAACCGCATTGCTTGTCAAACTGGCCGCGATCGATGCACTTGGGAAGCTGAAAGACGAACGGGCAGCCGAGCCACTGGCAAAGCTGGTTCAGGAACCGGGCCCACGTGTGCAGGCGATCAATGCCCTGCGTTCGTTGGGGAAAACCGCGGAAAAGGCGGTTGCAGGATTGCTGACGCACGCTGAGGCCGAAGTCCGCCGCGAGGGTTGTCGACTGCTGCAAGAGATCGGCACGGCAGCGAGCATTCCGGCACTGCAAGGTGCTGCCAACGATATGGATAAAGCCGTTGGAGCGGCAGCAAAAGCAGCTGTTGAAGCGATCGAAAAGCGCAAGGGCGCTCAGTAGAGAACTGCCATCAGCCCAATTTTGCATGGACTGCGGACAACAACCCGACATGATTTTCCTCAGAAGTTGATCCCACCGAAAATCTTCGTGAGGCCTGAAGGGCCGGCCGTTCCATTTGACGACAACGGAACTTTCGGCCCTTCAGGCCTCAGATCCTGTTTCTACATCGATTTCCAGGGCCGAAGGGCCCTGGCTGGGTGAACTGCTGGCCCACTTGGGTCGGAAGATTGCAACCTTCCGTGTTTCTGAAAAACACTCCATGTCGGCCGTATTGCTGGCGGGGTAGTCGCTGGTCAGTTGTGATTTCGCCGGGACAAGCCCGGCGGAAATCTCTTTCCTACCCATACGACGGGTCGGACGAATCAATTTAATCGTTCTTTCCAGGGAGTTTTCCGGCCTTGATCAGATCGCCGTAAACCTTACCTTCAGCGTTCTTTTCTGTGATGGACTTTTCCCAGGCATCCTTGAAAACCTTCATGGCGTCGTCGGTCTTCTTTTCCATATCGGCTGCCTTGAAGTCTTTGGGCTTGAATCGGTCGTGATAGACCTTGCCAAAGTCATTCAGGCCGTGTCCCTTGGCTTTCTTTTCTGCCCCCGGTTTGTGACAGACATCACACTTTGTTTTCAAGCCTTCCACAGTTTCGATGAACGGCTTGTAGTCCTTTTTGTTTTTGTAACCATCGACCAGGTACTTCGGCATCGAAGGGAATGCCATCACCTGGGTGGTCCCACATGCTGTCAGAACGGCTGCTGCCAACGCTGCTTTCAAATTCATTTGTCGCTCCTTTGACGTAAAGGACGGCCCGAATGAGCCGCCGGTAGATGGGGAAAGGCTTGCGTGGCCATCCCCGATGCACGTGTCAAAACACGTTTATTTTTGCGGCTCCGATTTTAATTCAGATTCGTTCGCCCATGGCGGAGGACCGGGATCCTCGTCGCGCAGCCGCTTCTTCGCGAACGTGACATGGACCGTCGCTTCGGCATTGTCTTCGTACAGAGTCTTGATGCTGGTCCAGATCGATTCCGCTTCGCTCAGTTTTCCAGATTGTCGAGCGGTATCGGCATCGCGTAGTCGCTTGTTCAGGAAACTCGCGAGCGTTTCATTCCCGGTGGCTGCAATGATCTTGTCAATTTCGTCCTGGCTGAGTCGCACGTAATTGATGTATTCATCCTTGGCCTTGAACAGATCGACGATCGCACCAAATTTCCGCTGGGCGGTGACATGATCACCGAATGCCAGATACTTCTCGGCATTGAGGTACTGACGTTCCGCTTCGTTGGCGGGTGGCTGACGCTGTTTTACCCGGGCTCGCATCTGCGTCACAGTTTCCTTTTTGTCGACATCAACGATCAAGGATTTTGCCTGCGTTGAATGTCGGCCTGCGGGATAACGCGTCAGCAGCAGTTTCAGATATTCATCGCGGGCCTTAATATGGTCTGACGTATATTCCGACTTGATCAATCGCTCGGCCTCGACCATCAGACGGTCTTCGCTCCAGGGCAGGAAGTGCCAGATGACGAAACCGAGAACGAGACTTAAACAGAGCGCGAGGAACCAGGTTCGTTCATAGAAGGGACCTGTCTCTTTTTTCTTCTTCTTTTTCTTCTTGCCAAGTGCGGCTTTCAGTTCGTCGGGTGACCGCCCTCCTGAAACAGTTCCGGCGGATGTTGCCAGGGTCTCGGCAGCGATGCTGCGCTGTTGCTCGATCTTCTTGCGGACTTCGTCGATTTCAACCTGCAATGCCAGGGCATCATAGGGACGTTCGTTGGGATCCTTTTCGAGCAGGCGGAAAATCAGGTCTTCTACAAAGCTGGGGCAGTTTGGCACCAGTGAAGTAATCCGCGGAGGCTCTTCCTGCAGATGCATCATCAGCATCTCACCCTGATTCTCACTGAGAAACGGAGTTTCACCCGCGATCATTTCGAACAGGACGCAGCCGAGTGCATACAGGTCGGTCTTTTTGTCAACGGGTGGCTTGCCACGGATCTGTTCGGGGGCCATGTACGCGTAGGTACCAACGGTCTTGCCGGCGGCAGTCAATGCGGTGGCGGTAGTATCGCGAGCAATCCCGAAGTCGGTCAACTTGATCTGGTTGGTCTTGGTGATCAGCAGGTTGGCAGGCTTCAGATCCCGGTGAACGATTCCCGCTTCGTGTGCGTGTTCCAGGGCCTTGGCGACCTGCATTGTGATATCGAGCGCCTCTTCCCAGGGGAGTTTCCCTTTGTCCTTCAGGTACTGCTCGACGGAGCCCCCTTCGATCAATTCCATCGCATAGAAACGCTGGGCACCAAACCGTCCGCCGCCGTAATAGCGGACGATGTTGGGATGTTGAAGCTTCTTGAGGATGGAGATTTCGCGTTCAAAACGCTTCTGAAGTGCTTCCGAGTCTGAAACTTCCGGTGACAAGACTTTCAGCGCGACCGGCGCGCCGTTCTTGGTGTACGTGGCTCGATAAACGATCCCCATACCTCCGACGCCGATCCGGTCCCCCACCTCAAAGGGTCCGATCATCCGCTTGGTCATGCCACCCGATCCACATTCAAAATAAGGAAGTCCACACCCTGAGACAAAGCGAGGCCTGAACGTTTGTATTCTGAAAGGCTTGCGAAGGAAGTGCAATGCCGCACTGGTTGATCATGATGCGTTGATGCGAGATTCCGATCAGTGAAATCGGTGGAATGGGATTAACACGAAGGTCACGAAGGTAGAAAACGAAGAAAACCTTGTTGCCGACGTACATGACATGGGCCGACATCAGGACAGGATTCCAGATCAAATTCGAAAACACTTATCTCAAAACTGGAATCAAGACTCCGGCTTTCTCATACCTTCGCGATCTTCGTGTACTTCGTGGTGAAACAAAGCCGAACAAGACGGACATGCTTCGTGAGTAAAGTCGGTGCATCTTGTGTCTTACGTGACCAGCGAAATGTCATGGAGTTCTTTACGATGGCCATGACTGCAGCGAATGCGGAGATCCGACATGACGATTGTGGGCTGGCATCAGGTCGGCACGATCTCGCGGCACTTTGGGTAATTGGGGCATCCCCAAAAATCACACCACTTCTGATTTCCCTTCTTCGCTGTCCGAATCACCATGGGCGTTCCACATTTGGGACAAATCGGCGTTCCTTCTAATCGTTCGATGACTTTCTCGGAAACTGCCCGATTTTCGACGGCCTGTCGAACGAGGTCGGCGATATTTTGAGGGCTGTATCCTGCAGCCGCGCGAACGTGCAGCAGCGGCAATCCGGCAACTTCGTAAACCTGGTCAACAAACTGATCTCGCACCTGCCGATCGCGCCGGGCATGACTCTGATCATCGAGTTCAATTCCCAGAACCGGGGTCATCGACGTTGGATCGCAAAGCAGAAAATCAACGTGTTTCCGGTCGATCTTATTTTTGTACGACTGCTTCTTTGGGGAGTTCGACACATAAAAGATGTCGGCGAGATTCACTTTGGGGCACACGAGGTATGAGTCACCCAGTCCCAACGTCAGCACTCGATAGAACGACAATTCGGCGGCAGAAAGGAAATTGTCACTCAGTCGGTACGGTAATTGTTCCGAACTCGGCAAATCAGCGTTCAGGCAAACACCGAAAAGCCTCAGGATTGCTGCCAGACAACCTCGTGGTTCCAAATCACGTTGATTCATGTTATCGCCGGTTTTTTAGTGGTGTCCGTGATATGCTAGGCGAATTCTAACAGGAATTAGTTAACACAAGTACGGCTAGCATTCGAGACGACGATTTTTCAGTTCCCCTCAGCATCGTGATGCATGAGTGGTAATCGAATTGGGGTGACCTTGATCGTCTTCTGGTTCCTCCGACGATTCCGTCGTGACACGTGAATTTGATCGAAGGCCGGAAGTCCGCAGTTTTTGCCGATTGTGATGCCATCTGACGGCAATTTGCTGTCATTGAAGCCTGACGGGCCGCTTCCGGCGCGGGGTCATGTTGACGCAATTCTGATTCTGCACACAATCCGCAGTGCTCGTTCAAGAAGGTTCTGGTGGCAGGCTGAATGGCATTTTCCGGTCGTTCCGCTGTTCCCATGTCCCGGTCTTGTACAAGTCGGTCGTTGCTTCGTCATTGCCAGTGTGGCAATTTGTTTTTTTACCCATGGATGGGCGCGTCAGCATGTCAGCGGCTGTGGGACGCAAACTGCAGGAGTACTCGCGCACGGCCGAACAGACGGCTCGTGACGCCCTTGTCGTTGACCATCTGTGGCTGGTTCGTCACATCATCGGCAAAGTCGCTGCACGGCTGCCTGCTGGTGTTGATGTCGAAAACCTGGAATCGGCGGGAGTCCTCGGACTGGTCGAAGCGTCTCAGCGGTTTGATGTGACACGGGGAGTGGATTTCAAGGCGTTTGCAGCACTGCGAATTCGCGGAGCGATCATTGATGAGGCGCGGCGGAATTGTCCGTTGCCCCAGGAAATGATGCGACGCGTTTCTCTCGTTTCCAAAGCTCACGAACGTCTGCCTGCACCTGTCTCAGCAGAAGATCTGGCACGCGCCACCGGATTGACGGTTGATGAAGTCCTGGATGCGCTGGTCGCCTTGCCGTTCATCCACGTCAGGTCGCTGGAACAACTGGAAACGGACCCGGACAAGGGAGAAGCGGCCATCGACAGTGCGATGGAACGCGAAGAGCAAAAACAGCAGCTTGTCAAAGGGATTGCCACTCTTCCAGAAAGGGAGCGTCTGGTGATCACGCTGTATTACATGGAGGATCTGCGCCTGAAGGAAATCGGGGCAGTTATGAATCTTTCCGAATCTCGAGTATCGCGGTTGCTGGCTTCCGCTCAGCATCATCTTCGCGAATACGTCAACGCCCATGATAACGACGATACCTGAGAGAAACGCCATGTCTGCTCGAATCGACAAGTTCCTGCGCGCTGCCGCTCAACCGGTACTCCCTGCCCATCGAGTGATCCAGACATCCGAGACCGCACGCGTGGGAAGTTCGCATCCGGGGGGGGCTGGTCATCATGCAAGTAGTGAGCCGACCATCGACCTGGTGCGCGAAGGGGATCTGGTCAAGGCGATCGATGTCACCTGTTCATGTGGTGAAAAGTTTCGCATCTGGTGCTCCTATGTGGCGGAATAATTTCGAAAGAGGGCACCGTCTCATGTTACGAACAACCAGACGATTACTGATGGCTCGTACATCCTTCCGGTCACGGAATGACCTGCGATTGATGGGCTGGAGATCAATGGCGGTCGCTGCGGCAATCGTCCTGTCGCATGCCGGACCAGCCACCGTACTTGCCCAGAGTGAGTTTCTGGATACGAATTCGCACGTCCCACCCTCGCCCGGATTTTATTCGTCCAATACTTACGAAGTTCCGAATCGATCAGCCGGGGTGACCGTCGGCAGACCGACACCCGGCGTGACGTCGCCACCCCAAGCCGTTGCGGGAAAGGTGCCGCCCTTCGCGTATGATCATGCCCGGCGACGGAATATGCCCTCTGTCCCTGCGCGGGCAGCCGTGGCCAATGAGGCCCGTCCGGGATCATCCGTCGCACGCTCCACCGGTTCCAGCCTGCTGAATCCATTTGGGATCGGCAAGAAGAACGAAGCAACGACCGATACCGCCAGAAATGTGACTCCGCTGGGGCAAATCCCCATTTCCGGCAACGCATCAAAAGCGAGCTACAATCAACTGGAAGACCCGTCCCAGGGATTTCCGCCACCTGATCCATTGCCCGGGGTTCCAAGTCCATCGCTGATTCCTCATCGGCAACCCGTGGTGAGCGGTGGTAACTTCCCGACCGATCGTGGTGGTCCGCCAATGATCCTCGGCAATCACCTGCGTCTGTCCCCCGGAGAAACCGCGACTGAGCGTTCGATGCGATTGATGACAACGATCGGTGAACTGGAACGGCAACTTGATGCCCTCGGTCAGCAGAGTGCCGAACAGAATCAGCTGCTGAAACACCGCGACGATCAACTGTTACTCGCCATTCGTGAGATCAGATCCGCGCGCAAGGAAGTTGCAACTGCCAAGGATGAACTGGAGCGACTGCGGCAGCAGGTACAGTTGCTGCAGGACAAAGTTCGCGACGCAGAACGTGATAACGCAGCGCTGTTACAGACGATGGCACCACTCCTTCAGCGACTGCTGGAGTCCGATGGGACCAGCGGATTGCCCGATGAATCCGAGGAGTGATGAATTCTATGTCGACGGAATATCAACGGCAGAGTACCAACGAACTGGATCAACGGATTCACGAGAATTCTGATCCTTGTGGAATGGTCGCGCCGCTCTATTCCCGGCGCGAGTGTCTCGGATTGTTGCTCGGACCGATCCTGATCATTCATTCCGGGTGTGCCCGTCATCGGCCTGTCGAGACGGTGATGCCGACAGAACCAGCGCCGTTTCAGCAATTTGTGGCGCCGAATTTCGACTGGTCAACGGTCAAGCGAGTTGTCCTGATGCCGATGGCGAATCAGACGGCATTCGCGCAAGCCTCAGCAGAAATACAACAGAACCTGGCGGCCGAGTTGCAACGGGCTGGCCGGTTCGATGTCGTCATGGAGACTGAGGAAGACAGCACCGCTCGCTCACGCGACGTATTTGCCCGGGGTTCGTTTGACGAACTGGAACTGCTGCGAATCGCCCGGGAGCATGATGCTCAAGCGATCCTGTTCGGCCTGGTGACCCAGTATCACCCCTATCCTCCACCGCGAGTCGGCCTGTCATTAATCATGATCAGCCCCGGCGAAGGTGTGGCTATCGCCTCGGCCGACGGTCTATGGGACGCGCGTGAAGCCGAGACCGCTCACCAGGCTCAAGCATATCTCCACCAGAAACTGAACTGGCGGCAAAGTCTGATGGGAGTGGATCGCGCCTTGGAATCGCCAGACGTTTATCAGAGATTCGTCTGCCAGCAAGTTGCAATGTCTCTGAATCCTCCCGGCGGGGGTGGCGGTGGCAGCAGCGGAGTTCTACCCCAATTGTCGGCCGAACCAACAGCAATCCTTCCAGCGAGTCATCAATCGTTTCAAAAACCGCCGACACGAAGCCTGCCCCACCCGAATAACAAACCACGACCGTAAGAAGTCGAATTCGATACTCCTGAGGAACATCTTGTTGTCTCAATGCCGAATCGGCCGACACGGAGTGTTTTTCAGAAACCCGGGAGGTTTCGATCTTGCGGCCCAAGTGGGCCAGCAGTTCACCTAGCCAGGGCCCTTCGGGCCTCCGGAAGAAAATCATGTCGGTATCAATCCCAAATACTCTGGCTTCTTCCTCGGCATTTCTCTGTGCTCCTCAGTGTCCTCAGTGGTAAACCCTCTTCAATAGATACTTGACCGCCGCTTCCGCACAACCGGCCAATTCGTTGCCATTGGCGTAGTTTACGCGATCTTTCCAGTCAGCCATCTGGAACTGTGGCAAGTCCAACCCGTTTTGTTCGACAAGAGAGAAGGTGGAAGCGATCTACGGACCTGGTTCCGGAATGGTACGACATGGACTTTGCAACGATTATCGGATTTGTGGCGGCACTGGGCATCATTATCGGTGCCATGTACCACCAGACACACGGACACCTGATGGGTTTCTACAGCACCGAAGGTGTGCTGCTGGTGATCGTCGGGTCGGCGTGCGCGACGATGATGAGTATGCCAATGAAGAACTTCCTCGCGACGTTTCGAGTTCTGGGGAAGTGTATTTTTTATAAGGAAGTGCCGCTGACTCAGGCGTTGATGCAACTGGTCGATTTCGCTGCCGTCGCTCGTAAAGACGGTGTCCTGGCACTGGAAACGCGACTGGACGAAGTGACAGAGCCCTTTCTGGCTAAGGGTTTGCGAATGGTCATCGACGGGCAGGATCACGAAGCGATTGAAACCAGCCTGCGGCTGGAATTGTTTTCCCAGGGGGAACGTCACGCAATTGGCAAGAAAGTATTCGCAGTCATGGGGAACTATGCCCCGGCATTCGGACTGACGGCGACGATCATCGGCCAGGTCGTGATGTTCCAGAACATGGGGAGTGATATCTCTGCGATCGGGGGCGGTCTGTCGGTCGCTCTGCTGGGAACGCTTTACGGTTCGCTGTTTGCCAACCTGCTCTGTCTGCCGCTGGCGGACAAACTCGGTATCCGATCGGGGCAGGAAACGATGCTGAAGGAACTGTATCTGAATGGGATCATGGGGATCGCCGCAGGACATTCACCGACGGAATTGAAACAGACATTACTCAGCTTCCTTGATGGACGAACGGCGACGAAGTTTGAGCAGGAAAACTGATGCGGAAGATTGAGATTCCAAATTTGAGATTTGAGATCTGCACAGGCTGAGAACAGCGAGAATTCAATTCGATTCCTGACCGCGGTGACGGCGGCTTAAAAGAAGGGCCGGATGATGTCGGGCCATGGGGGACCTGGAAAAAAGGGAGGGCACGAAGAAGGGGGCGGTCACGCACCCATGTGGATCGTCAGCTTCGCCGACATGGTGATCCTGCTGATGAGTTTCTTCGTGCTGCTGCTTTGCCAGGGATCGCAGAAGACGGCGACCGACGAAGATCTGTTGAAGATCCTGGCATCCGTCAAAGTTGGTTTCGGTTATACTCCTCGTCCCGATTCCAAAGATCCGCTTGATATTGCTGTTCTGCAGGTGTTGACCCAGAAGGGAAGCGGCGGGTTCCCATTCAGCGGGCAGAGGTGGCTTTCTGCGGCGGTGAAGGGTTCTGCGACCAAGGAACGAGATACGTGGGTGAAAGCTCAATCGAATATCGGGAAACCAGTTCGCTTCGCTCGGAATTCCGATGTTGTTCCCAAGTCGTCATACCCAGATCTGGATGAAATTGCCGAAGTTGTCCGCCATCACTACCGGATGATCATTATTCAGGGACATTGTTCGCAGGAAGAGGCCTATCGGGATGCTGCGGGCGGACATGATCTTGCTTTCCGGCGTGCTTTGGCAGTAAAGATCGCTTTGGAATCACGGGGCGTCGCTGCAGCCAGACTGCGAATTGTTTCGTGTGCCGCACACGAGTCGATGACAGTCCTGAAATCCCCTGATCGACAACTGGTGGTCGTAACGCTCGGAACGTACTTCCTGCCGACAGAAAACGACGTGTTACAGGAAGAGTCGCTGGAAAACGACAAAGAAGCCAAGACAACCGCCAAACACGGACATTGAAATATGAGACTCCACGGATTGGTATCTCTCGTTCTACTCGCAACCAGTTCTGTCGCAGTGAGCCAGGAATCGCTTCCGCAGCCACTGCCGCAGGAACCCGGTGTGCGTCAAATTAATCCTGATTTGTCGACGCAGCCACTGTCCCCCGGGCCAGCATCGCGATTGCGAAGTCCTTCTGCTGCCGAGACTTCCAGCCTGGAAAGCGAGCTGGAAGCACTTCGTGCAGATTTGGAATCGTTCCATGCGCTCAGTGACGAAGTGACCCGCAGCACTCGTAACGCAGAAACCGACGCCGAACGAGCTCTGCACCGACAGCGACAGGAATTGCTCGATATCCTGACCAAACTGGCAACTCAGGGGATCAGCCAGAAGCCCGCCCCGAAAAAGAGCGACAAAAAGCCAGTGCTCGCCAGCGAGCCAGCCGCTCCCGTAATTCCTGATCCCGTTGAGGCACAGACGCCTGCGGTCACCGATGCCGCAGTCGATAACTTCGCACTCGGTAAGGTTTTGTTTCGAGCTGGCGACTACGTGAAAGCAGAGCAGGCATTTCGCAAAGTCGTCCAGACCGAGGACAATCGCCTGATGGTGAAGTACTTGATTGCCACCTGCTTGCGGAAGCGATCACAGTGGTCTGCGGCTGTTGAGGCCTACAAGGAAATCGCGGCCTCCGACAAGGACCCTGTTCTCCGGGACCTCGCTAAATTTCAGTTGGACGGAATCCGTTGGACTCAGGATACTGAAAAGCAGATTGAGCAATTGAAAAAGCAGCGTGAGATTCCAGCGAAATCGAAACGGTAAACTCACGGAACCCGACCATACTTCTTCAAAATTGCAAGCAACAGGAGCGAACCGAGCGTGGCGGAGATCAGTTTTCCGCTCAGCCCATTCGGTTGCAGGCCAATCAATGGCAGCAAAACACCTCCTACAGCGGCTCCGATCACTCCCACAATCAGGTTATTGACCAGACCGAAGCTGCTTCCCTTCATGATTTGTCCGCTGAGCCATCCTGCGCACAGGCCGACCAGCAGGATGTAGATGACGTCCATCACATACTCCTGAATTTCGATCTTTAGGGATATCACGGCAGTGGACTGTAAAACTGCTGCCAACCACCTTCAAATGCCATTGTAACGACGGAAATGTGGCAGGCACGCCCTCCTTGTACTTCGGCCGCAACCTCTGGCACGCGTTGACTTTTTTGATGTCTCGTCATAATGTGCGCGAAGAGAATTTGTCGACGTTTCCCAGGAAGAGGGGAAAACGTGCGAAAGACTGTCGCCACACTGTCATGACAAAACTCTTGTGAAATCAGGAAGATACGATCGGTCGTCGCTGTCTGAACTCAGTGGTACCGATTGCCTGATCTGCAGATGCCGATTTGAGAAGGCGAGGAAGAACGATGGATTTTTTACCAGAAATTCACTCCCACTGGCGTATTCGTTGGGCGCTAACCGTTGTTGCCGTTTCCCTGCTGGGATCGATCGCACGCGCGAATGATCCCGACTGGGGTGCGAAGATGGTCAACATGACCGCCATCAAATACGGATCGGTTGCAAAAGGTGCGGAAACCGTCGTTCAGGTCGTCGTCAAAAACATCTACAAGGAAGACATCCAGATCACCAACCTGACGACAGGTTGCGGATGCGTGTCCTGGGAAGATGTCACCAAGAGCCCCCTGCCAATTGTCATTCCGAGTGCCCAGTCGCGAGTCCTGACGCTGCGGCTGGACACTATCCGCTATGATGGCGAACGTAACTCCAAGGCAACCATATTCTTGCTGGATCCCGTACATGCTGCCTCGGCGGTTGTCGAACTCCCTGTGACGGCTTACATTCGGCGCGACATCGTTGTCACGCCCGGTGCTCTCAATTTCGGCCTGCTGGATCAGGGGGCAGGCGCCGAACGCAAGGTCGATATCCACTATGCTGGTCGAAACGACTGGAAGATTACCTCGGCCAAAGTGGCCAATCCCAATCTGCTTGTGAATCTGAAAGAGCTTCCCCGGCTGAATGATGGCCAGGTGAAATACGAACTGCACGTCTCGCTCCGGCCCGATGCCCCGATTGGGACGGTTCGCGATCATGTGATTATGACAACCGATGATGCCAACAATCCCCAAGTGTCCGTTCTGGTGGAAGCCAAGATTGAACCGGATATTGCAATTACCGAATTGCAGTTTGGATCTGTGGCACCCGGACAGTCGAAGGTTGTCAATGTCGTGATTCGCGGACGAAAGCCGTTCAAGATTGACGAACTGTACAGGGAAAAGAAAACTGACGCGAAACTTCAGGATGACGCGTTCAAAGTCAAATTGAGTAGCGCAGTTTCAACCGTGCACAGTCTTCCGGTGACGTTTACAGCCCCGAACATTCCCGGAGTGTTTGAAGAAGATTTCTTCGTCAAGATTTCGGATCGACCACAGCCGATCCCGTTTAAGGCACGTGTTCGAATTCCCGAACAGACAGGTGCTGCCAAGCAGTAGCTCATCAGCGCTGCGTATCGCCGTTATTTCCGCGAGCGTGGATTTTCGATGTCATTCCGCCGTTATCTCCTCGCCTCGCGTTCGCCACGTCGCCTGGAACTGTTGCAGCAGGTTGTTCATCCGACACTGATCGAGGTCCGGCCTCCCGCTTCCGCCGAGGAGGCTGGGTTTGCAGATTGCCGGGACCTGAACGCCATCAAATCACGACTGCTGGAGATCGCACGTCACAAGGCAGAACTCGTTCGTTCAGACCTCAATGCCGAAGAAAGTTCGCTGCACGAGCGACCGCGGACGTTGTTGATTGCTGCCGACACGACTGTGGTCGTTGCGGGCGAGACCCCGATTGTTCTGGGCCAGCCGCCCGAACAGGATGATTGGCGTGAAGTCGTTTCTGAATGGTTTCGAAAGTACTATGCGGGACAGACTCATTCCGCCCTGACCGCAGTCCATGTGGTGACTCCTGATGGGCGATCTGCAGAACAGGTCGTGGAGACGAAGGTCACGTTCCGAGCCGATGTTGACCGATGGCTTAATTGGTACCTGCTGACCGGTGAACCACGCGGCAAGGCTGGAGGCTACGCATTGCAGGGAGCAGGCAGTGTCTTCATCGAACGGGTCGAGGGGAGTCTGAGTAACGTCATCGGACTGCCACTGGAGGCCTTGCTGGGACTGATCGCCGACCCCGCCCTGAAGTGAGTCTTTTCGCCGACGAATCACGGTCTCGGGTTGCAAGAAGTCTGCCCCTTATCTTCAATTCCTGAAAAGTCTTGGTCCTATTCGTCGACGGACTTGGGTTCAAAGAGACTGGCTGGCGGCAGCCCACGGGACGGTGCCGCTCGAAAAATCCGCAGGCTCTGGAATGCACTCAATCGAGAGGCGGTTTATGATATCGAACCGTCGGAAAGTTTAGTGTGCGTCGCGCTTCCGTATCGCGTCGAAACATGGGTTATTAGACGCTGTCGTTTGATGCCTGCGGGACGCCACACTTAAATGAAATGCGCTCTAGTGAGTTCGAAAGCGAGGGTTTTCATGAGGCCATCTGCCGTATCGAAGCGTCGCGCGTTTACGCTGATTGAGCTGTTGGTTGTGATTGCAATTATCGCCGTTCTGATAGCGCTGCTGTTGCCTGCCGTTCAGCAGGCTCGCGAAGCCGCCCGGCGAACGCAATGCAAAAACAATCTGAAGCAGATCGGCCTGGCACTTCACAACTACCACGATACCATGTCGATCTTCCCGCCGGAATCAATCTGGGCTCAGGGGGCGATTGGCAGTTACGCGCCGCGAAACTACACATGGCTGGTCATGATTCTTCCGTATGTGGATCAGGCACCGCTGTACAACTCGGCCAACCTGACGACCCCCATTTGGGGCCAGGCAATCGTCAGCAAGCAGTTACCGGCACTCACCTGTCCTTCAGACCCCGGAGCCACCGTGGCGAACGGCATGTCTACGACGAATTATGCCGGTTCCGAGGGTTACGATTGGTGGCCACGATCCAATAACGTTTTAGGTGGTATCTTTACATTGCGAGGGACCACGCGCATCCGCGACATCGTCGATGGCACGTCGAATACGATTGCCGTTGGCGAGGTGACGGCCAATGGATACTGCTGCGGAGGGAACAACACAGGTGCGGGCAAGCCAGTGAGCGCGCCGTCGGGGTTCATGCGGCCGGCATTTGTTTCTCCGGGCTATTCGGATTCACAGTGTACTCCGTCGGGTCAGGCTTATCCTCAACCGGACGGGTCTGCGAATCCGTGCAACCAATGGACTTCGTTCAAGGCGAATCCAAGCGTCTACAAGCCGACGTACATACACTACTTTGGCATCAACAACGATTACATGGGGGCGCACAGTCGGCATGTCGGTGGGGCTCACTTCCTGATGGCTGACGGTGCGGTTAAGTTCATCGCTCAAAACATCAGCTATGGCACCGAGGCTGCCATTGGCTACGTTCGCGGGAACGGCGTCTGGGGAGCTATCAACACCATGAGTGGGGGTGAGACCGTCGGTGATTTCTGAACCAGTCTTTCGCCGGTAGGAATAACTGGGCTTTCCATAGAAGCGATCATTTGAAGAAACCGGTGTGTCTTCCGGTGAATAGTCAGGGCATTGATGCAAGCGAGGGTAGTGATGTTCGTAAGTCGCGGATGCCAGTTGGCAATGGTGGTGTGTGGGCTGATGGTTCTTGGCTGCTCGTCATCGTCGGATTCCGGCAAATTGCCGATAATTCGAGTTCGTGGTGTGGTTCAGGTGGACGGAAAGCCAGTGGGGCCAGCACGGATGCAACTGCTTTCTGAGGGTGACTCGAAGCTGCCGCCTGTTTCGGGGACCGTTGATAAGGACGGAAACTTCACTTTGACGACCTACGCGCCGCAGGACGGTGCCCCCGCCGGTAAGTACAAGGTCACGCTGAGCCCCGACGTAACGAACTTCGCTCCTATTCCCGAGTCCACGCCACTGGACATCGAAATATCAAAGTCCGAAACCAGCCCGACGTGGAAATTCACCGGAACGGGCAAGACCGCCTCCTCGCCACTGGCACCTCCCCCAGGCATGGGACGATAGTCGCAACGAGCCACTGAAGGTTGCTTTGAGCCGCCAGTGTCTTGAGATGACGCTGGCAAAGCGGAGCCATCGCCTGTGTCACCGGGTGCAGGCAGTGTCTTTATGAATGGGATCGAGGGGAGTCTGAGTAACGTCATCGGACTGCCACTGGAAGCTTTGCTGGAACTGATCGCCGACCCCGCCCTGAAGTGATTCTTTTCGCCGTCGAATCATGGTCTCGGGTTGCAAACGGTCAAGTGACGGGAGACGATGGGAGCACATTTCCAGTGAACGGGACTCCTGCGGCAATAGACGACATGTCTCCCCTGATTGATCTGATCGAAATCACGAAAGACTACGGCCGTTTTCGGGCGCTCGACAACGTTTCTCTGCAGATACGTTCGGGGATCACCGGACTGCTGGGACCAAATGGCGCTGGCAAGACGACACTCATCAAGGTACTGCTTGGACTGGTCAAGACGACACGCGGCAGCGGTCGGTTGTTGCAGTATGAACTCGGTCGACAGAACCGCGAGATCCGTGCACATGTCGGATACATGCCCGAAGATGATTGCTATCTGCATGGAATGACGGGTGTCGACTGCGTGCAGTTCGTCGCACAGCTTTCTCGTTTCCCCGCTGTCGAAGCCTTGCGGCGTGCGCATGAAATCCTCGACTTTTGCGGACTGGCACAAGAACGATACCGCACAGTTGAAACCTATTCGACAGGCATGCGTCAGAAGCTGCGGTTTGCCCAGGCGATCGTACACGATCCTCCCGTACTGATTCTTGATGAACCGACCTCAGGTCTCGATCCTGAAGAGCGCCAGGTCATGTTGAACCGGATTCGTGTACTGGCCCGTGATCATGGAAAAGCTGTACTGCTCTGCACGCACATTCTGCCCGACGTTCAATCGATCAGTGATGCTGTGGTGATCCTGGCACGTGGCAAGGTTCAGGTTGCCGATTCTCTGGCGGAACTGAACCGGCCCACGATGCCATCTCTGGAAGTCAAACTGCTGGGAGTCGCAGACCGGTTCGTCGAGGCGATTCGTGCGCGAGGCATCGAAATCGAAGTTCGTACGACGGGGGGGCTGCTGCTGCAAGGTGCACCCGACCAGCTTGCGCCCGAAGTCTGGAAGGCGGCAAATACTCTGGGAGTCGGTGTCCGTTCCATGACCCCGTCGCGGAATTCGCTGGAGGAGATCTTCCTGAATGCGGTTCGAGGAGCTTCCCAATGATGAACAACAGTTCTGGCGGTACGACGGGAACGATTCTTGAATCGCGTGGGGAACCAACCAGTCTCCCCTCAAATCGGGGCGTGAATAATCTCGGCTATCGTCCCTGGTCGCAACGGCTGGTTCCCGGATGGATGCGCTGGTGCGTCATCACGGAAGTTGGCGTGAAGCGTGCCTGGCAAAGCCGCTGGCTGCGTCGGATGATGCTGTTTGCCTGGTTGCCTGCAGTCTGGTTTGGAGTCGGCTTCTTCGTCTGGGAACAAGCTGCCTTGTATCCAGAATGGAGACAGATGCTGCGTCCATTTCTGCAGGGACTTCCTCCATCTCCCGAATTCGACGGGATTCGCAGCTCGATGCAGTCCGGAAATCTGGAAGAGAGTCGTCATGCCGTCTGGGCCTGGTTGCTGCAATCGTTCTTTCGATATCCCCAGGCCGTTCTGATGGTCATGGTCATCGGGGTCATTTCGCCCCCGTTGATTTCGCAGGATATCCGTTCGCGCGCATTCCTGTTGTACTTTTCACGGCCACTGACTCGAGCCGAATACCTGTTTGGAAAGCTGGCCAGCCTGTGGGCTTATCTGGCAATTATCGCGACCGTCCCTGCGCTGGCGCTTTACCTGCTGGGGATTCTGCTGTCGCCGAATCTGGGTGTCATCACCGCAACCTGGGATCTGCCGTTTCGAATCATTGCGGCATCTGCCGTGCTGATGATTCCCACCTCAATGCTCGCCCTTTGCTTTTCATCGTTGACTCAGGAAAGCCGATACGCGGGATTCGCCTGGTTCGCCGTCTGGATCCTTGGCTGGTTCACCTATGGAGCTGCCACATCGGCCGAGGCATTCAATGCTGGCAACGAGGTCTATATGACTCGAGCTGACAGGATGCAGGCTCGTCAGAACCAGTTCGAAATCAAGCAATCGTCATGGACTCATTTATCCTTGTACCACACGCTGGGGCGCGTCCAGCGCTGGGTCTTCGGGTTTGCACGATTTGAAGATGTGGCGGTATCCGCAGCGATTCTCGTGGCAATCACCCTGGCATCGCTGTCCGTCCTGTACCGCAGAATATCGGCTCCGATGCGTGTCTAATCCATGCAATTCACGTAGTTATTCCCTGGCGTTCACCGATCCGAAAGACAGGCATCCGAGAAATTGGTCGCCAATTCATGATTGAGCTCAATAACGTAACAAAGCTGTATGGCAAGGTGATCGGAGTCAACGATTTCACGTTGACGCTGCAACCGGGAGCGTACGGACTGCTGGGACCTAACGGTTCCGGGAAATCGACGCTGCTCAATCTGATTACTGGCCAGCTTCGTCCGACTCAGGGCACGATTCGTGTCATGGGAGAATCCCCCCGTAACAATGCGTCGCTGTTCAAGCGGATGGGATATTGTCCAGGTGGTGAAGGTTTTTATTCTGACGTGTCGGCATTCGACTGGGTGAAATACTTGCAGCAACTGCAGGGGATGACTGCGGCGGATGCCGATGTCGCAGCCGGTCGATCGCTGGAACTGGTGGGGATGTCAACCGCCATGCATCGGCCGATTTCGAGCTATTCGCGAGGAATGCGTCAACGGACCAAGCTGGCTCAGGCACTGGCGCACAATCCCGAAATCCTGATCCTGGACGAACCCTTCAGCGGCCTGGATCCCATCGGTCGCCATGAACTCACGACGGTCCTGCTCGACTGGATCGATCTTGGCAAAAGCCTGCTGTTTGCCAGCCATGTTCTGCACGAGATTGAATCGCTGACGCAATCCTTCCTGCTGATTTGCGGCGGACGTCTTCTGGCATCAGGAACAGCCGAAGATGTCCATGCCATGATGGTCGGACTGCCGAATGAAATCGCGTTCAAGTGCTCGGATCCGCACCGACTCGGGGAATTACTGCTGCGCGAACGTGTTGTGGATTCGTTGCGAATCGTGGATACGACGGTGACGGTAGCAACGCGAGATCCCGCTCGCATTTATGGACAGCTTCCCGTCTGGTTGAAGGCCACGGAAATCGACGTCACGGAAATGCATTCGGCTGATGAATCGTTGCAGGCGCTCTTCAATTCACTGATGAAAATGCACCGGGGTGAACTGTGATCGGAAACGTCGGAGCAGTCTTTCTGTTTGAATGGAAACGATCGCTGACCGTGCCACGAATGGCCTGGTGGCTGGTTCTGGCAGGATTTCCAGTCTTCATCATCGGGTTAATTCGATTCAGCATTAGTGCAGGCGTTGCCGATGCTGCGCCACCTCGCGAGTTATGGATCGGGTTTCTGTTTGCACTGGTACCCATGCTGGTCACGATGCTGGGGACCATGCTCTGGATGACCCCGGCAATCTCGGCAGAGCTTGAGCGACGCAGTTGGGTCTACCTGACGGTTCGTCCAAACGGAGGGACCGCCGTGCTTTTGGGAAAGTACCTGGCAGCGGTGACGTGGGTCATCCCGCCAGTCCTGTTGGGCTTGACATGTGCTGTTGTGATCATCAGTCCCAATGCGAAAGAAGCCGAAGTCATCGCGAATGCGAGAAAGCATGATTCCGCACAGCCGTTCATCATCAATCAACATGGCGAACGACGACTTGCTCCTTCAATGGCTTTGAGTGAGCTGAAGCCGTGGCAGATCTGGTGGGCCATGGCCCGGATGGTCTGCCTTTCGGCTCCAGCCTATGCTGCAGTCTACCTGCTGCTGGGGACGATCATGCCGCGCCGAGGCATGGTGCTGGCGGTTGGATACTCACTATTGTTTGAGCTGATCATCAGTTTCGTACCGGCCGTGATCAACAAGCTGACGGTCCATCATCACCTGCAGGCGTTGATGCTGGAGTGGTGCGAACTGGAAATCCCGCCCGAATTCATGTCGGGCGCCGCCACCTTGATTGGTAATTCGCCGACTTGGCAACACATCGCGATCCTGATGCTCTATCCGCCGATCCTGCTGGCAATTTCTGTTGCCGTCCTGCGTTCGAGCGAATTTTCCTCGTCCGCAGAATCTGATGTCTAGTGCGTGTCGCACTTCCGCGTCGCGTCGAAACATGGGTGAGACGCTGTCGTTTGATGCCCGCGGGACACCACACTTAAATGCGACGCGCTCTAGCAGCCCGTGGTAAAAGTCGGACGGGTGGCCGGGACTGGACTGAAGCTTTGCGAAGGAAGGCCCGGTCTTCGTGTGGAGCGCGCAAACATCAGACCTGGAGATGGTCCAGTGCGTCGACGGGCGACATCAGGTAGCTGACATAGAACGGCCCGAATTCGGCATACCGGGCGGATGCCTTGTCAAACCGCATCGTGTAAACAATATCCTTGATCGACTCGGGATTGCGGCCCCACAACGTCACGCCCCATTCCCAGTCATCCAGACCTGTCGAGGCCGTGATCAACTGTGAAACTCGGCCAGCAAACTTGATTCCGCTCGTCGCATGTTCGGCCATCAGGGCTGAACGGCTGCTGAACGGTTCCGTGTACCAGTTGGCGAGTGGATGACGGGCCTTGTTCATCGGATAGAAACAGGTGACCGGCCAATTGGGGAAATCAGGGCACAGTCGCTGCTTGTTCATCATGGGGAGCCGCTGGCTGTAGGCATTGACCTTGGCGGCATAGGCCGGATCGTCGGGGGAAACCCCTTCATGTCGCAGTCGCTCGGAATACTGCTCAACGGTCGGTACGTATTCCGAGATTTCGGTGATCGAAACAAATGAATAGACCGGCTGCAGGGCTGTTCCCAGCGGGCTGCTGCGTAACCCCTGGCGCACACCATCGATCAGCAGTGGGTCAGCGTCCATAATCATCAGGCCCAGGTCGGCTTTGTGACCTGAAACGACCGAGGTCTGCAGTCGGATCGGAGCCCCGGGCCGGGCGGGGTCGAGCAGGTGAGCGACAACTTCGCGACCTTCTGCCAGTTGCTGCGGGCTCAGTTGCGCGAGAGCCGCCTGATCGATCCGGTAATAGAGATGAAGGCAATGCCATCCTTCAGCGAGCTTGACGGTTGGATCGGGAAGTGCCTGCGGTGCGTGTGTCGGTCGGTTCACAAATCGTTCCTGTCAGTAAACAAAATCAATGAGGCTAGTCTGCGTTATTCTTCTTCGTGGTGCTGTTCGGGCTTGGGATAGCCACCCCAAAGCAACGGCTTGGCGGCGTTTTTCAGTTCACCCCGTTCAAGCAGTCCCAGGATCTGCTGCACCGTTTGATTGGCTGAAAGTTCTTTCTTGAGTCGCTGAACAATTTCGTTGGTGACCATCTTTTCACCTTTCCCGGACTCTCCTTCCAGGAAGGCTCGTTTCTGATCGAAGACAGCCCAGAAGATCGTTCGATCAAAGTTCTTGACGTTGTCCCGAACCTTTGTCGCTTCGCTGCCTTTGCATCGCTGTCCATTAACGCGATACATCTCGCGACGTTCGAAAATGATTGCGATGACGTTCCAGTCCTTCGTGCTGAACAGACCCATGAAGCGCCTCCTCGATGTTGGTTGTGGGAAGGCCCGCTTTGTACCACGTTAGCCAAAAATTCGCCACAGGCCATTCGGCGCGGTCGTCCAATCCCGCCGAAACAGACAACGCGCGTTCGGCGCGGGTCTCCCGACCCCGCCGAAACCACCAACCGAAGGTCTCCCTTCATTTCGATCAGCCAAAATCCGTCTCGTTCGCAGGTCTCTTCCACTTTGCTCGGTTGTAATCCGTCACAGTCCCAGCGCATCAACCATCGAATACATTCCGGGCTGACGCGTTGCCAGGAACTTCGCAGCAGTCAGGGCACCAGCGGCATAGCTGTCGCGGGACTGACCACGAACGGCTACTTCCAGTGTTTCACCCAGCAGGCCGAAGACGATCGTGTGTTCGCCCACATTATCGCCGACCCGTAAAGCGTGGTAGCCGATTTCGTTCTGGGGACGCTGCCCTGTTCGTCCTTCGCGACCATGCACATGGCGCTCCTGGCCCATCACGCCCGCAACAATTTCACCGAACTTCAAAGCTGTTCCGCTGGGGGCATCTTCCTTGTAGCGATGATGGCGTTCGATGATCTCGACATCGACTCCGGTCGAATGGTTGCGCAATGCCCGGCCTGCTTCTGCCACCAGTTTCATGGCGATATTGACGGCCAGGCTCATGCTTGGTGCCATCAGGATCGGGGTCGTCTGTGCGGCTTCTTCAACCCGTTGCTTTTGCTGAGGGGTCAGGCCCGTTGTTGCGACGACCAAGGGGATTCCACGACTGGCACATTGGGCCAACACGGTCATGCACCCTTCAGGGGTCGAAAAGTCGATGACAACATCGACATGCTCTCCGATTTCGGCAGAAACAGGAGCCCCCAGTTTGCCGACACCTGCCAGCTCACCTGCATCCTGTCCCAGTTTTGGTGAGGAAGCAGATTCGTAGGCGGCGACGACCTTCAGATTTTTGTCAGCCGAAGCGAGTGCCACGACACGTTGCCCCATCCGACCGGCCGCTCCGTTCACACCTATTCTCAACACGTCCGCCATGGCAGCTCTAACCTCATCAAGCTGGAATTCGTTTATTTGAGATGCAGCAACGAGTTGCCTGCACCGATTTGTGCATCATATCGAATTCAGTCCCATGAAGAGTAGGCTGCAGACCCCATGGCCCAATGCCAATCCCTTTTTGACGCTGCGCAGGATGCAGGTGGGACCAGCGGCGCTTACAGCGCAGACCCAGAATTGCAGAACGACAATTCGAATTCACCGACCAAGATAGTGGGCCGGTGCACGAAGCGAGCTTGTTCCCGACGGTGAAAAAAACTCAAAACAGTAATCGACGCCATGGGAACTCGTAGCGTGCAGTGGCACAGAATTCCATAAGCTGTGCCGTTCGGACGCAAAATTGACGGATGCGACAAACTTACAAACTCCAATTGCCAGACTTTCGGACTTCACGTAACATCCCGCCCCGCGCCGACCAGGATGGCTTGGCGAGGCTTTGTTCAACGGTAATGCTGACCGAATCGGGATCTCCTATTCTTGGAAACCACCTGATTTTCAGCAGGAAGTTGATCAGGCTGGGCTTGATGTGAACCGACGGATTTCGGACGAGGACGACCCATGCGGTCAGTTCATGGAACATTTGCCACGTTGCTGTTGATGGTCCCGGTATTATCAATACCGGCCCTGGCCATTTTCGGCATCCCTCAATTCGCACCTGTGGTCGCATCCCCGCTGGATGAAGGAGCCACAAAAGCGCGTGAACGTCGCGTTGGTCAGTCTGCTCGACCAGCCAATGACGACAACCTGGAAGAACTTGAGGATGCGCCTCTGTTCGGATCGGAATCCGGTGAACCAGGTTCGGCTTCGCCTCCCGGTCGCGTCGGTGACTCGGTCCCGATTACCCGACCTGGCCGTTCCAGTCGAGAAAAAGAAAAGGCGATCGTAGACATCAATCCGCAGCCACGCGGGAGAATGCCCGCAAAAAAAGCGGGATGGATGGATGAATTCGACGATGAACCTCGATCTACCCCAGAAGAACCTCGTAATCAGCCAGCCCCTGGCTTCGATTTCCGCGACAACCAACCTCCAGCTCGTACGCAACCGGGAGATCTGGCACGGGGACCGAAAGCATTCCAGCGCCGTCGCGAACAACCCCCCGAGCCTGCTCCCAAGGGATCGAATCCTCTCGATGTCGAACCCCTGACCTGGCAGTCGGCCGTTCGCAAATTGAATGAACTGGAGATTCGCAATTTCCGTTTGCAGCCGGGACATCGCGAAAATCAGTTCTTGTTCATCTGTTCGTATACACCAAGCGACTCACCGCGCTTGTCTTACCGATACGAAGCTGAAGCCGATGAGCCGTTGAAGGCTGTCGAAAAGGTTCTGGAACAGATACTCGAAAGTCAGCAGCGGCGGTAACGAAAGCACTGGGTCATATTCGGATCGGCGAGAGTCCATTTTGAGTTTCGCCGCGTATCGAGCCAGAGATTAATTCGACTCATGCATCCTAGTTCCCCCCTCTCGCTGCCTGACTTTGGCTGGAAGTCGTTACCAGTCGATGGGCGCCGTTGGGAATTCTTTGCACGTGGCGATGATGGACCCGACGTTGTTCCCATGTCGGGAGTCGATCCCGCATGCATCCGGACCCCCAAGATGGCACGTGCTGAAGCAGCGCTGCTTGTGTCCGACTCACCCCTGACAATCCGCCGTCTGATTCAACTGGCGACGCTGGCCGACATCGCTGAGGCTCGGGAACTGATCGAGCAACTGAACGTCGCCTACGATCGGGCTGGAACCGCGTTCCGCATTGAGCGAGTTGCCAGTGGATATCGCATGCTGACTCGCCCACATTTCGCGTTCTGGCTTGGCAAAGTTCATCATCGGCAGGCTGAGTTGAAATTGTCGCCGACGGCGCTGGAGACATTGGCGATCGTGGCCTATCGACAGCCAGCCACCCGTGCCGAAATCGAATCCATTCGCCGGGTTCAATGTGCCGAAATGCTGAAGCAACTCATGGATCGCAGCCTGGTTCGCATCTGCGGCGAAGAGAACTCGCTTGGTCGTCCCTTTTTATACGGAACGACGAGGCAGTTCCTGGAAATGTTCGGATTGCGCGATCTGGACGATTTGCCGAATGCCGAAACCCTGCGAAAGAAGCAGACCACGCCGTCTCTATTTCCGGAAGCTGAAGCGGATGATATCGGCGAGGAAGTCAGCGAAGAAGACGCGGCATGATTCGTCTTTATTCCTGAGTGGACTGGCACATCTGGTGCGGTGACAACGTGCTTGATAATACGTCACAGCCCGTAGGTCAGGACCCACAGGACGAGAAACGCACCTCCCATAAATCCCAGGATTTGCAGAAATAGCCGTAACGCTCGACTGAGGATGTATTCGGGGAGTTCGTAACGGCTGGCACTGTAGACCAGGCTGATGGCAAGGGCCAGCGGGACCATATGCCAGGTGACGTTGGCTTGAGCGAGTAGCAAGGTGTCAAACATCGAAAAGTCCCCGTAGACCGGATTTGGGTGCTCGAATGGACCGTGGCATCACACGGACGATTTGGGGGGTGGACCGTCACTGTGCGCTGGCTGCGAAGTATTCGCCGTTGCTGGTGGCACCGCCGGTGTTGATGGAGTCGCTGGTGTCGTCGCAGGCTTCCTGGCTTGCGACGTATTTGAACCTTCCGCAGCCTTGGCATTCTGATGTTCATCACCGAACCCGTAGGCTGGACCAAGAACGCAGTCCCAGATGGCGAGAACGTTCAGCAGTCCGGCGATCCAGGTGAAAACCATGGCAAGTTCGTAGGTCTTGCCGAGTCGCCCGTTGATTTCCTGGAGTTGCTCGCCGTCAGGCGGTGATGCATAAGCATCAAGAAATGGCCGCGGAATTGTCCCTTCGATGAACTTCATCGGAAACGCGCCGGCGCTATTTTCAATGCCACAAGTAATCCTGCGTCGGAATCCAGCCTTGATTGCCGGGTCGAGTTCAAATTGGGAACCTCCCAGGGCCAGCTTGGCCGGTTTGCCATCCATGGTCCCTTCAAATGTTCCGCGGAATTCACCTCCTTCAGAGGGTTCCACCCGTAGCGTGCCAACAAGAATGCCTTCTGTACCGCTTTCAGGAGTGCTCATTCGACCTTCGAATTCTTCAACGAGCGGTCGCGACGGGCGCCGGATAGTATGGTTGGCGGGATTTGCCGCACGCCGATTCTGCAGGAAAGCGGGCAGCGCACTTACGCCTGCTCCCAACTGAGCCGCATAGCTGAGCGACACATACTTCAGAACGCTCCCCTTTTCGGGCAGGTTATACACCACCATCCCTTCACCCATCTTCTGCCCCCAGAAGAACAGGCCCAGGATACTGAAGAGATAAATCAAACCTTTCGCCGTCCGACCTTGAAAAAGATGACCTGCACCCGGCACCAGGTAGGCAAGGATGCCGGCAACAAAGGAATTCTTTTCGTCCCACGGCCTGGGATGCGGCGACGGACTGGAAAGCGACATGCGGCAAGCTTTCGTCGAAGGTTCAGGATCGCGCGACACGCACCTTTCCGAAACCTTCGATAGCAGATGGAATCTGGCTGAAAATCGATCAGTCAGCACGAAGCTCAAGGAATTCCGCCACCGACGATCGTGCGGATTCTAGCACAGTCCTGTTGATCGGGACTAGGGTAATCGTCTGTTCTGATCCGTTCTGTCGGCAGTCGGAAAACGGGCGGGTGGCGAATGATTCGCAGGGCTTGAACGTGAATGCCATAAGGTTGTGGGTTACTACGGTTTTACATCAAGCCACTTTGCAACTGCAGGACGGCGTGGTCCTGTTGTCGTTTATGGCTTGACCCGCATATCGCCGAAATTCGGTCGATGGAGAACGGCGTTTCCTCCGTCGGCCTGAATCGAGAAGCCTTTGTCCGTTGGCGTGTGTCCCACGGAAATTGCCACTTCTCCCTGATTGGCAAAGATCTCCAGAGAACCTCGGTCACCGATGACTCGCAGTGATAACCGCCCGTTGATCGGTTTGACGGTCGCCGATGCCTGTCGACAGCTCAACTTCTGAGATTTCACGTCGTATGTGACTGGAGTACCGCAGAACGTCATTGTGATCTTCTGCGACAATTGAAGCTCCAGTTCGAGATTTGCGTCAAACAGATCCAGCGCTGCAGTTGGAACGAGAATGTCTGCTTTGCGCCCTTCGGGCAGTGTCACGCGATCAATACTAAGTGTCGTCGCAATCCCCTGCTGCTCACTCTGCGCTGCGACTTCCCTGACAGGCCACGCAAACATGCGAACCCCTTCCGGGGTCGAGCGAAGTGTCAGTTCCACCGGGATCGTCATCTGCTGGTTGAAGGGCTGCCCGGGAAAGGTGATACCCTGTCCCCAGCCGATCTGAATTCGACGACCGTCGGGGGCGTCACTGAAGGTTTGTGCCGCATAGAAACTGCCATGCCAGACCTGCAGTAACGCGGACTTCTTATGAAACGTCTTCCCGTCAAAGTCGCCAATCAGATACTTGCCGTCTGCTCCGTAAAGAACCCATTGTTGTCTGGCAGGTTTGCCATCGACTGGTAGTGGGAAGAGATCCGGGCATTCGTAAAAGCCCACAACCCGGCCCGTCTCGGTCCATTCTTTCAGATTCGGTGATGAGTAAAACGAGATTCCACGTTCCACGTTCGGGCGTTCGTCATAAACCGCCATCACCCAGCGCTGAGTTGCCGTATGCCAGATGACTTTGGGATCGCGTCCCGCATGTTTTACGACAGGATTCTTGTCATAGTCAGTCCATGTTCGGCCTCGATCATTGCTGAAGGCGATGCACTCACCACGCCCGGTGCTGGTATACGCCGCTATCAGTACCGATTCATTACCAGACTTGAATCCACTCGTATTTTGCTCATCCACCACCGCGCTGCCTGAAAAAGCCCAGTCACCCCAGGCGCGAGGATAGATCGCCGTGGGAAGTTCCTGCCAGTGGAGCAGATCACGACTGACAGCATGCCCCCAGTGCATATTTCCCCAGTTCCATCCGTAAGGATTGTGCTGGTAGAACAGATGCCATTCTCCCTGGAAGTAGACCAGTCCATTCGGATCATTCAGCCAGCCGCGACGACTCGTGAAGTGAAACTTCGGTCGCCGCTCGCTCTCGGCCGCAGGGAGTGTGTTCGAAACGGCAATCGCAGCCAGTGCTCCAGACTGGTCGGGGAGCATCGTTTCAATCGTGACTGTCTTGCCACGAACAGCACGAAGATCGGCGGTGACCACGAAATCAACGTCTTTGTCGGCGAGTTCAATTTCGAATTCGCGGAAGGTCTTCCCTTCAACAACAAGCTTGACCTGCCGTTTCGGGGCACCATTCTTGACGGGTAGCAGCAGGTAATCGTGATCGGCCAGTAGTTCGCGCTGTACCCGTTGAGAGCCTCGGCGCGAGTTGCTCTGCACGATCTGATCGACATTGATGTGACCCCAGCCGCCAGTTGCCAGATCGACAATCTGAAGGGTGGCTGATTTACCGTTCTAGGCTGAGACATCCCACGCCTGCCAGTCCAGACGCTCGGTTCCTCCTGGTCGATCATTGGGCCCCGTGGCGGTTCGAACTGTCTTCCCGTCAACAATCAGATTGATACAGGTCTGCCCATCGTGCTTGCCCCCGCCAACGAGGAAATTCATGAACTTCCGCTCGATCTTGAATTCAGGAGACGTGAGCGTCCCTGTCGTCCGATCCCCGTTAAAGAACGAGTTCACCAGACCTTTTCCTTCGAATCCCTCGACAGCCATCTGATTTGGCAACGTTCCACGTGCAGGTCCCGGACCGAAGGCTTCCCCTGTAGCTTTCCACGCGCCGTACGTCTCGCCTTCGAAATCAGCAATCAACAAATCCGTATCATCGGCCGATAGCGGAGTCACGGTGATGCTCAGTAACAGCATCACGAGGTACTTTGGCATTTTCACAACCTCCGAAAGTTATCCAATAAATCTCGAGAATTGCTCGCGAAGGAATTTTTCGAGTGGGGCGGATGTCACTTGCGCTGTCTTGGTGAATTTCAATCGAACAGCGTCCTGGCCGTCACGATGCGTTGTGATTTCGGGTTCGAAGCCGATGCCGGTCACTTCACCCAACGTCACAGACCCCGCCGGGACAAACACGTTGAGTTCCACTCCTCCGGGACGCTTGGTCACAACGTTGGCCACAACCGATTTCCCAATCGAATAATTGACGACGACTTTCTGTGTCCAATCGATTTTGGATTCGGGTAGCAGTTTCTCAAGCAGTCCAAAAACTTCTTCCAGAACTTCGACATTCCACTCGATCGTTCCTGCCAGGAATCCCTTTCGCATCACGTGCCATTTCCGCCCCAGCTTCTTCCACGGGGTCAGATCTTCCAGATCAAGCGTTCCTGGGCTGGTCCGGTCCAGAAATGACTGCCGTGCCTTCTCGAAGAACTTCTCGAACGCAGGCGTCTCCATATCCGATGGCTGCAGCAGGACGACGGTGACGTCTTCGAACGGACCATTCACCGTTGGCCGAATTCGGACACGCGGCTGGCGATTGTAAACGGGAACTTCATCGAGATCATTGAAGTCCGTCAGGTCGAGTTCCTCAGCGAGTTCCTGTTCGTTAAACGTCTTCTTGCCGACACGGAATTTCAATGACAGTGTCCATTCATCTCCGGTGTAAGCATGAAGGAACCAGCCACTCGCCTTGACCTTACCAGCGACTTCCACCGAGCTTCGTTCAGCCCAGTTTGTGGCCGAGAACTGTTCGGACTGTTCCAGCCGATCAATGATCGAGGCAAGCATTGAGCCCTTCCAGCGCCGGGGCTTTCCGTTATTCGCCAGGCCGTCACCCGTGTGCCACTTGCGGCCATCGACTTCCCACGGCATTTTTGCATCAGCACCGATGCGGTTGGGATCAAGGTCTCCGGATTTCTTGCGACGTGCCTCTTCCGCGTCGAACGAATCACGCTCTCCACGTCGACCTGTCGCCAAAACTTCACTCAGGATTTCGGCAGTCAGCGAACGATGTTCTGCCGGGTTGGTGTCTGCTCGTCGCCGCTCGGCTGCCGCAACGATTTCTTCAGGAGTCCCCTGAGCAACAATCCAGCCCCCTTCGCTTCCTGCCTGCGGACCGAGATCGACAATCCAGTCGGCCGTCTTAATGACATCCAGATTGTGCTCAATGACAACAACCGTATTACCGGCATCGACCAGACTGTTCAGGATTTTGAGCAGCTTGCGAATGTCGTCGAAATGCAGGCCTGTCGTCGGTTCATCGAGCAGATACAACGTCTTTCCCGATTGAGGGCGTGCCAGTTCAGCCGCGAGTTTGACCCGCTGAGCCTCACCCCCGGAGAGCGTTGGTGCCGACTGGCCGAGTGTCAGGTAATCGAGTCCGATGGCGGCGAGGACTGATAATGGACCGCGAATTTTCGGGATATTGTCAAATAGTTCCAGTGCCTGCCCGATCGACATGTTCAACACATCGGAAATACTTTGCCCCCGATATTTCACGGCCAGAGTTTCCGCGTTGTAACGCAGGCCTCGACAGGTATCGCATTCGACCCAGACATCGGGAAGGAAATGCATCTCGATCAGCTTTTGACCATTCCCTTCGCACGCTTCACAGCGGCCCCCTGCACGATTGAAACTGAATCGAGCGGGGCTGTAGCCACGGACCTTCGATTCCGGCAAGCGCGAAAACAGTTCACGAATGTGCTCGAAGACACCTGTATACGTTGCGGGGTTTGAAGCGGGTGTTGTTCCCAGCGGTTGTTGATCAACGACGATGAGCTTGTTGAGAAGTCGCAGTCCGATCAGTTCATCGTAGGGGCCCGGCTGAGTCGATGCCCGATGCAGATCGTGAGCAATCGCTCGTGCCAGGGTGTCGTCGATCAGCGAACTCTTTCCTGATCCACTGACGCCAGTGACAGCCGTCAGCGTTCCCAGCGGAATCCGCAGATCGACGTTACGCAGGTTGTGCTGTCGAGCCCCCAGCAATTCCAGCCATCCTCCACCTGGCGGCAGGGGCTGACTGGAAACGGCCACAGAGGGACTGACAGGCTCATCGACCGCTGCTGCTTTCCTGGTGGCCTTCTTGCGTTTGGGCTTTGCTGGTCCAGGATCTGTCGGGACTGAGGATGGCAGCGCCATCCGGCGAACCTTGGGAATCACGATATCTTCGCGGCCCGACAGGAACTTGCCTGTCAGCGATGCTTCGCTCTTGTTCATTTCGCGCGGCGATCCTTCGGCGGTGATTGTCCCGCCAAAGCGTCCCGCTCCCGGTCCGAAGTCATACAATCGGTCAGCAGCCTGAAGCACTTCGCGATCGTGTTCTACCATGACAACGGTGTTGCCGAGATCCCGCAGTTTTTTCAGTGCCTTCAACAAGCGTCCGTTATCGCTGGGGTGCAGTCCGATGGTCGGCTCATCCAGCACGTAGAGCACACCTGTTAATGCTCGTCCGATCTGGCCAGCCAGGCGGATTCGTTGAGTCTCGCCACCCGACAACGTGGGGAGCGTTCGCCCCAGCGTCAGGTAATGCAGGCCGACATCGACGAGGAACGACAGTCGTCCTGTCGCCTCGGTGAGCAGGTCTCCAGCGATTCGCTTTTGCGTGGCCGTCAGTTTCATTCCCTGCAGGAATTCCAAGGCATCGCGTAGAGGAAGATCGCACAATTGCTTCAGCGTCTTCCCGGCCAGTTTCACCGCACTGGCATCCTCACGCAGGCGACTCCCATTGCAGGCATTGCAGGGGACTTCCCCCACCAGGCCAAACAGCTTGTTCCGGTAGTCGTACGAAAGGCTCGCGGCCTGTTCGATTGCCGGATACAGACCTTTGTATTGAAACTGTGCTGTGGGGCCCTTCGCTGAATCGAGGGGCAACGAGAACCATTGGTCGCCGGTCCCGAACAGAATCGCCTGCTGGTGAGCGGCATCCAGTTGCGAGAACGGGACGTTTATGGGAATGCCGATTTCACGAGCCATCTGAGCCAGCATCTTACCGAACAGCGGGCTGCGGACGGGATCGGGCCAGGCCGACACGGCACCGTCTTTCAATGTGCGAGTCGGGTCCGAGATCAGGGCACTCAGGTTTGTCCCCTGTTGAACGCCTATCCCCTGACAGGCTTCGCACCAGCCGAGCGGACTGTTGAACGAGAAGTGATGCGGCGCCAGTTCTTCAAAGCTCTTGCCACATTCCTCGCAGGACCGATGCAGACTGAACGGGATGACTTTCCATTTCTTTTCTTCACGGGTTTCATCGACGATCGCGATGCGAATCAGTCCCTTCCCCAGATCGAAGGCCAGTTCCACCGCTTCCGCCAGCCGTGAACGACCAGTCGACTTGCCATCCGTCGCATCGCCTTTCGTCGCACCCAGCGACACGCGGTCAACGACAATCTCAACCGTGTGCTTTCGCTTGCGATCGATTTCCGGAACTTCCTCCAGCGTATAGGTCGTTCCGTTAACGCGAACCCGGCGGAATCCCTGTTCACCCAGTCGTTCCCACAGCTTCGCATATTGCTGACCGACGGTCACTTCCTGCGGGGCAAGAATCAGCAGACGCGATTTGTCTGCGGCTGCTCCGATTCCCAGCAGTTTGTCGATGACTTCGTCGACCGTTTGTGTCTGTACCGGAATGTGACAGGTGGGACAGTATTGAGATCCTGCCCGTGCGTACAGGATTCGCAGATAATCGTAGATTTCTGTCACGGTCCCGACGGTTGAACGGGGAGTATTGCCGACCGTCTTTTGTTCGATCGCAATTGATGGCTGCAGTCCGTGAATATGTTCGACGCGCGGCTTTGGCATCTGACCGAGGAACTGTCGAGCATACGACGAGAGTGATTCGACGTAACGTCGCTGTCCTTCGGCATACAGCGTGTCCATGGCCAGTGAACTTTTGCCAGAACCACTCGGTCCACAGAAGACAGACATCTGATCGCGCGGGATCTTCAAGTTCAGATGTTGCAGATTATGTTGCGAGGCTCCGCGGACCACGATCGAGGTCTCGGCCCCGTCTGCCGAATCTTTCAGTGCGATCGAAGTCTGCCAGCGCGGGATCGCAGGGGCCTGCAGCGCCGCCGTCGACTTTGTCGTGGCCTTCTTCCCTTTCTTCGCTGTCGACTTCGCAGGAGCTACCAGTGGCAGGAACGCCTTCAAGGCCCGGCCGGTATGAGACTCTTCACATTGCACGATTTCTTCAGGAGTACCTGCCACGAGAATCCGTCCTCCGCCAGATCCCCCTTCTGGACCGAGATCGATGACCCAGTCGGCCGTCTTAATCACGTCCAGATTGTGCTCGACAACGATTACGGTATTCCCAGCGTCGACAAAACCATGCAGGACTCGCAACAGATGCTCGATATCGACGAAATGCAATCCCGTCGTCGGTTCGTCCAGGATGTAGACGGTCTTGCCCGTAGATCGCTTGCTCAATTCGCGAGCCAGCTTGACGCGTTGAGCTTCGCCCCCGGAAAGCGTCGGTGACGGTTGCCCCAGCTTGATGTAGTCCAGCCCGACATCATGCAGCGTCTGCAGTGACCGTTTGATCTTCGGATGGTTTTCGAAGTGTTCCAGCGCCTGCTGAACGTCCATCTCCAGCACATCGGTGACGTTCTTTCCTTTGAACCGAACCTCCAGAGTTTCTTTGTTGAAGCGATGTCCCTGGCAGACGGGACAGGTGACCCAGATGTCGGCGAGAAAATCCATCTCCAGCTTGTTGGAACCGTTCCCCTCGCAGGCTTCGCAACGGCCCCCTTCGACGTTGAACGAAAACCTTCCCGGCTTGAATCCGCGCAGTTTGGATTCGGGCAACTGCGTATAGAGGTCGCGGATCAGGTCGAACAATTTGACGTACGTCGACGGGTTCGAGCGCGGCGTCCTTCCGATCGGGCTCTGATCGATGTCGATTGCCTTGTCGATGTACTCAAGCCCAGTGAAGCCCGTGTGATTTCCCGGATTTCCGGTCCCTTTGTTCACTTCCCGATTCAGAACTTCCCAGAGGATGTCATTGACCAGCGAACTTTTTCCGCTGCCGCTGACTCCGGTGACGCAGATGAAAGTTCCAAGCGGAAATCGAACGCTGACATCTTTCAGATTGTGATGCGTCGCACCGTGGATTTCGATCGCCTGCCCGTTCCCGGGCCGACGCTGTTCCGGGACTGCGATCTTGCGCCTCCCGGACAGAAAGGCACCCGTCAGACTCCGTTCAGACCGCTTCACATCGTCGACAGATCCTTCAGAAACGATTTCTCCCCCACGAACACCAGGTCCAGGTCCGAAGTCAACGACATAATCTGCCGCCTGCATCGTCTCTTCATCATGTTCAACGACGATCACGGTGTTTCCCTGATCGCGCAGGTCCTTCAGGCTGTCGAGCAGCATGACATTGTCACGCGGATGCAGACCAATGGAAGGTTCGTCGAGAATGTAAACCACGCCGACCAGCCCACAGCCAATCTGGCCTGCCAATCGAATTCGCTGGGTCTCACCCCCGGATAGCGTTGGAGCTGTTCGGTCTAGCGTGAGATAATCAAGACCGCAACGCAGCAGGAATCCGAGGCGACCTCGAATCTCTTTCAGCACCTCGGTTGCGATAAACCGACCTGTCTCATCCAGATTCAACTGTCCGAAGAATTCCCAGGCATCGAGGACGCTGAGCGAGCAGACTTCCGGCAGCGACAGCGCCGCAGATCGATTGCGGGTTCGAGTCACATCAAACGTCGGGGAGGCTGTCGTGATGCGATAGCTGCCTGCCTGCTTGTTCAATCGGCTGCCGTTGCAGGTGGTGCAATCGGTTTCGTGCATGTATTTTTCGAGTTGCACACGCCGCATCGGATTTCGCGTCTTGCGGTATTCGTCCAGCAGTTCGGGGATCAGTCCGGCATAGGTACCGCCCCGTTTCCAGACGCCGCCCGAATGACGGTAAGAAAAGGTGATGTTCCGGCTTCCCAGGCCGTACAGGAACAGTCGTTTGGATTCGTCGGAAAGTTTTGACCATTTCGTTTTGAAGAACGAGTCTTCGAGCATGTCGAGGTCGATTTCAATCGCTCGCCCGACCCCTTTGAGAATGTGCTTGCGCCATTTTCCAATGGAGCTCAATTTTCCGAGGATGGCGATCGCACCCTTCTGAATCGACAGCTCAGGATCAGGAACCAGCCGGTCCTCCATGAAGTCAAAGCGAATCCCCAGACCGTTGCAGTCAGGGCACATCCCCTGCGGACTGTTGAAGCTGAAGAGTTGCGGTGAAGGAGCTTCGTAACTGATGCCACAATGAGTACAGGCGTAGTCGGTGGAATAGAGCGTGTCGTTTGCAGACGAAGGGCCTGAGGCATCCGTCTCATCCGGTTCGGGTTCTGCCCCTTTTGTGCGTCGCTTTTTTTTGCCTGCTTCCACGTTGTCAGGGACAGACGGCGTTTCCGGGGATTCCAGTGAAACGATCAACCGCCGTTCCGCCAGATTGAGTGCGGATTCAATTGCTTCTGCGACTCGGGAACGACTCGACTTTCCTGCGATCAGGCGATCGACGACAACATCAATCGAATGTCGCATCTGCTTGTCGAGCTTCAGATCATCAGTCAGTTGAACGACTTTCCCGTCCACTCGGGCTCGCAGAAAGCCCCGCTTCAGAAGATCTGCAAACAGATCTTTGTACTCCCCCTTCTGTCGCTGAATGACGGGAGCGAGAATTTGAAACTTTGTCTCGCTCGGCAGCCTGAGGATACTGTCGAGAATATGGTCGCGCGTCTGGGCCGTGATGGGCCGACCACATTGATAGCAGCACGGTTGACCGACTCGAGCAAAGAGGACTCGCAGGTAATCGTAGATTTCGGTGATTGTTCCGACAGTCGATCGCGGGTTTCGACCACTCGACTTCTGCTGAATCGAGATCGAAGGAGCGAGTCCCGTGATCGAATCGACTTCTGGCTTCGGCATCTGCCCCAAAAACTGTCGTGCATACGACGATAGTGATTCGACGTAGCGTCGCTGGCCTTCGGCGTACAGCGTATCAAACGCCAGTGAGCTCTTTCCCGAGCCGCTGACGCCGGTCATCACGATCAACTTGTTTCGCGGCAGAGTCAGATTGACGTTCTGCAGGTTGTGCTCGCGAGCACCCCGAATAATGATGTCAGCAGCAGGCATGAATTAGCAGACTTGCAGAAAGCGGTGTCAATCGGTTCCGTCCGAAGTGCAATCACTTCGTGCAACGAATGGCAGGCGTTGACGCATTGCCGTCGAAGAATTATAGCGACGACATCCGTTCTGGCACGTCTGCCGGGATGACTTCGGTCGTGATGAGCAGCAGTTTCCTGACTCTTGTCGGCCGGAAGCTCTGACGGTTCAAAATGGAAACTCGTCGACGACGCCGACAATCTCTACTTCTTGATCGGCCTGAAAAATTGCCAGCAGGTCCTCGTGCAGCTTGTTGACCCAAGGGGATGTCTCGATGAATCGAAATTTCTTCCAGCTCCACTTCCGGGGTGCCGAGGCTCCATCCGTACAGACGAAATCAACGGGCCCATCCTCCTCTGGTCCAGAGTAGATACATACTCCGAACGCAAACGGAGCTGTCTTCAGTTCAACCCACCAGCCCCAGTCCTCACAACAGACGAATGGTGCATCGTAACCGCGGTCTCGTAACCTCGCCTGCAAGTATTCGGCCAGGGCTTTTCCGTACATTCCATCATTCACCAACTCCTCTTTCTCGCCAGCGAGGATCGGAAATCTGGACGACTTGATGTGGATGAACTTGCTCATCGATTCTTCTGCGAATGACAACGGTGACCGGATAAAATTCTTTCGGTTGGCGAGAATTGTACGGCTCACTGAAATTACGGTCAGATGCGGTGCGTTAGCCGCAGTTTATGAGGCGCATCGCCTCAACGCAGTGCCAGATCAGCAATGCCAGGCAGACTGCGGCGCGGTTCCATCGGCACAGTCGATCTTGACCGTCTCACACGGAATTTCCGGACCTCGTTCGGTCTGCGGGACGGAATCGGCAGAAGTTGCCTGTTCCATTCCTCTGCGGATTTCCGATCTCTAGGGTATTCCCCAATCACACTCAAATGCAAATTCTTCCTCGGGCGACAAATCGCCCGAACGGATTTCGGTGAAACTACTTACACTGCGAGCCTGCCGCCATGTTCATCAACCGAAAAACTCTTTTGACGATTGCTTCGCTGACTGTGGCTACGACAATGTCCGGCTGCTGCGTGACATCGATTTCGTGCCGCAAACCATGCGATACCCCAAGCTGCCCTCAGACTTATGAAACGATTCCTCAGGGAATTGGGCCAGCTGACGCTCCCGCGCTGGAACCGGCACCGACTCCAGTCCCTCCATCACCCGCATCAGCGAACCGAGGTTTCGGGACCAAGACGACCTCGGCCGTTCGCGAAATGAGCGATTCACTGCGGGATACGTTCACTCGATAGCATCGCCGGGGCAGTTCGGCGGGCTTCAGGTTTTGACCCATGCATGTGGTAGACCTGACTTCGACCAAATGCCAGAACCTGGTGCATCAGACTTGCGCCGGATCGGACCCAGCGGGGACTGTCTCCCTCCGCGCGATGCCAATCACTCATCCGATCTTTTCGCAGATTTCGGATGAGCCATGAACGACCCGCTCGAGCCGGGTGGTCAAACCGACCACCCGGCTCTTTTTCGATCTTTGAGGCTCATCTTTCCTGAATCCCGCCTGTTGACTAGACTTCCGCCGGAAGGATTTCCGTTTCAACGTGTTGGATCGATCAGGGATGATCATGCCGCGATCTGTGAGACATCGGCTGGAGTATCTTGTCTTTCAGATGCTCGTTTGCGTCGTCGATTGCCTTTCGCCACGCGCCACCGTCTGGCTGGCCGAATCGCTGGCGTGGCTGATTCATTCGGTTCTGCCACGAAAACTGACTCGCTACAAAGTGGCTCGGGACAATATTCGTCTGGCTTTCGGCGACAGATACTCCGAGGCTGAAATCGATCAACTGGTCTATCGAATGTGGGTCCACCTGTTTCGAACGGTGGCCGAAATCGTTCAGTCGGTTCGTAAACTGCACATTTACAGTTATCGTCAGGCAATCCATTTTGCAGATTTCACTCGTACCAATGAAGCGGTCTGTTCCGGACGCCGGGTGATCATGCTGGGTGGCCACTTTGGAAATTGGGAAATCGGGACCACGTTACTGGGGATGTGGGGATTTCCCATGGGAGTCGTGGCTCGCGAGCTCGATAACCCCTATCTGCATGAGTGGTTCCGGCGATTCCGTGAAATGACTGGTCACCGTCTGATGATGAAGTCGGGCGGATACGACGATATGAACGCCTTGCTGCGAAAAGGAGGCAACCTGGGAATGCTCTGCGACCAGGACGCCGGACCGCGCGGGTTGTTCGTGGACTTCTTCGGCCATCCCGCCTCGACATTCAAGTCGATCGCGCTGCTGGCACTTGAATACGATGCGTTGATCATCGTGGGCTATTCGATTCGGCGGCCAGATAATTATGACGAATCTCCCTGGGTGAAATTCGAAGTCGGCTGTGAAGCCTTGATTGATCCGCGGACAATCGACAGCCACGATCCTGTCGGTGAGATTACGCGCCAGTACACCGCAGCTTTGGAACGGGCGATCTGTAAGGCACCAGAACAGTACTTCTGGGTCCATCGCCGCTGGAAGAGCGAGCCCAAAGTCAGGCAACGTCCCGTGCCGCAGAGATTGGCCGGTTGAGCAGGGAAAAATCAGTTATGTATGTCGTTCGCTTCAATGAAGCGATGTTCGATAAGCCATGAGTCGATGTTTCAACATTCAGGAGAGCCATCATGCGTCATACGTTTGGGATCGCCGTTCTTCTACTGGTGACGTCAGCAAATGCCGGACTCGACGTACCCGCCAATAAAATTCAGTCGTATCTTCCGTCAAACGACGTTGAGAAGTTTGTTGTGGAGAAACTGGATCTCAGTACTTTTCGAAATTCGTTCGGTCCACGGCGCGAACCTGGCATGCGCAGCTTTGCAGACTTCGGTCTGCGTCCGAAGACCGCTTCGAACGGCATCATCGAGTTCAAAGAAATTGACTGGAATTACACGGTGACGATTCTTGGCCGCCGGGACTACAACAACGATGGCATCGAAGATCTGGCCATCAGATTTACAGATCGATCTCTCGTCGGATCCTATCAGACCGATTCGCAACTGTTACTGACGCGATACTCCAACGAGGGCAAGTTGATTGCGATTTCCTATGAACTGGATGTTGCGAACCTCGATTGATTCCGTTCACCCGTCTCAAATGGTCTCTTGGTCGAGATCGTTGTAATTGTTGATGTATGGCGTTCGCAACGCATTTGCACGTACCGATCATCAGCAACCACAGACGTTGATACGCCGATCATTGGCAAGTCTTTGGCTTGTTGTTGGTCATTCCACTGATTGACCGCTTCCTTCAGTGTGATGGATGTCACACCGAACGCGACCAATTGTTAATTTTTCGTTTAGCTTGTGAAATTGCGACGAGTACGGTCTGAAACTCCTTGTCGCCGTTGGTGAAATTCGGACAATCGAGGGTATTCCACACCGGAGCGGTCGCGGTCGACAGGCCCCCGCTCTTCCGTCCCGAGAAGTTGGCACCCGTTCAACAGGCGATCACGCCAGGAACCTGTTTCGATTTCCGGCGAGTCCTCGAAGGAGTTTCTGCATGTCCGATCAGTGGTTTTACCGTGTGTTCGGTGAAGAATTTGGTCCAATGCCCCTTGAGAAACTTAAGGAACTGGCCGAATCGGGCACAATTCAGCCACTTGATGACGTTCGTTCCATATCCGGGGACTGGATGCCAGCCGTGAATGTTGACAAACTCGGTTTGTCGACCAGCCAGCGCCGTACTTCGACCGCAGTGGCGACACCAGCGTCAGACTTCGAAGTCGTGACTCAGGCTCCTGCTGATACGTGGTATTGTCAGATCGGCGGAACGGAGCTTGGTCCCGTAAGCTTTGATGAGATTATCGCGTTTGCTGAGAAGGAACAGATTGGACCTGACGATCAGGTCAAACTCGGCAGGAGCGGAAAGTGGCGTCGCGCGGGATCGATCGGCCGACTCGTATCGGCGTTTCCATATCAGGCGATGGAAAAGAAGATCGAAGTGAAGCCCGCGTCCTCAATCGGTGCGAGTCTTCCGTCCCAGCCAAAACGTCCCTCCGACGTTCTCGCTGGTTCCACTCGCCAGGCCGAGCGAATTGCAACCGTGCCGGCAGCTGCACCTGCCGCAGACATGGAAGCAACCTACCGTGTTGCGTATGAACAAGCCGCCGCAAAGGTTGCTGAATCGATGATGGCTCAGGCGGACGCTGCGTATCAGGCTGCCGAACAACAGGCGATGGCATCCGTCGCGTGGGCGTCTCAAGCGGGTGTTGATCGGTACTGGTGGGGATGGTCGAACGGTCTGGAATTTGGCCCTGTCGAATTTTCACAGGTCTTTGGGCTCGCAAAGTCGGGACAACTCAAACCTTCCGATTTCGTTCGCAACGGTCAGAATGGCCAATACGTTCCCGCATCCAGCCTGCCTGGGCTGTTTACTGCCGTAGCTTCGCTGACTCGGGCGGTTGAAGCCCGCGAACTGGCGAAGTCGCAAGCACAGGCAGCAGCAAAGCAACTGCCACCACCTGCAACCGTTCCTGTTTCGCGCATTCATGCAGAAAAGGCGGCCGCTGTTGCTGCGACCCCGGTTTCAGCGAAATCGAATCCGGCCGTTCCAACGATCACAGCGGCTTCAAAATCAAGTCCGGCAGTTCAGACGATTCAACCCGCGGTTGAACCGGAAGTTGCTCCTGAACAAAAACCAGCTGAGCCCGTCGAACCCGTTCGTCCGGCTTCGAGTTATGGATACTCATCGGGCGGGTTTTCGTCCACTTCGTCTTCGACGTACTCTACGTTCGGCACCAACCGTCCGAGCACCCCGGCCAAGGCAGCACCTCGCCGTTCATCGGCATCAGACAGCACATGGCTGGCCGACACTCTCGAAAGTTTGAAGGATCCCAAGGCGATCGGTTCAATCTGCGTCCTCTCTTTCATCCTGCTGTTCGTCGGCTGGGGATATCTTCCCAAGAATCGATCAGCAGACATCAAGCGTTACAATACGCTGAAGCAGATTGCTGACGAGATCCAGGCCAAACGCAAGATAGCTCCTGGCGAATTGATGGCCCTGCAGCAAAAGCTCGAAAAAGTGGCCAAGGAAATTGCGAAGGAAGTCAAGCCTAATGCGAATCGTGAAGACCTGGCCAAACTGAATCTGTTGTGGGCAACTCATGATGAAGTCCCCCGCATGGCTGCCGCGGGTTTAGGGTTGGAATCGCCAGCGGAAAAGAACTTCCATGCGAAACTCAAGGAAGTTGCCTACGAACTTGGATTAGAAAAGCGACCACCCGTCGACATGGCAATGCTGGCTGCTGCTGCACGCGATGATTAAAGCGATTGTTGAGTTCTGATCGGTTTCCTGACACTATCATTCACAGTGATCAGGATGCCGACGAACCTTGCGAACCGTAAACAGGTGAGCCGGATTCCGGTTCACCTGTTTTTTTGCATTGTGAACATGTAAATCGTGAACATGTAAATGGTCGTCGCAATTCCTGAGGAACTCAGCCAGCAATGAAAGATGGTCGATCATGATTCATCGAAAATCGTGGTTCCTTTTGATGTCGATGCTGTTTTTGGAATGCCTGGCTGATGCTGCAGACTCGATTGAGCCCCCGAAGTCACCGGGGCATGTCCGAGGCATCAAGGTATTGCCAGACAAGGCTCCAGACTGCACATCGCTGAAGTCGATCGTCGAAACCGTAACGCGAGGTTGCAAGACGAACGATGAGAAGGCGATTGCAATCTACAACTTCATGCGGCTGACACATTATCACCGTGCCTATCCCAGCGAAGCAGGCGGCGTTCCGGTCCTCAAGGAAATCAATTGCTACGGGTGGAGTCTGTGTGGTGGTTTACATGCCGAACAATCAGCTTTGTGGCGGGAACTCGGCTGGAAGTGGCGTTTCGTTGGCTGGCCGGGGCATACTACGGTTGAAGCATTTTACGATGGTCGCTGGCATTATCTGGATGTGTTCTTGAAGTTTTATGCCTGGATGCCTGACCCCAATCATCCCGCCGGGCGCACAATTGCTGGCGAAGATGATCTTGCTGCGAACCCTCAGGAATTACTGCTTGACGCATTCGTCGAAGACCCTGCGCGAAAGGTGTTCTACGCGAAGGGGAACGAATTCACGATGATTGGTGACAAAGCCAACTGGCAGGCCCCGACGTTCCTTGTCTGTGGTGACGACCTTGCGGGGATGATTCAGCCCTTGAAGCAGCGCAATCGCGTTGGTGCGGAACCGGGCTGGGCGGGTATCAATCATGCCGATGGAGGCTATTCGGCTGAAGTCAGTCTTGCACCTGGTTTTGGCCTGACCAATACCTGGGACAAATCCGAAGGGGCCTGGTACTGGGCAGGATCTTCTATTGCCCCATGCCATACGTGCGGTGACAAAGAGATTCGCAATTCTCCTGAGAAGGGGCCGATTGCCGAACCCTATCTGGGGCCCAACTGGAACTGTGAGAGCTATGCCAATGGTCAATTGACCTTTCGCCCGGAACTCTCACAAGCCTCGACGGTTCAGTCATTCACGTCGTTCGAAAATGCGAAGTTGAATGAAGGCGCGTTGATACCGGTTGACCCAACGAAGCCCGCGCGCGTCACCGTGCAGCTCAAGTCTCCTTACATCCTGACTCAAGGAAAAGGAGCTGTTGACGGACTTGATTCGTGTGAAGTCAGCGTGGATCACGGGAAGACCTGGAAGCGAGCGGAACTGAAAGACTTTGGAGCCGCGATTGGTGGTCAGGTCCAGGCCCTTGTCAGACTCACCTTCCAGAAGCCGATCAGGAATCTCGAACTACAGGCAACTGTCCAGAACAATCCGTTTGCGTTGCCCTATCTCTCGCCCGGGAAGAACACGGTTACGGTTTCGGTTGCCGACGCCGCGGCACTTGGTGAGAACAAGCTAGTTGTTACGTATGCCTATCGAACCGGTTCTCGACGCAAAAGTTATGAGCAACTGTATCTCGAAGGAAAGGAGATTGCTCGCGGGCACGATGCCACCTGGGAAGCAACACCGACCGTCATTCAGAAGGAGTTTACGGCGACACAACTTCCCGCCCAGTTTGACATCGATATCCCGACACCCCATGGTCAATATCCCGTTTACCCCCGCATGGTCTTCGTCCGCCGTGAGGTGGTTGCCCCCCAGCAGAAGCCTCTGCCATTGCCAGCCGATGCATCACCTCCACGGTTGTCACCCGGTGACGAATTGAAGACGTTGCCGAATCCGCTGCTGGCGGGGACTCAACCACCTCCGCCACGAATTGTCCGTCCGACGAAGACTGTTCAGATCGAATTGAAGCCCGGCCACTTTGTCACGCGTTCAGGTGAAATCCCAACCAGCGACATGTTGAAATGGCCAAAAACAAAGCAAGAGACTGTTGAACCAATGGCGTACCTGATTGGTGGTGACCTCAAGAATCTGCCGCCGCTCAAGGAACTGACCGCAGCACGCTTGATCATCCCCATCGTTCGGTCCCACGAGAAAGCCCCAACACGGATTGGTGTTACCACTCTGAAGGGGCCATTCAGCGCTGGTCAGTCGTTCAACTTCGATCTTCTGGGTGATCCATCGTCAACGGTCATCGTCCCGTTACTTCCAGCAAACGAGGCCGACTGGTCGCCGCCGAAGGAATTCAAGATCGATGTCACTCGCCAGGTTCGATCGTTAATTCTGGGCGAAGCAAAGTTTCACGGATTCGGTCTGCGCGTAGTTCCAGACCGCAGTGTTGACGACGGATGGACGGTCCGCGTTCATCTTCCCAGGCAACCCAGAATTGTGCTGGAAGTCGAGACTTTCCAGAACCCATAGGTGATAGCGACCGAGTTTGGCAGCCCGAAGAACTTTCATGTCGGCAGGAAGCCGATTCAAACTTGTCCGCCATGCGCACCAGAGGATTGAAATTGCAGCACTCCCCGGTGACACTGAACGAGTCTCGGTTTTACGAGTGGAGTTTGCCATGACTGGATTCGAATTCGAAGATCGCCCCATTTCGGCTCGACCTGCGAAGCGTGGAGTGAGTCCCGTCGTGATTTTTGGAAGCCTGTTTGGCCTCGCGATCATAGGCATAGCCGGACTCTGGCTGACGGCCGCGAAACCCGTGAAACTGGTACTGGAGCGGATCGACAATCTTTCGATCGATGAAGGCACCACCGTGAAGGTGATCCTGAAGGCAACTGCGGAAGGGCTGAAACCAGGCGAATGGACATTCGGACTGGTTTCGGGGCCCCCCGGTTCCAAAGTTGATCCCCGATCAGGAACGTTCACCTGGACACCTGATGAAGATCAGGGGCCCGAGGAACATTCGGTCACGGTTGGTGTACAGGGGAAAGGGGGACGAGGTCAGGATACTCGAAAATTCCAGATCACCGTCAAAGAAGTCAATCAAGCTCCCGTTATCAGCGAGATTCCCACTCAGACCGTGGCGGCTGGTGAAACAGTGCGGGTCAGCGTCGAGGCGCGTGATGCGGACATGCCCGCTCAAAAACTGATCTACAAGTTGAAGTCCAGTCCGGCAGAAGCCAAGATCGATGCGGCAACAGGGATTGTGACCTGGACGGCACCTGAAGCGGGAACAACCGGCGACGTCGCATTCGAAGTCGCCGTTTCTGATTCTGAACCTGGCAGTTCCGATGCGGTCCTGCAATTCAAAGTACAGGTAGAACCGCCCGCTTCACCAGTAAATCGGCTGGTTGCTGCACTGCAGAAAGCAGACCTGAACGTCGAAACAACCGTCGGTGTCGCTCCACCAGGATTTACAGGGGTTGCCTCGCACTTTGCTGTCGGAGATGAATTGCTGACGTTCCTTGAATATGGATCCGACGAGGCTGCTCGCGAAGACGCGGCGCAGGTTACCGATGGTGGACAGATGCTGTTCGGTGAGCCCGCTGGCTGGAAATCGAAAACCAGCCTGTATCGCAAGGATAAACTGATTGCCATTTATGGCGGGACATCGCCCGCAGTGGCAAAGGCAATTCAGGGTTTGTTCGGTGAGCCGTTTGTAGTCGCCGCGATCAGTAAAGTGATGCCTGTTCCCGAAAAGCCGGTTGAGAAATCGATCGACGAAAAACTGATCGAAGCACTCGCGAAGCTACACGAACAGCACAACCTGACTGGAAAAAAGGACTACCTGGGGGTCCGCAAGGTATTTGCAGAGTTCATCGAAAAGCAGAACGAGCTGCTGCTGACACGTCTGGGCGAAGGTGACGGTGCCGAGTTCAAGAAATGGTTTGATGAACATGTTGAATTCAAGGAAGAGTTTCTGATTGCGGTGGCCCCCGAAGACGATCTGGCTGCAGCATGGAAGATCCTGCAGAAGCTGCATCAGAAATTCCCGACGAAACTGAATGATTATGGTCAACTGGCAATCGCGCTGGCCCTCACATGGGATAACGAGGGGAACATTGATCACTATACGGATCACCAGCAGCGAACACATTCGAAGATGCCATCCGGGTTACTCGGCTCCATCGAGAACTTCGAATATTACGTGGATGCAGCGGCAGTCATGCAGGGGCGTGCTCAGTTTCTTCCGTGGGAATTCCTGGTTTACCTGGTGAACCATAAAACTCCACGTGTCGAACGCGAATGGGCGGCGGCAAACTACGTTCAAAAGCGGGCGATGTTTGGCAAATGTTATGCTGATGTTCCCTACGACGATGAAATGCTGCGAACAGAAAGCCGGATCTGCAAACTGGCCGGGAAGGACTATACATTACCCAACATTCGTCAGTTCGGCGGTGTCTGTGCCATGCAGGCTGACTTTGCCGCACGGGTCGGCAAGAGCATTGGTGTCCCCGCCGAATACGTCGGCGGGGAATCCAATGGGGGCGAACTGCATGCCTGGGTGATGTGGGTCGAAGTCAAGCAGGCGACCCGGACCAGCATTGCATTTACGTTGGAATCACACGGACGTTACCGCGGTGACAAATACTACGTTGGAACTCTACGAGACCCACAGACTGGCCGCGAGACGACAGATCGAGCACTGGAACTTCGGCTGCAAGGTGTCGGATTGAATTCGGTCGCGTACCGTCATGCGGCCCTGGTGATGAAAGCCTTCCCGCAATTGCGCGATAAACTGGAACTGAAGCCCGTGCAGGAAATTGCCTTCTTGAACGAGGTGATCGACCTGTGCCCTGGTAATGAGGCGGCGTGGACTCAACTGGCGACTTTGGCGCGTGATGGTCGTATCGGAGCAGACAGCAATCGTCAGATGACCGCGATGTTCGATAAGTTCTTCCGGACGTTTGCAAACTTCCCGGACTTCACGCTGAAGGTGTTTGACGACCTTGTCCAGTATCAGAAGAATCCCAAGCTGCGAAACCAATATTATCTGCAACTGGTGCTGATGTACGAAGCCGCAGGCCGGGCAGACCTCGCCTGTGAAGCCAGGCTGCGATTGTGCGATTATCTGTTGGAAGAGGGAAACACCAAAGATGTGATCGAAGGCCTGGCTGTCACCATCAAAAAGTTCCCAGACGAAGGCCGTTACGTCCCCAAACTGCTTGATAAACTCGAACAGGTCTGTGCCCAGATTAAAGGTGCCGATCAGCAGGTGTTGCGGTTCTATCAGGAATTTCTGCCACTGGTCCCGCAGAAACGGGGTGACGCTCCCAGCCCGTATTGCATGCGGATGCTGGAACGGGCAATCGAAAAGTTCAACGCTGCAGGACAGGTCCAGCAGGCACAAGGCTACGCATTGCAACTCGCAAAACTCAAAGCGTCGGAGTGACACGGGATCAATCAAAGCCTTATGCCACTCGCCATGAGTCTTCCCGATCACGTTCAGCCGTTTTCTGTTCCAGTCGCAACTGTTCGGCCTGGTGCCGCCCTGCCAGCTTTTCCAGGCCCAGCACAGCGGTATTGGCCTCCGTCAATTCTTTCAGACAGCGTGCGACGTTTGCTGCTGCTCGTTGTAGTTCGTCTTGAATCCGCAGTAGCTGCACTTCGAGAAGTTCCGCCTGCTGATGCAGCGCAAGTGCATCTTGTGCAGACCACTGATCACGGAACTGTAGTTGCGTGATTTCCTGATGGATGTGTTCTCGTTCCCTGGTAACTCGTTGCCGTTCAGCGGCCAGTGCTGTCTGGCCTGTTTGTTCTTGCACCAGTCTCACCTGGCAGCGGTCCCGTTCGGCTTCGCGAACCCGCAAGACGATGTCGAACCGAAAAGGAACTGGCATCGGTTTACTCCGTCAGATCAACCGTTTGACGGGGGACGTCAAACGTTTCTCCGTCTCGCAAGTGCTTCAAGATCATAAGTCGGTCTGAGGCTTCGGTGAGCGTGGAAGATTCCTTTCGATCCTGTTGCAGGTACATCTGAATGGATTCCCGCATTCGCAGAGCTGCATCAACAACCGCGTTCGCACCGTTCTGGTAAGCACCAATCGAGATCAGATCTTCGGCCTGACGATGTGCGGCGAGCAATTGACGCAGCGATATCGCTGCAAGGCGATGTTCTTCGCTGGTGACATCGTTCATCAGCCGGGAAACACTCAAGAGAACATCGATTGCCGGAAAATGTCCCTGCTCGGCGAGCTTTCGCGACAGAATCACATGCCCGTCCAATGTTCCGCGAACTGTATCTGCGATTGGCTCGTTGGTGTCATCCCCTTCAACAAGGACGGTATACAGACCGGTAATGCTGCCACTGTTCGTACGTCCACTTCTCTCAAGCAGTTTTGGGAGCAATGCAAAAACGCTTGGCGGAAAACCGCGCGTGGCGGGGGGTTCGCCTGCGGCCAGGCCAATCTCGCGCTGTGCCAGTGCGAAACGGGTGACGCTGTCCATCACCAGCAATACGTCACGGCCGGTATCACGGAAGTACTCGGCAATTGCGGTTCCCAGGTAAGCTGCCCGCAGTCGCAGAACGGCAGGATCGTCGCCTGTGGCGACGACAACGACGCTGCGGGCAAGTCCTTCGGGGCCAAGATCGCGTTCGATAAATTCCCGGACTTCGCGACCTCGCTCACCGATCAGGATCACGACGTTGACATCAGCTTCAGTAGCACGTGCCATCTGACCCAGCAGTGTACTCTTGCCGACACCACTACCCGAAAAGATCCCCAGACGCTGACCACGCCCACACGTGAGTAACCCATCAATGGCTCGAACTCCAGTCCCCAGTGGCTGGTTGATTCGCGGTCGCTTCATTGGTGAGATCGGATCGGATTGCAGTGGCACGCGATGTGGCAATACGGCGGGTGACTTGTCGTCGATAAATCGACCGCGACCATTGATGATTCGCCCCAGCAGGCCGTCACCAACGCGAGCCCCCGGGACCGACTGAGTCAGCACGACACGTGTTCCACGGCGGACACCGTGGAGTTCACCATAGGCCAGCAGTAACGTGTCGTCACCCGAAAAGCCGACAACTTCCGCCTCCACACTTTTGCCATGCTCGGCTTCCAGCCGCGCCACGGCACCGATGGGAGCGGGAAAGCCTGCCGCAGCCACTGTCAGCCCGACCAGCCGCGAGACGCGACCATTCAATCCAACCGGCAGCGACCGCTGGATCTGGTCAATAAGCGTCGTCGGACGTGGATTCAGTCTGAAAGGCATGTCTCATCAATTCGATAGAGCAGGAATTGCTAACCTTCGACCAGTTCATACGCCAGTCGTTCCAGCATGGTTTCCACGCGAGCATCAATTTCACCGTGAGTCGTTTCAATCCGACATCCGCCGCGCGAAACCAATGGATCGGCAATCAGCGTGGAATCGGCACAGGCGGTCAATGATTCAACAATCCGCGGTCCCTGATCTCCCCAGGCAGCAAGGTCTTCGGGATGCAGGTGCACTGTCACACGAGGTTGCCCCGCGGCCAGTCGCAATGCATCGGCGATCATGCCGGACGCCACTTCTGCTCGTGTAGCGATTTTCGTTTTCACCAGCTTTTCTGCGATCGCAACCCCGACGCGAATCGCCGTCTGTTCCCAACGAATCAGCCAGCGGTCTCGTTCCGCCTGAAGTGATTCGGCCGCAGATCGCAGTGCGGGTAACGCTGATTCGAGCTGGCCCTGCAACTGGTGTCGTGCGATTTCCTCGGCCTGTCGATAGATCTCTGTCTGGGCTTCCTGCAATCCCGCTTCGCGAGCCTGATCTCTGATTTGTGTACACAGCGATTCCGCTTCTTGTCGGGCACTTGCCAGAAGATCCGCTGCGGTCTGCCGAGCCTGAGCAACAACATCGTCCGCCTCCTGACGCAAGTCCGCAAAGTTGAATGCGGGACGGACCGGAAGATCGCGAACCGATTGTGCTTTGACGATGCGAGCTGTTGTCATGAGTCACTACCACGGGGAAAGAACGGCCTGATCTCAAGTCGTGGGAAGAGCAATAAGTCCCGCATCTTCCAGCTGCCGGATACTGTCGGCAATCTGTTGTCTGACCGAAGTCATTTCGCTGAGACGGATCGGACCAAGTGATTCCATCTCTTCCTTGAAAGCGCGAGCGACGCGAGGCGACAGGCATCCCAGAACCCGCTGACGTACAGGCTCGGGACTGGCTTTGAGTGCCAGAGCCCATGGACGGTCGTCCGTTTCCTGCAGGATCACTCGAATCGTTTCATCATCCAGCTTCAGCAGGTCATCAAACGCAAACAATGTCTGACGAAGCTCATCTGCCAGATCGGAATCACGAACATCCAGCCCGGCAAGCATTGATCGTGTCGTGGCACGTGAGGATTCGCGCAGCACAGCCGCAGCCTGAGCGACACCACCAGCTCGAACTCGAGAACGACCAAGACGCTCTTTTAATTCTGCTGCGATGACATCGAGAATCCCGGGATCCGTGGGGCCAAGTCGAGCTACGCGTTGCAGAACATCGGCCTGTCGATCCGGGCTGAAACCTGCCAGCACTGCCGCTGAAATCGATGGTGGAAGTTGGGCGGTAATCACCGCGATCGTCTGAGACTGTTCGTCGATCAGCAAGTCGCGAATGTCATCTGCGTGACGATGATTCAGGAACGCAAACGGCCCTTCAATGACCAATGATTCTGTGCGGCGATCCGTGGCCTTTTGAGTGACCGGTTGGACTGCCAGGACCGTCGTAGCAGGGACGGAAATGGGCGGGACTGTGATCGCGACGGGCGACAGAAGCTCATTCAGACTGGGTGGCAGAGTTTCCTGTGCCTCCACTGGTGCCACCATGACAGGTGGCACCGTGACTGAAGGTTCGGGGACCGTTGGGATGGGAGCCGCAGGTATTGCTATTTCAGTAACCGTTGAAACAGCAGACTCAACCGGCGCGGGACGCGGAGTACCCTGATAACTCAGTCGGGACAACATCCAGAGCGCGCAGACAACGAAGAGCCCAAGAGCCAGGGACCCACCATGACGCCACACCAGAATCCCGAGTTGATCTGTCGTTGTCAGGACGGGCTCTGTCGCTTCTGTCGGCATGCGATCTACAGTCGTGACCGAGATGGCATCGGGTGACGATCCTGCGGGAATCAGTCGCCCGACAGTCCGTTCGACCTTCGTCAGAACTTCTTCTTCAATGGCATCCAGATCCACCGATCGTCCTGTTCCCTGAGCCTTGCGCCGCGCCGCGATATCGCGATAGTAGTCACTGGGGATGGAAACACTGACCTGGACCGCTTTGGGCATCGCAGCCAGCAATTCCCGCTCAGAGACTTCGCGAGTCACATCCGAAGGAACGTCAGACCCCCGAAACCCCGAGGAATGTCGCACAGAATCAACATCTTCATGCGAAACCTGCTGAACCACCCCCGGCCGATTCGCGATCGTCGATTCTTGTGGAACGATTGTTCGAACGCGTTCCTTTCGTGTCACCGATGATTTCAAGTTGTCCAGGTCCACATGGACTGCAACAGTTGCGTTCGGTATGAACGACAGCCCCTTCTGGATCTGCTGTTCATACTGGCGGGTGAATTCGCGGACGCGTTGAATCAGTTGACCGTCGAGTGGATCGTTCGCCTGTTCTCCGGTATATGCCTGTCCGCGGGCAACATCGAAAACAGTGACATCGGATGGCAGCAGGTCTGGAACCATGCTGGCCACGGCCTGTCGAAGCGAAACGACCAGACGTGAGTTCAAGTCGCGTCCCGCGCGAGGTTTAACCGTGACATTAGCGGTCACGCGGGGCTTCTGGCCAAACCCGACTCGACGACCAGAACTGGCAACGGTGACTCGAGCATCTTCAATATCCGGCACAGCCTTGATCATCCGCCGCAGTTCCTGCAGCAGCAGGGCATCTTTCATTTCCTGACGATGTCTGTCCGTACTGAATGGTCCCAGTGATTCAAACTGCTTGAGGATCTGTGAACCGAGATCAGGTGGGACAGCGTCAAATTCGACGAGAGCCGCGTTGTAGCGATCCAGTTCCGCGGCCGGGACAAGCAGTTTTCGGTCTTCACGGCGATAGCTCATCAGCCCCGCCTGATTCAAGGCCTTTTCTGCGGTGACGAGTTCGTCTGAGGTGAAGACCTTGCCGAACAGGACCGGCTGTGAGTCGTCTGGGCGATTGTAGACGACCATCCAGACCAGAGCCGACAGCATCAACAACGGTACCGCCGCGACAGTCGCTCGTTGTGGAAGCGACATCGCACGGAACAGCTCAAAGAGCGGTCTGAAGATGCGGGGCAGGACGTCCATGTCACAGCCAGAAGGGTCGATTGAAGAAACGCCAAGTGGGCGATGGGGTTATATCTCGAAATCGGCAATCCTGGCAATGTGAATCTGGATGCTGCCATGTGACCGTAAGTTGCTACATAAATTGAACTTGTGGCTCACAAAGAAAAACCGGCTTTTAATCGAGACCGGCCAGGATCCCTCTTGCATGAATTACCTGTCGCTGCCAGATGCCTGTGGATCGCTGATTGCGACTTCCCCTTCGGAATAAATCGGCTTATGGCGATAGGGGGTCTCCAGGATCAGGATGCACAGTACGGTCATGTAAAGTCGTCCCCCCTTCTCGGAATGCTCGAAGGGATCGCCAGGCGGTGACATTGGATGCCAGCTTCCGCGTGTATCGTTTCCTGCTTTGCCGGAACCACCCGTGATCTGATTCTTGACGATTGCGTCTCGAACCTCCGTGTTCCACTTCTTCCATTCGGGACCGCCGAGGTTGTGCAGCATTTGCGATGTGTAGTACCACGCATAGACATTGCGGCGTCCGCCGCCCCACACCGGACGGTTTTCGTCAGCGGTGACGTACTTCACACCCTGCACCATTTCGGGCAATGACTTTGGCCAACCGAGCCACTGACGGCAGAGCAGCGCTTCGGCGGTAAGAGCGGGGGAAGCCTTGCTGTCGGGGGATGTCGGTTCGTACTTGTATCGGGACAGTCCCTTGACCTGAACGGAATCGAGAAACCCCGAGGCTCGGACGAAATCGTCCTGCGGAATCTCGATCCCGGCCATACGGGCGGTATGGAGCGCCATCAGCGCCCAGCCAGTGACCGACAGATCGCCCACCATGAGCTTAGAAATCGGACGGTATTTCCAGCCCCCATGGTCAGGGTGCTGCGATGCCAGCAGATACTTCACCGCCTTTTCCGCGTGTGGACGAAGCTCATCATCGCCCGTCAGAGCAAGTGCCTCGCACAGGACGATAGTTGCCATCGCATGCGCATAAAACGCACCGTTGCGTCCTTCTTCCTGTCGCAGGTCATGCAGGTCACCGGTTTGCGGGTCCTGAATGGCACGCAGCCATTTCAACCCTTTCCCCACTGCTTCCGAATGGTCGCCATTCTTGTGGGTATTGCCGTGCCCCAGTAAAGCGAGCATTGCCAGTGCCGTGGCACCGGTGTCTGTACGAATCACCGAAAATCCGGGATCGGGATAGCCTTGGTGCAGTTCCCAGTGTCCATCCGTCTTCTGCTGGCGAATCAACCACATCAGGCCGAGCTTGATGGCATTTTCGGCGCTGGAACTTCCCCCCAGGCTTTCCAGATTCGATGATCGGGTACGCGGATTGCGCGATTCCAGCGCCTGACTGACATCAACAGGTGCCACCCCAACCTTCTGGGACCCATCAGCTTCACCTTCGCTGGGTGTTTTCGCAGGGGCAGGTGCTGTCGCCGGGCCGGCCCCGATGTTGATTGGCATCGCGATCGGTGAAAACTTTCGACCCGACTTTGCTGCCTTTTCCCCGGGCGTAGACCAACTGGCCTGCAGCGGATCGCCATCACCTTCGTCGCGCACGCTGAACAGGATATAGCCCAGGATCACCATCAGCACGCCATGCACGGCCAGACTGACGAGCGCGCCATAGCCACCAGTCGATAAATCTCGCTTCAGACGATCGACCCAGGACCGAATCTGCAGACGATCTTTCAGCGGTTCAAAATCGATCGTGAAACGTCGGCGTTTCGGTTTCTGTTCGGGGTTCGTTGATGGTTCGGAAGACATTACAGACCGTTCTCGAAAGGAAGAAACGAGACGCAAAGTCTAGGCATTTTGAGTGGTGTACGCTACTGGAATCGCCTGTCGGACGCGACAGATTGAAAATGTGACGTTTGCGAGTGGCGAAAATGGTGAGGTCATCGGTGTTCATTCTGCGAACCAGCACATTTTTTGAAGCTGGGCAGGATGTAGGGTGGGACCAGCGGCGCTTCGCCGCGCCGGCCCACCACTGTAGAGCAACAAGTTGCATTCAGATCAGCAAAGATGGTGGGCCGGCGCTCGAAGCGAGCTGGTCCCACCCTACTTTGAAAAAGCCGATTTTCCTGCTCCTGGTGGACAATCGGGCACCAGACCTGCGAAGCAAACGGGATTCGCTTGCTCTGGCGGTCGCAGTGGTTCATGATCATATTTACGGTCGCAGACAAGCAAAATGAACTGGTCCGTAAGCCGCGCTCGGACGACCCGTATCAGGCAGACTCATGACGAGAAATCACTTCTTCTTTTGTTGTTTGACATTTGCGATCGTTATTACTTCCACGCCAATGACTTCGGCAGCAGAGATCGATTTTGCTCATGACGTTGTGCCAGTTCTGCGCAAACAGTGCGGGAAGTGTCATACCGGCGACAAGAAGCAAGGCGGTTTCTCGATGAATACGCGAGAACAACTGCTGGCTGGGGGGGAAGCTGGTAAGGGAGTTATCCCGGGCAAAAGCAGCCAGAGTGAACTGATTCGGCGGATGAAGTCGAATGACCCCACGCTGATGATGCCACCGGAGGGGGATCGTGTTCCTGCGGATCAGATCGCCACGCTGTCCGCCTGGATCGATGCCGGAGCAAAGTGGGAAGAAGGTTTCAGCTTTAAAGGACTCGCCTACGAACCACCCCTGAAACCGCGTCACGTGGAACTGCCGCCCGCGACCGAAGGTCGCCTGAATCCCATCGATCGCATCATTGATGCGTATTATGTCCGACAAAAAGTGACTCGCCCGACGGGAGTATCAGACGCAGCCTTTTTTCGGCGTCTGGCACTGGACATCAATGGTCTGCTTCCCTCCCCCGAAAAGCTGGATGAATTCCTGGCGAGTCGGAATGCTGACAAACGGAGTCAACTTGTACGGGAACTGCTGGCCGACGATCTGGCGTATGCCGAACACTGGTTGACATTCTGGAATGACCTGCTGCGGAACGATTACACCGGAACCGGATTCATCACGGGCGGGCGAAAACAGATCACCACTTGGCTGCATCGCTCACTGGTGGAAAACAAACCCTACGATCAGTTTGTGAGGGAACTGATTGCACCAACGGCGGAATCGGAAGGGTTCATTCAGGGGATTCGGTGGCGTGGGGATGTGAATTCCAGCCAGACCGTCGAAGTGCAGTTTGCCCAGAGCATTTCGCAATCATTCCTCGGCATCAATATGAAGTGTGCGTCATGTCACGACAGCTTCATTGACCGCTGGAAACTGGATGAGGCTTATGGACTGGCCGCGATCTATGCATCGCAACCTCTGGAAATTCACCGTTGTGACAAGAAGGTCGGTCGCGTGGCAACTGCCGCCTGGATCTTTCCGGAACTTGGCCAGATCAAGGCCGATGCACCGCAGCCTGAACGCCTGAAGCAACTCGCGATGTTGATGACGCACCCGGAAAACGGCCGTTTTACCCGGACAATCGTCAATCGCATCTGGCACCGCCTGATGGGGCGCGGCATCGTTCATCCTGTCGATGCAATGCATACCGAACCGTGGAGTTCCGATCTGCTCGATTTCCTCGCCAGTAACCTGGTCGACAACAAATACGATCTGAAGCAGACGATCGAACTGATCTGCAATTCGCAAGCCTACCAGGCACAAACGCTGGCTCAGGAAGTCGCTCCCGATGCCGGAGCATTCGTTTTCCGTGGCCCGCTGAGCCGTCGCATGACTGCGGAGCAGTTCATGGATGCTGTCTGGCAGATCACAGGGGCAGCACCTGCAAAGCCTGATGCCCAGGTCCTGAGGATGAAGCGGCCTGCGGGCGAGAAAGAAAAGACACCCGCGCTCACCGCACTTCAGTCACAGTGGATCTGGTCGTATGCAAAGGCTTCGGCAGCCTCGCCCGCCGGTGAAACAGTAACGTTCCGACGTCAGCTGAATCTCTCGATGGCACCCATCCGGGCGATTGCTGTGATCACCTGTGACAATGAATATTCGCTGTTCGTCAACGGTCGCAAGCTGCAAGCTGATGACAACTGGGAAACAGTCGAAGCGGTGTCGATGGATACAGCACTCAAACAGGGTGCAAACGAGATCTTAATTGTTGCGAAGAATGCTGGTGCGGGACCGAATCCTGCAGGTCTTGTGTTCGAAGCTCGCGTCACGCTGACCGACAAGTCTCTTCAGACGATTGCTTCGGGAGCAGATTGGGAATGGACGACGTCGCTGCCAGACAAAAATGGGAAATTCAAAACGGCCCCGACAGATTGGAAGCCTGCGATCCCCGTGGAAAACGCCGCAGTCTGGTCGGGCCGGGCCGGCCCTGAACTGCTGGCGCTCCTGAATTCGAGTACCTCGGGTTCTGTGCGGATGGTGCGTGCCTCTCTTGTGAAGGGAGACGCCTTGATGCGGTCATTGGGACGTCCGAATCGGGATCAGATTGTCAGCATGCGACCCAGTGAACTGACAACGCTCGAAGCGATTGACCTGGCGAACGGCCAGACTCTCGCAGACGATCTGGCTCGCGGTGCGAAATTCATGATCGCAAACCACTCAGGTTCCCCATCGGCACTTGGTAACTGGTTGTTCCGTTCCGCTTTTTCTCGAAGCCCTTCTCCTGCAGAATCGGCCGTGATCGCAGACCTTCTGGGAGCAAAACCTGACGAGCAATCGGTCCAGGACCTGTTATGGTCGATCCTGATGCAACCAGAGTTTCAATTGATCCGATAGTTTCTAATAACCTGACAAGTGTTTTCGGGAGCCGCGGTTGCAGGTCTTGAGCCGTTGCTCGATTCGAGTTGAGGGAATTTCCCTCATGAAGGAATGACGCAATGAGAGATCCAGCTTCACAAACAGAATCACAGGCCGAAGCGATCGCCCGCCGCACGTTCCTTGGTCAACTGGCGGCCGCATCGACCGCAACATTGATGTCTGCCGGACCTCGATCGCTGCTGGGCAACGAATCTGTTGTGCACCCGAAGCCAACGGCCGATTCATGCATCCTGCTGTGGATGGCCGGCGGAATGGCCGCCCCCGAGACGTTCGACCCCAAGCGGTATCATCCGTTTGAAATCGGCACTCCCGTCGAAAAGGTGATGAGTACCTTCAAATCGATCGACACCGCCGTCGACAACATCAAGATCTGCGAAGGACTCGAACAGATCGGCAGCGTGATGGATCGCGCGACGTTGATTCGGTCCCACTTCCAACCGGACCTGGGAAGCATCCTGCATTCGCGGCATCAGTATCACTGGCACACAGGATACGTTCCGCCACAGACGGTTGCGGCACCTCACATTGGAGCCTGGATTTCGCGAGTCCTCGGGCCACGCAATCCCGTGATGCCTGCTTTCATCAATATCGGGCAGCGACTGGAAGGGATCGGAGAGAACGAAGAGATTAAGGCGTTTACTCAGGGTGGCTTTTTCGGCACAGAGTACGGTCCGATGAACCTGCCGTTTCCTGATGAAGCGGCTCGTGCGGTTCGCCCACCCAAGGGGATGGAGCCTGGCCGATTTGAAAGTCGACAGAAGCTGTTCCGCAAGTTGCTCGATCAGAATCCCCAGCGCGAGTTCATGAGCGACTATCACCAGCAGTCGATGCTCCGCTCGCTGGATAACGCACATCGTCTGCTTAGCTCGAAGGATCGCGATGCTTTCGATCTGTCACTGGAACCAAAGGAAAGCTACGAGAAGTACAACACCGGTCGCTTTGGGCAAGGCTGCCTGCTGGCTCGACGACTGGTGGAGTCGGGAGCGAGGTTTGTCGAAGTGACGACCGAGTACATCCCATTCGTTCACTGGGATACTCACGCCGATGGTCACGCGACTGTGGACCGCCTGCACAAGGAGATGGATCGACCGATCGCACAGTTGATTCGTGACCTGGAAGCGCGAGGTCTGCTGGACCGGACACTGGTGGTGATCGCCAGTGAATTCAGCCGCGACATGATTATTGAAGGTGTCCCGGGCTCCAACGCACGTGATCAGGCCACGGCACCAACGGACATCCTGAAGGAGCCGAAGCATTACGGATTGCACCGCCACTTTACCGGCGGAACTTCGGTCGTGATGTTTGGTGGAGGAGTCAAGAAGGGATTCCTGTACGGTGAGACTGCCGCTGAACGCCCGTGTCTGGCAATCAAGAACCCCGTGTCCGTTTCAGACCTGCATGCGACGATCTTCCATGCAATGGGGATCAGCCCAAAAACCGGGTTTGATATTGAGAAGCGGCCGTTCTACGCAACAGAAGATGGCAAGGGGAAACCAGTCACAGAACTGTTTTCCGCGTAGTCTTCAGTGACAATCGTTGAGAAGTGGAAACTGAGGGGTCGGGGCTGGTGTTTATCAGCGATCCAGAAAACTCTGCGTGGCTTTCAACTACACTCGCAAAAATGGCGATTGAAGCTGTTTCGACGACCAGCAAACTCGCACGCACGCGAGAAACTTGTTACTTTACGGTACCTCGATTTTCGGGCTGAACGGACTCAGTCGTCAGTCGGCCCGGTTTTGCCGTTGTTGAAGGAAACGCGTGCTGGCGTTTCAGACCTGAGAGAGAGCATTGAGTGACGTCGACTCCATTGTCCCAGTCTCCTGATAACTCTCCGCCGCCCGCAGGCGGAACAAACGAACGGCCCGAGAGCAAGCCGAAGAAGCAGGGGCATTTCTGCGTCTGGCACGGCCTGACGTTTGGAACCTGGGTGCGTCTGCTCGCCAGTCGGCCCCCCATGCACTGGACCAGCCTGCCGCGCATGGTCTCAATTTCAGCACTCAGCGTCCTCAACTCGTGGAACGATCTGCTGGAATCAGTGCTTCTCGGTGGTCGCATCGCCCGCCAGAAGATCGAGAAACCTCCGATCTTTATTCTGGGGCACTGGCGCAGCGGGACAACTCTGTTGCACAACCTGATGACTCTGGACCCTCAGTTCACCTACCCCAACTTGTACCAGGTGATGTACCCTGGGAATTTTCTGCTGACCGAGCGAGTTGTGACACGACTGACCGGTTGGGTCCTGCCGAAGACGCGGCCGATGGACAACATTCCCGCGGGCTGGGATCTGCCGCAGGAAGATGAGATGGCGTTGCTGCTGATGACGCTGATCTCGCCCTATCTGATGCTGGCTCATCAGGGACGTCCTGAGAAATACGAACGCTTCATGGATCTGAAGCAGTTGACCCCGGATGAACGGCAACGATGGCAGACGGCATTCATGACGTTCGTCAAGAAACTGACGGTCCGTGCCAACAAGCCAGTCGTTTTGAAATCTCCGTCCCACACGTTCCGCATTCCGATCCTGCTGGAGATGTTTCCAGACGCCAAATTTGTCTACATCCACCGTGATCCATATGCGGTCTTTAACTCAGGTATGCATCTGCGGCGGACGTTGTTCAAGGAAAACGGGCTCGGCAAACCTGTGTTTGACGGGATGGAAGAAGAGGTCTTCAATGTCTACTCAGACTGCATCGAGACCTACGAACAGACCAAGCACTTGATCCCGGCCGGACGCCTGCACGAGTTGAAATTCGAAGATCTGGAAGCTGACCCGCTGGGGCAGATGCGTCGGGTCTATTCATCCCTCGGTCTCGACTTCAGCCAGGTCGAACCTGCGATTCAGAACGAGCTTCCTGCACTGACGAAGTACACGAAGAACTCGTTCAAAATGGACGAAGCAACGATGCGCAAGGTCTATGCCCGATGGCGACCATCGTTCGACATTTATGGCTACCCCAGTCGACTTCCGAATTGATCAGGCCTGTGAGCGGCGAGCCGTGGGATGAGCTGCCAGTTCAATCAACAATTGTTTTCACGCATGCATGCTTGCAGGCTGGGTGCATTGGGGTCCATGCGCCCGGCTTCACAGAACTCGACGATTGGCTGCCACCAATTTGAAACGGTAATTTAAGGATGAAGCATGAGAAATGGATTTCTGCTTTTTGTGATGAGCGTTGCTTATGTCGCCCTCGTTTCGTCGCAACTCCCTCGCAATTCTTTCGCAGATGAGATGAAGTTGTCCCGAACGGATGCTGCCGCCCAGCTTGACGCCGCGTTGCAAGCTGCAGACAGATTGCGAGATTCTGAAAAGGAGATTGCAGTTTGTCGATCGGCTGCGGACAAAGTCTTGAAAGCGATGCCGGCCAATGTATTTGTCGAAGAAATATTTCGACGAACGGAACAGACCAAAACCACCGATGCGAAAAAGCTGGCTAAAGAATGGCGAGCCGCGTTGGTCGAAGCTCGCGATATTCTCCGGTTCGAAATGGAAGAAGAATCTCCAATTCCAGAGGGGTTTCCCGAGCCGGCACCGGTCGGAGAAATCCGTTTGCAGCAGTATCCCACGTATCGCCTGGCGAGAACGGATATGACGCTTCTGGAAGGAACCGCGTTCCTGACACTCTTCAATCATATCAAGGAACGCGACATTGCCATGACTGCTCCCGTCGAGTTGACCTATGCAGCCGAGGGGAACGCGACGAAAAAGACAGCGATGTCTTTCATGTACCGCAGTACTCAGCAAGGACGACTCGGCACTGCGGGGAAGGTCCAGGTGATGGACTCCCCCGCACACATGGCGATCAGTATCGGTATCCGAGGAAGTGCCAATAAAGAACGCGTTGCCGATGCCAGGCGTCGACTGGAAGGCTGGCTGCAGGCTCATCGTGATGCCTATGAAGCAACAGGACCACTTCGCGTGCTTGGCTACAACAGCCCGTTCGTTGCCGAAAAGAAGCAGTTTTCAGAGGTCCAGATCCCTGTTCGAGCAAAGTAATCGGTCGCTGAGTATCGTCACTCGGACAGATCTTCCTTCCGAGTCCAGCCACTTCGCGACGCCTTGTTGGGAGCCTTGAAACTGACGCGTGTATGGTCGATCGAGGTAATCACGAGTTGCTCTTCCCGATCAGCAAAACGCAGACTCAATGTCGTCCCCTTGACCTTCCACATGAACCGTTCCGGCTTTTGCTCGGGACTACGCCCGCCGGGTCCCACCATCAATTCCGTGCCAGTTCCGTCCTCTTTCAGGACGACGGATGAGTCACACGGATACCACCACTCGCCAACGAGGGCGCTGGTTGAAAGATCCAGACGAACATCCGGATGGATCTGAAAACCGCTCATCAGCCACGATGCATTTTCAGGGCTGGTTCGATTGAGATTCCGAATTCGCCATTCGCCATCCTGCTTCAGAAGCTCGGCATAGATGACTTCGTCGCTGTCCTGCACAGACGCCAGAATGGTAAAGGGCTTGGCGACAACCAGAGCCCGGTTGGACGTCGACATTTCGTAAAAGGGCTGAAGACGTTCCGGGATGTTCAATTTATCAATAATCATGTGCAGCGTATCAGTCGATTCAGCCGACTTGAGTTCCTCTGCGACATCTTCCTGGCGCAGGCTCATCGCCTGAAAGTAGGCGACAAATACTTCACGCGGCGATTGTTTGGGTTCGGCCCCAACAGCCGTTGTGACAAACAGGCCCGCACACAGAATCATCAACCATGTTTTCATTGCTGGAATCTCCGTTTTCAAATCTCGAACAAAAATGAGTCGCGTCGAGTTGGTTGCAATATCATCAGTTCTGCAGGTAGGCCTGCCGATCGGTACTGATGAACGCTTACATGCTGAACGAATACATGAAGATCCGGCCATCGGGAGCGACTCCGACCCAACCGTTGACTCGTCCGGTAAGGGATTTAGGGCTGTACATTTCAAGCTTTGAGAATTCGGCGGCTGAGAGCCACCATGGACAGGCTTCTTTGGGTGCGGCATAGGCTGCTGGCAGGTTATATGCCTCAAGTGGAGCAAGAATTGCCTTCCACGCAGGTAAGTCAGCAGGCGCAACCGCCAGCTTGCCGAAGGATTTGACATCCGGTGGCCCGATTCCACCCGCGCCTGTCACGTCTTGAATAAAGTTGGCGTCGAGTAACTCGCTCGGCATTCGTGTATTGCCGGAGATGATTTTGGTAACGATTGCGATTCGATTCGCTTGAGTTCCTGTTACCTCATTGGATTGTTTCGAATTGCAGCCAGCCTGCATGATCACGAGCGACATTAAGAGTAATCTGAATGATCGTTGCATACCGTCGGTTGTCCCTGGCTTGGCAAAAGTTGGTGAATGAATCTTTCTACTTCTCTTCTTCAACGCTTTCCCAATCGACAGTTGTCACGAGAAAATCTCCTCCGCTTCTGGATGCTTCCATCAGCGATTCCAATGTCGGCTTGTCCTCAACGTCTGCTTTCTTGCTGGCACCGTGCATCAAGATTTGAGAATGCTGTTGGAGTCTTCCCTTGCTCGCAAATGATACCTTGGTCAATGCAGATGGCAGAATGACTTTCTCCGCCGCCTGTGGCCTGATGTGGAGACCAGCCATCGAGACCGCCAGCGTGGGAATGATGACTTTACCCGCAAATGGAAGCGGTTCCTCGGAGTTGATGAGATGCAATTCCACCTCAATCGTCCCCTCTTTCCCGCTTTCATTCTCATACACACTTTCACCTTGAACGCGAGCTTTTCCATCTTCGATATGCAACACGCGAATCACGACCTTTCCGACGGAGTTCCCCTTCAGTTTCCAGCGGTGAATCGAGACCGAACTGTCCGAGTCATCCGATTCGTGCTTCTCGACCATTAAATATGGTTTCGCTTCTGGTTGGGTTAGTGATGGAACACCGGTGGTCGAACGGTTCTCGACAGGCAGCATGCGCGAAGCCGCAATCAATACGGCAGCCGTGGCGACTGCCAGCAGAGTCAATACTCCCCGACGTGTTTTGAGAAAAGAATCACTGCCGCTTGTCGAAGTGATCCCGGGGATGGTGGGCAGCGAGATCGCCTCGGGCTGCTGAACGTGGCTTAAACAGCCTTCCAGCAATTTGTGGACTTCGCTGGCCGACGTAAAACGGCCAGTCTTTTCCTTGAACATCAGGCGCTCGACGAGCCTGGCCAGCCATTCAGGAATTTCGGGATTCAGTTTTCGTATGGGTGTCGGCGATTCATCAATGATTTGCCGCATCACTCCGTAGGAACTGTCGGCTCGATATGGGGGACGACCTGTACAGAGCGCATACATGATGCTGCCAAGGCTGAATAGATCGCTCTTTTGATCCACCTGGTCGCCGCGAGCCTGTTCTGGCGACATGTACATCGGCGTGCCCACGATCGAACCATTCTGCGTGATCGTGTTGTCATCGACGGCTCGTGCCAGGCCGAAGTCGGTGATCGTCACACGTTCAACGCCTTCTTCCAGCAGAATGTTCTCTGGCTTGATATCACGATGAACGAGGCCCTGTTCGTGGGCCGCGGCGAGGCCCGCGGCGATCTGCGAGCTGATCCGCAGGATCTCGACCAGTGGGAGCGGCCCTTCACTCGCCAGTCGCTTCTGTAGCGATCCCCCGCGAATATACGCCATGACCAGAAATGGAATGGAACTGTCACTGGAGACACCGTAGATCGGAATCACATTCGGATGCAGCACGGCTGCTGCTGCCTTGGCCTCGCGTGAGAACCGTCTTCTTGCCGCTTCGTTGTTTGCCAAGCGAGGTGCCATCACCTTGATCGCGACCACTCGATCAAGAGCCGGATCGATCCCCTTCAAAACAACGCCCATTCCTCCAACACCGACCACACCACTGATTTCGTACGTTCCGAGGCGTCCCAGGCGATGAGGATCGTCCGTCGGCGCCAGGGAATCCAGAACCTCCTGGACTGAAACGGGATGCTCACTCGATCGGCCAAGTGAGCCCGCGGCGGAGTATTCCGCTGAGCTGGCGCTGTCGAATTCCGATGGCCGCAAGAGCGTCCTGGCTTCGTTCCAAATCTGAATGTCGGCGGCCTGTGATTCCATGTACTCCCGGCACGCAAGGCACGCATTCAGATGAGTCATCAGTTCCGGATCCTCATCTTCCATGCGGTAATGATCAGACGTCAAGAAGCGGTCGATTCGAGCATGGTCGCAGGAAGAACCTGCTGCTTCGACCTGTTGAGAATGATTCATGGAATGGTTACCTGACAGTGTGACAAATCTCGTAATCTGCTGATGGCGTTTCCCGTTTTGGATCTGCTGATTTCGAACTCGGGCCATTCGATCACCCGGACGAATCATTTTTTTGCATTCGTTCGAGTTGCTCACGCAATCGTTTGATGATTCGGCTGCGGGCTGCGTAAACCGTTCCGACGGACTTACCGATAGTGACCGCAGCCTCTTCACAGGACACCCCCTGCAGGGTCGTCAGATCGAACGCACGCCATGTCTCTGCATTGACCTCCGTGCGAACAACGGCCGCCGCTCTCAAATACATCTCACGCAGCAGTTCCGCTTCCAACTCAGCTTCCAGTTGCGATGGAAGATCGGGTTGTTGCGAAACAATCTCGTGAACTGCTGTTCCACCCGCACCGATATCACGAGGCTGACGCTGTAGTGACGTCAGAATCGCATTGCTGGCGACTCGCCTGAGCCAGTGTCGAAAGCGAACCCCGGGCTGAGGTTCATAACGCTCAATCGCTGCTGCCACTCGAATCAGTATATCCTGCGCTGCATCTTGAGCATCCGCATCCTGCAATCCCCGTCGTCGTGCCATGCGATAAATCAAAGGCCGGTAAATAGCGATAAATTCTTCCCACGCCTCGCGATTCTCGGGCGATTTGATGCCAGCCAGCAGAGTCAATCGCGTTCCGGGGAATTCGGTCATCAAGGTTCTCCTGGCTGGGTAAACTCACCTCAGCACAGATTCTGACACGCTTTTTTTACAAAATGGGAAGTTTTTCATCGGCTGATCTCGCGTGGTGTGTGGAATCAGAATTCTACGCGTACTCGCGCTGTTTGGCGCGAGACAAGCGATGAACCTCACGCCCGCTTCGCTCAAGACGCCAAGACGCAAAATTTTCAAGCAATCCAGACATCGCCGCTCCCCAACCTCTTCTCCCTTTTTCCTCCCTTCGCGTCTTTGTGCCTTGGCGTGAGCCCCTCTTCCACCCGCGTTTCAGCGTGAAACGCCGGGATATCTTGAGCAAGAATGCCTCTTCCGGTCGATGACGACCTAACGAGCGGCCCAGAATGCGGGTCGGACGATTATCCCACATCATTCCAGATCATAGCTTCCCCGCACCGGGGGGGCATACGTAGGGGAGGAGCCTTGGTAGATGATTGGGCATGTCCAGAGGAGCGTCGGCCGATTTCGCATTGATACCGACATGATGTTCCTCAGGAGTTTTTTTAAGTCGCAGGTCGTGAAAGCCATCACGTATTACGGGCTTCCCGTACGCAGGCGAGATTCACAGCCTGAGAAACGCAACAACCCCTGTAAAACAGGGGTTGTTCGTTGATTATTCCGACCGCAAGGATTAGGTACCGGATTACTGGGCCAGTTGCCGAATACCAAACGTACTTGTTGTAGGATTGTAGATTTCGTCTCCCTTGGCATTATTGACGTAGATCGTGTTGCTGTTGTTGACGATGCTCGGAATTGCTCCTGTTGTCGTAACCTTGTGCACATAGAAGCTTGCCGCAGTGTTGGCAGCCGCAACTGTCACTGTTCCGACTGTGGTTGTCCCTGCCATCAGGGAATACGTCTGTTGGGTAGACGCGTTGTTCACGATAGTGAATTTCCAGGTATTTGCAGCGTTGATGCGCGGAATCGGTCGGTAAATTCGAATCCAGCCAGCGGTCAACTTGGTGACATCAATTGTAGCCGTCTTGACAGACCGTACCGCGTTGAAGTTCTGCTGAAAGACGGCGGATGGACGCTGCTTGGTGTTGACGGCCTGAACAACGGCCGTGTGCCGAGTCGGGTATGATGCCGTTGCAATCTTGGTTCCAGCACCAAATTGAATCACATCGCCTGGCAGACAGGCGACGGCCGGATTCGAATCTGTCCATTTACTATTGGAGGACGAAATCACAGTGATCAAGCTTCCCCAGACATAATCGCCCGATGCCGGAGAATCTGCGCCAAGGTCACTTCGATAAAACTCGCCGCCAGCGACTCGCAACGCTTCGATTGCCATATGAGCACATTCGCCACCTCCAACTCGCGTCCCGACTCGACCATTCAAGAACGTCACCATCGAATTACCGATGGTCTGTGCTTCGGCCTTTTCATGCACGATTGTCAGTGTCAACAGTGCGAGGCAGAAGTACCCCACAGTACGAACGTTTCGAATCATTTGTACTACCCAGAACAGGTGGAAACGGTATAGACAGTCACGGAACGGTGGAATTTTTTCCATCACTGGCTGAGCTGCCGAAGCCCGACCGAATTGCTGTCCGTACTGAAGATCTCATTCCCCTTCCCAGTCTCGACATAGATCGTGTTGTCGTTGTTGACAACACAGGGGACTGTCCCGTCGGTCGTTATCTTGAAAACATAGAAACTTCCAGACGTGTTCGCCGAAGATGCTGTTTGCGTATTGACCGTCGTAATGCCAAACATGACCGTGAAAGGTTGTGACGATCCAGTATTGTTGACAACCGTGAACTTCCACGAATTGTCCGTATCGACGCGAGGAACGGGACGATAGATACGGATCCATCCCTGCGACAGTTGAGTGACATCGATTGAAGCACTCTTCACAGATCGCACATTGCCGAAATTCTGCTGATAAACGCCTGAGGGCCGCTTCCTGTCGTTGACCGTCCGGGTGACCGCCGTAAACCTTGTCGGATAGGAAACGTCGTTGATCTTGGCCGAGCCTCCAAACTGAAGGATATCGCCCGGCTGGCTGGCGTTGCCCGGAGAGACGTCCAGCCAGACGCCGTCGGTGACTCGAATCACCGTGACCAGTGTTCCCCAGACAGAATCACCGTCGCCGGGATAATCTAGGCCCAGATCACCCGGATAGAACTCGCCGCCTGCAACACGCAAGGCCTCGGTCGCCATGTCAGAAGAACCACCACCTCCAACGCGACTGCTGACCTGACCGTCCAGGAAGGTCACCAGTTTGTCACCGATCGACTGTGCTTCAACGGGCAAACCCAAGCTGCTGATGATGATGACAGCCAGACCCGCTTGCCAAACGCTACGGTAGAATCGATTCATCGGAGACCGCCTTTCCTTTTTACTGCCAAATGAAGCTGACATTTCTGCCGTTACATGCAGTCTCGGTCAGGGAATTCGCTGTCGCTGAAAAAACGGAAGAAAAGCGAAGGCAACGGGAAAAGCCGCGCACAATTTGCCGTCATGTATCCGGAAAGCATCACTTTTGGGCAACAGGTGATGCCGATTTCCTTCATTTCTGAGTTTTTTGAAAAAGCTTTCACTCACAATTTGACTCAACGACCACGTGAACTACGATTGCCTTCGAATGTCGTGATCTGGGGCCCGTTGAGATCATCGCGTATTCGTGCATCACTCAAGGCTCAGAACGAAGAATGTCATGAAAGCTCGCCTGATTCATCGCGTCAGAAAGTCGCCGGATCGTGCTGGTACAAGTACCGTGGAAATGGCACTGATCGCACCGGTTCTGTTTCTGATTATCTTTGGTCTGTTCGAGATTTCATTCGGGTACATGGTTCACCACCTGATTCAGGATGCGGCCCGCCAGGGTTGCCGGGCAGGTATCCGTTATGGAGCGACCAGCGCAGCGGTCCTGACGAAAGTGAATACACTGATCAGTGCTGAGCACATTACCGGTGCGACAACGACCGTGCTCGTGAACAACGCGGCTGTCGATGTGTCCACGGCAAAGGCCGGAGACCAGATCACGGTGAAGATTACGGTCCCGGCTGCGAAAGTAACCTTCTTCCCGACGACCGGTTATCTGAAGGGAAGCTTGTCCGCAATGTGTACCATGCGTCACGACTAATGAAAGTACGCTGTCATGCGGTGTCAAACGAAAGATTTATCAGGACGTCTTCGATCAATGCGACGTCGGACGAAATGCGGCAATGAATCAAACCGCCGAGGTGCCGTGGCAGTTGAAGCGGCGCTGCTGATGCCGTTTCTCGCCGCGATGCTGTTGGGAATCACAGAAATCGGACAGGTGCAACGGGCTCAGTCTTATGTATCTGAGGCTGCCTACGCTGGTTGTGTTACAGGAAGTCTGCCTGGGAGCAGCAATACTGGCGTCATCAGTGAT